>JBDHRG010000296.1:0-3562 GCA_039807445.1 Candidatus Competibacteraceae bacterium
GCGCTCGTGACCGAACAGCTCGCTCTCGAGCAGCGTGTCGACCAGCGCCGCGCAGTTGACGGCGAGGAACGGCCCCGGGCGGCCGCTGTGGCGGTGGATCGCGCGCGCGACCATCTCCTTGCCGGTGCCGCTCTCGCCGGTGATCAGCACGCGCGCATCGCTCGCGGCGACCAGCGCGATCTCCTTGCTGACCGCGAGCAGCGCCGCGCTCGCGCCGAGCATCACGTCTTCGCCGGGTGCCGGCGCGGGGGCCGGCGCCTCGTGCTGCATCTGGCGGTGGCGCAGCGCCCGGGCCAGCGCCTGCTCGAGCTCCTCGATCCGCACCGGCTTGTGGACGAAGTCGTAGGCGCCGCCCTGCACGGCGTGGATCGCGAGCTCGAGGTCGCGCTCGCCGGTCATCATGATCACCGGCAGTCCGGGGAACTCGGCGCGCAGCCGCTCGAGCAGCGCCAGGCCGGTGCCGTCGGGGAGCTGGTAGTCGAGCAGCGCCGCGTCCGGCGTCGCGGTCGCGAGCGCAGCCAGCGCCTCGGCGACGCTGGTCGCGCAACCCACGCGGTAGCCGCGCTCCTCGAAGTGCAGCGCCAGCGCGTAGCCGAGTGCTTCGTCGTCCTCGACGATCAGCAGATGCTTCATCAGGTGTTCCGGGGTGGACGCAGGGACCGGGGGAAGACCGCGCCCCACGGGGCGCGGCCGGAGACTTCATCTCATACGGATCACGATAAGTTCCGTGCGTATTGCGACGGAGCGAGGGGGATGTCGCTGCGCTCATTCTCGGCGTACCTCCGTGTACGCCTCCGAGGTACGGCGCCGCTCCGCGCTGTCCCTGCGCCCGCGGCGCGCGTAATCCGCTCCGCAACATCCCCCTCGCTCCGTCGCCCGAACCTCCAGCAAAACGGCGATATTTTTTGGGATCCGTATCAGGGCTTGGTTGCGCCTTCGAGCGCCTGCTGATGCTCGAGCATCTGCTCCATCATCCGCTGCATCGCGTCGAGGCGCTGCTCCATGCGGGTGTGGCGCTGCATCATGTCGCCGCCCATCATCATCCCCATCATCCCGCCGCCCATCATGCCCTGGCCCATCATGCCGCCTTGGGCGGGCATGCCGCCCTGGGGCATCGTGCCGCCCTGGGCGGGCATACCGCCCTGGCCCATCATGCCGCCCTGGGGCATCGGGCTGCCTTGGCCACCCGGGCTCGCCGCGCCGGGCATCGTGCCGCCCTGGCCCATCATGCCCATGCCGGCTGCGCCGGGCTGAGCCCCCATGCCCTGCATCATGCGCATGCCTTCGCGCATCTCCTGCATGTGCTCGGCCATCAGCTTGCGGCGCTCGGCCGGGTCCTGCGTCGTCTGCAGCTTGTCCATCAGCGCCTGCATCTTCTCCAGGTGCTGCTGCATCCGCTCGAGCATCGGGTCCGCGCCCGGCGCAGGGGCGGCGGGCGTGGCCGGTGCGGTGGCGGCCTGGTCCGGGTGATGAGCCTGGTGATCCTGCGGCGCCTGCTGCGCGCCGGCGTTCAGGCTCGCGGCCAGACCGGCGACGAGGAGGGTCCGGGAAAACCGTTCGACTGCGTTCATGGCGAGGCCTCTCGGTGCGTTGAAATGGTTCGTGCCACCCGTCGGGGCGGCGGCTCGCGAAATCTCCCGGGGCAGTGCCGTCCGGCGTCCGTGCCGGACGGGTGGGCGTGTCGGCTACTCGACGCGGAAGCCGATCATCATCCCCGACGTCAGGTGCTCGGCGATGTGGCAGTGCGCCATCCACTCGCCCGGGTTGGTGGGGTCGAGCACGATGTCGACCTCCGACCCGCTCGGCACCAGCACGGTGTCCTTCCAGACGCGGTTGTCGACCGGCTGGCCGTCGACCGTGAGCACGACGAAGCGCTGACCGTGGAAGTGGATCGGGTGCTGCATCGGATGCGTGCCCGTGGCCGGGTTGCGCAGCCGGATCTTGACCGGCTCGCCGCGCTTCAGCGTCCAGTTCACGTCCATGTTCTCGGCGCCGCCGGCCTCGTCGCGCAGCACCCAGCGCGTGTCGGCCGAGGTCGAGGCGGCGTTGGCCGCGCCCATCTCGTCTTCCCACTCGATCGGCGCGGGACCGTGGCCGCCGCCCGTCATCGCCGCGTGACCCATGCCGCCGTGGTCCATGCTCCCGCCTGCCCTGTCGACGCGCATCGACAGCACGCGCGACGGCGGTGCGTCGAGGAAACGCCCGACCAGCGCCGCGATCTCGGCCTGGACGTCGCGGTGCTCGCGCAGCGCGGTTTCGCCGGGCCTGGCGTCGGCGGCGGCGACCTCGATGCGGCCGAGCTCGTAGCGCTTGTCCGGCGTCGCGTGCACCAGCGGGAAGCTGCCCGCCTGGGCGAAGGTCACTTCGACGATCGCGCGTTCGCTGGGGGCGAGCGTCACCTGGTCGACGAAGCTCTCCTTCTCGTAGCGGCCGCCGTCGCCGCCGACGCGCTTGATCCGCACGCCGGGGAAGCCCAGCGCGAAGGTGCGGGTGTTGGCGGCGTTGGTCAGGTAGAAGCGCACCGTCTCGCCGGCCCTGACCCCGAGGCGGTAGCCGGTGTCGCCGTTGACCAGCATCACGTTGCCGAAGCGGCCCATCAGCGCGTGATCGGCGGCGTCCCTGCCGAATGGCACCTGGCGGCCGTCGTCGATCAGCACGTCGTCGACGATCAGCGCGACCTCGCGGTCGACCGAGCCGTAGGCCTTCGGGTCGGCGGGAAGCACCCACAGGTTGCCGTACAGCCCGGCGTCCTGCTGGAAGTCTTCGCGGAGGTGCGGGTGGTACCAGTACATGCCGTCGTCGGGGAACACCAGCTCGTAGCGGTAGCGCCCGCCCGGGGCGACCGGCGGCACCGGCGGCTGGCCGACGCCGGGCACGCCGTCCATGCGGTAGTCGACCCGCAGTCCGTGCCAGTGCACCGTGGTGTCCTGGTCGATCGCGTTGTCGAATTCGATCGTCGCCTTGTCGCCCTGGCGCACCTTCAGCAGCGGCCCCGGCACCGAGCCGTTGTAGGCGTACAGCCGCAGCGGCACGCCGGCGACGGTCTTGGTGACGACTTCGGCGCGCAGCCGGTAAGTGTCGCCGTCCTCCAACTCGACGATCGGCGTCGGCAGCGCCGGCTTCGCCGGCAGGCCCTCGCCCGGCAGCACGGCGGCCGAGGCCGCCGATGCCGACTGGCGGAAGGCTTCGCAGCCGGCCATCTGCGGCATCTGCCTGCAGTGCTCGGTCACGTGCTGCGCGGCCCCGGCGGGGAGCGCGAGCGCCCAGCCCAGGCCGGCGGCCAGCAGTGCCAGCGTCGGAGGGATGCGTGTAGGGGTGTTCATGTCAATCGCCTTGGGCTGCTTGCCGTGACTCGCCCCCTCACCCTGCCGGGCGAGGGAGCCGTTGCGCCGTTCGGACTTCACTTGCCCTCGAGCCGAGTCTGGATCGGCGCCTTGCCGGGCAGGTTGATCGAGATCACGGCCTTGGCGCCTTTCGGCAGCGGTTGCGCCAGCTTCAGGCGGTTGTCGCCGGCCGGCTCGAGCGCGATCGCGCCGCCGCCGCTCGCGACCAGCTTGCCGCT
>JBDHRG010000044.1:0-22009 GCA_039807445.1 Candidatus Competibacteraceae bacterium
CCAGGCTACCGGGTCAGTGACAGCCTGGCCAGCCCGCTACCCCAAGCTGCAGGGGGATTCATGCACCAACGCCCGGTGGCGCCGCTGATCGAGCGTGCCGGCGTGCCCTTCGTCTCGCTCGCCGGCGCCGTGGTCGTCATCGAGCCGGTCAAGCGCTGGATGTTCAAGGCATCGCACACCGACCGCATGGCGTGCGAAAAGATCTTCGACGACCTGCGCGCGCGCGGCCTCGCCAGGCTCGCGCTGCTGTCCGAAACCAGCGGCTTCGGCAAGTCGGGCCATGAGCAGTGCCTCGCCGCAGCGCCCAAGATGGGGGTGCAGATCGTCGTCGACGAGACCTACGGTCCGAAGGACACCGACATGACTGCGCAGCTGACCAAGGCCAAGGCCAGCGACGCGCAGGCGGTGCTGGTGTTCGGCCTCGGCCAGAGCCCGGCGATCGCCACCAAGAACTACCGCCAGCTCGGCATCGCGCTGCCGCTGTACCAGTCGCACGGGGTGGCCTCGAAGGAGTTCCTGGCGCTCGCCGGTTCGGCCGCCGAAGGCGTGCGCCTGCCGGCGCCGGCGCTGCTGGTCGCCGAGCAGCTCCCCGAGTCCGACCCGCAGAAGCCGGTCGTGCTCGCCTACAAGCAGGCCTACGAGGCCAAGTTCGGCACCGAAGCCTCGTCCTTCGGCGGCTACGCCTACGACAGCCTGATGCTCGCGCTCGGCGCGGTCGAGCGCGCAGGCGGTACCGACAAGGCCAAGGTCCGCGACGCGCTCGAGGCGACCCGCGGCTACATGGGCACCAGCGGCCTGGTGAACATGAGCGCCAGCGACCACATGGGGCTCGACAGCTCGGCCTTCCGCATGATCGAGGCGCGCGGCGGCGACTGGAAACCGCTTCCCTGAGGCTCGGCCACTGAACGCAAGACGAAACCGAGGAGACACCATGAGTCAGGAATTCAAGTCCTATCCCTTCGAAGCGAAGCGCTACGATGCCAGGTTGCCGGAACTGAAGGGCGGCACCGAGGCGAAGCGACACCCCGTCGTCGTCGTCGGGGGTGGCCCTGTCGGACTCACCACCGCACTCGGCTTGGCCAATCACGGTGTGTCCTGCGTGCTGATCGAAGCCGACGACTCGGTGTGCTTCGGCAGCCGCGCGATCTGCATCTCGCGGCGCAGCCTCGAGATCATCGATCGGCTCGGTGCCGCAGACGGTTTCCTGAAGACCGGCCTGCCGTGGACCGGCGGACGCAGCTTCTACCGCGACACCGAAGTCCTGCATTTCAGGATGCCCCAGGACGAAAACCAGAAGCTGCCGCCGATGGTCAACCTGGCGCAGTACCACATCGAGCAGTTCCTGCTCGATGCGGCGGAAAGGAAAGCCGACCTGATCGACATCCGCTGGAACACCCGGGTGACCGCCCTCCGAGCCGGCGCGGATGGGGTCACGCTGGGCCTGTCGACGCCCAAGGGCGATTACAGGCTGGACGCCGACTGGGTGGTGGCCTGCGACGGCGGCCGCAGCTTCATCCGCGAGACGATGGGGCTGCAGCTCAAGGGCACGAGCTATGAGGGCCGCTACGTCATCGTCGACATCCTGCTCGACAGCGAACGGCCGACCGAGCGGCTCGCCTATTTCGATCCTGCGTCGAACCCCGGTTCCACGGTGCTGGTGCACAAGCAGCCGGACAACGTCTGGCGCATCGACTATCAGTTGCGCGACGACGAAGATCCCGACGAAGCCGTCAAGCCGAAAAACGTCATCCCGCGCGTGCGTAGCCTGCTCGAAATGATGGGCGAAAAGGGCGAGTGGTCGCCGATCTGGATCACGATCTACAAGGCCAACGCGCTGACCCTGGAGAGCTACCGCCACGGACGCGTCCTGTTCGCAGGCGATGCCGCCCACCTGGTGCCGATCTTCGGGGTCCGCGGGGCGAACTCCGGCATCGACGATGCCGACAACGTGGCGTGGAAGCTGGCCTTCGTCGTCAAGGGGCTCGCATCCGACGCGCTGCTCGACAGCTATTCCGCCGAGCGCGTGTTCGCCACGCACGAGAACCTGAGCTACGGCACCAAGAGCACCGAGTTCATGGCGCCGCCGTCCTTCGCCTTCGAGCTGATGCGCAAGGCGGTGCTGAGCTTGGCGGTCAAGCACGCCGGGGTGCGTTCGCTGATCAATCCGCGCCAGACCTCGGCGATCACGTACGCCGAATCGCCGCTCAACGCCGCGGCGCAGCGATCGGCCGAGTTCGTCGACGGCCCCGTGCCCGGGGCCGTGCTGCCGGAATGTCCGGTCACGATCGTCGAGGGGGGGCAGGCCCGCGAAACGCATCTGACCGATCTGCTCGCCCCCCGCTTCACCGCGCTCTATTTCGCCGAAGACGGCGCGGTGCCGGGCGAGCTGGCGGCACTGGAGCGCGATCTGGCGCAGCGCAAGGTTCCGTTCAAGCTGATCCCAGTCACCACACGGCTGGCGCAGGGCGGGGCGGTTCACGCCTGGGATCACACCGGCCGCGCATTCGCCATGTACGGGGCCCAGCCGGGAACGCTGTATCTGGTGAGGCCGGACGGGCACGTGCTCGGACGCTGGCGCCAGGCGGTGGCAGCCGAACTTGCCGCGGCCATCGACGCCACGCTGCGCCCCTGAACCGGGAAAGGAATCAAGGAGCCCGACGCTGATACCCGCAAACGTGCCCTGTGGTCAACACAGGTGTGCTCCGCGAGTACGAGAGCTGGTCAGGCTCAGCATTCACCTCTACGCTTTCGGGTGTCGTTCATCGGAGCGAAAACCAAGCTCCGCCGGGCGCCTACCCGTGGCTAGCGGGAAAGTTACGCCTGTCAGATACGAGCTGGCCTTCAGGGAACTCGGGGCAGGAACCGAAACCTGAGCATCTTTGCTCACTTTTTGGATAGCAGAACATCATGACCGACAACGAACTCGACGCCGTCTACACGCGGCTGTGCAAGACCATGACGGAATTGGGCGAGGCCCGTTCTTCGCTGTTCCTGGCCCGATTCGCCCTGCTCGCGATCGACCGCATCGCCGATGTCGAGACGGTACAGCGCTTGATCGACGCTGCCAGCGAAGGCATGGCGGAGTAGCTAGGCGCGTGACCGCGCTGCAGGCGATTCGGCCGCGGATGCGCTAGCTGCTCGCCGGCGAGCCGGACCGCATCCGCGAGCCGATCGGCAAGGCCGAAGCGCACCTCGGCTGAGCCTGTCGCCTCGCACGGCTTGACGGCATCGGCGCAGCCCCCTGTAATCGGGGGGCTCCGCCGACCCCGCGAGGGCACCATGGCCGCCGCCCTGCCCAACGACTGCGAATACCGCCTCCAGCCTGACGGGCTCACCGAACTCGTGCTCGACGTCGGCACGCCGGTGTTTGCCGAGCGCTGCTTCGCGGCGCTGCGCGAGTTGCTCGGCATCGACCAGATGGTGGTGTTCCATCGCGCGGCCGGCGGCGGGCTCAGCAGCCCGCTGGCGCTGCACGCGCAGCGCGCCGACATCGCCCAGGCGCTCGCCCGGCTGTACCTGCGCCACTACCACTCGCGCGATCCGCACCGCGACTGGCTGCGGCCCGAGGGCGAGGCGCGTAGCCTACGGCTGCGGCTCACCGAAGCCCGCGACCTCCGCGACGCCGAGTACCGCGCACGGCTGTTCGGCGAACCCGGCCTCGACGCCAAGCTGGCGCTGATCGCGCGCTCGCCGGCCGGGATGCTCTACGTCAACCTCTACCGTAGCGGGCAAGCCTTTGCCGCCGGCGAGCTCGACGCCGCGGCTTCGCAGCTGACGCTGCTCGCGCGGCTGATGGAACGGCACCTGGCGCTGAGTGCCGAGCGGTCCGTCCCCTCGCTCGGCGAGCTGCGCGGACTCGTCGCCACGGCTGCGGCGCGGATCGGCGCGACGCTGTCGCCGCGCGAGCTCGAGACCTGCGCCCACACCGCGCTCGGGCGCACCGCCGAGGCGATCGCCGCCGAGCTGGCGATCGGCTACCACTCGGTGGTGACCTACCGCAAGCGCGCCTTCCTCAAGCTCGGCATCGCCGGCCGCGCCGATCTGCTGCCGTTGCTACTGGCCGCCGGCCAGGGCGCAGCGTAGCCGCCGCGCCAGTCCATCCCGCCCGAGGTGCCCGCGATGTTTCGCCGTCTGTCCCCGATTGCCGTGCTGCTCTGACGAGCGCCCGCTGGTGCGCGCGGCGGGGTCGCTACTGCTCGCCTAACCAGACTCCCTTGAACGCCTCTGCTATCTGTTCGGCCCCCTCGCTACGCTCTCCCCCTTGACGGGGGATGAGGCGGAAAAGGCGAAGCATCGCTTCGTCCCGCCGAACGCCCGAAGGCCGTGAGGCCGGAGAGCTGGCGCGGCTAGGGTGGGGGTGGAGAAGCTGGCGCCCGTGCCGTCTTTACCCCCACCTCAACCCTCCCCCGCAAGGGGGGAGGGAGTGTGTAGACCAAGTACTTATGGAAACTTTGGTATAACTGAGCGCCGGATGCGGTGCTGGGTCTGCTCGGGGCGCTGCCGTTCTGCGGCCGAGCGCGGGAGACGTTGCGGCGCGGTCCGGGGGAAAGGACCGCGCCTGCGTGGGCTGCTAGCGCAGCTGATAGGTGGGATGGTCGCGGTTGAAGCGCTTCAGTACCGCCTCCAGCGCGACGGCCTTGTCGTGCCGACCCTCGGCTGCGGCGTGCGCGATGTCATCCATGATGTAGCGCTTGATCAGCCACTGGCCGGTGTGGGTTTGCAACAGGCACTGGCCGAGTTCGGCCGCCACCACCTCGGGTACGTGCTCGTGCTCGGCGATCGCGTGGATCTCGTCTTCGTCGAGATCGCAGAGGTCCAAGCATTCCTGTTCGGTCAACATCGCATACCTCCTGGGTCGTCACCGCTCTACGCCCGTTCACGGTGCATCCTGCACCGTGCCAGTGCGACCACCATGTTCGAATGAACTGACCGTTCCACTGCCGATCCAGCTTTCTCGAGCGCCGTCCATGGCCTGCGGTCCAGTGTTACGGCCGGCTGTTATGGCCGGTTGTCGCCCGGCACGATCGTTCGATCCTGTCGACCGTGCTGCGTCGCGCTGCGGCCGGGAGACACCACCATCCCTATACCGCGCAATTCCCGTGCCGCATCCGCGAACAGCAGCTAAAGAATCTAGCACACCCCCTTTACAGGGGGATGACGATCTTGTTTAATGCGCCCCCACACCAAGGGCCGTTAGCTCAATTGGTAGAGCAGTTGACTCTTAATCAATTGGTTGTAGGTTCGAGTCCTACACGGCCCACCAGATCCGAAGCCCATGCGAAAGCGTGGGCTTCTTCGTTTGTGCCCCGCGTTCGCGGGATTTCGCGGACCGCCGCGGCGGATCGCGGCCGTTTCCACGCAGCAGCCGCGTTGAGCCAATAAAAAATATTAAAAACAATGAGATGGATTTGCCCGTGACGGTGGCACGTCGCTTGCGATGCAAAGATCAGCCGCCCAGCGCTGCGGCTCGATCAACCACCGCAAGAGGTGTACGCCATGAAGACCCTGAACGCGCTCGCCATCAGCTTCGCCCTCTCCGCCGCGGCCATCGCCAGCGAACGCGACGCTCCCGGCTACGACCACGCGCGCGAAGCCGGCCAGCGTCCGGCGATGGACATGCGCCAGTCCGCCAACCCGATCGACCGCCATCAGGGTCGCGGCGACGCGAGCCCCGAGCGGATGACCCCCGAGCCGATACGGCACGGCCTACGGACGGGCGGCCGCGAAGGCCCGGACGATTGCCCGCCGCTGCACTCGAGCGACCAGGACCACGCCGGCTTCCGCTGCCAGATGTCGTGAGGGGCGTCGAGCCTCTGCTCGCCCTGCCCCGGAAATGGGCGACAGGGCGAGCGGGCGCCCGGCGATCAGGCGGCGTCGGGCTGCCGTGCCGGCGCCGCGGCGGCGAAGGCTTCGAGCGCGTCGCAGGCCGCGGCGATGCGAACCACGGTCGGGAAGGCCGACAGTTCGCAGTCGAAGCGCCTGGCGTTGAACACCTGCGGTACCAGGCAGACGTCGGCGAGCGTCGGTGCGTCGCCGTGACAGAAGCGCCCGGTGGCGGGGCTTGCAGCGAGCATCGCCTCGAGCGCCGCGAAACCCTCGGCGATCCAGTGGCGGTACCAGCCGAGCTTCTGTTCGTCGCTGGCGCCGAGCTCGCGCACCAGGTACTTGAGCACGCGCAGGTTGTTCAAGGGGTGGATCTCGCAGGCGACCGCGAGCGCCAGCGCGCGCGCGCGCGCGCGGCCGAGCGCATCGCGCGGCAGCAACGGCGGCTCGGGGTGCGTCTCGTCGAGCCATTCGCAGATCGCCAGCGACTGCGTCAGCACCGCACCGTCGTCGGTTTCGAGCGCCGGCACCAGCCCCTGCGGGTTCAGCACCTTGTACCCGGCCGCCCCCTCCTCGCCCTTGAGCAGGTTCACCGGCACGTGTTCGTAAGCCAGACCCTTCAGGTTCAGCGCGATGCGCACGCGGTACGCGGCCGAGGAACGGAAGTAGTCGTGGAGCTTCATCGGATACCCCCGGGAGGTGCGAGGTGCGAGGAGCCAGGCATGAGGCGCGGAGTATTCGACCGCACTTCTTGCCTCGCCCCTTTCTCTTTACCCGATCTCGTACCTGCGCACCACCTGCTCGATCGCGCCGAAGATCGAGCGGCCCTCGGCGTCGAGCATCTCGATGCGCACGCGGTCGCCGAAACGCATGAACGGGGTCTGCGGCGCGCCGGCCTCGATCGTCTCGTACATGCGCACCTCGGCCAGGCAGCAGTAGCCGACGCCGCCGTTGGCGATGCTCGAGCCGTGCAGCGCGCCCTGCTTGTTCGAGACCGTGCCCGAGCCGATGATGCTGCCGGCCTCGAGCTCGCGCGTCTTCGCCACGTGCGCGATCAGCTGGCCGAAGTCGAAGGTCATGTCGACCCCGGCGTTCGGGCAGCCGAAGGGCTCACCGTTGAGCTCGACCCGCAGCGGCAGGTGCACCTTGGCCTCCTTCCAGGCTGTGCCGAGCTCGCCCGGGGTGACTGCGACCGGCGAAAAGGCGCTGGCCGGCTTGGACTGGAAGAAGCCGAAACCCTTGGCCAGCTCGGCCGGAATCAGGTTGCGCAGCGAAACGTCGTTGACCAGCATCACCAGCCTGACGGCCTCGCGTGCCTGCCCGGGCGTGGTGCCGATGGCGACGTCGCCGGTCACGACCGCGACCTCGGCCTCGAAGTCGATGCCCCAGTCTTCGCTGACGGCGAGGATCGGGTCGCGCGGGCTGACGAAGCTGTCCGAGCCGCCCTGATACATCAGCGGGTCGGTCCAGAACGATGGCGGCAGTTCGGCGCCGCGCGCGCGGCGCACCAGCTCGACGTGGTTGACGTAGGCCGAGCCGTCGGCCCACTGGTAGGCCCGCGGCAGCGGCGAGGCCAGCGCCTCGATCTCGAGCGCGAAGGCTTCGGGGCAGTCGTCGGCGTTGAGGCGCGCATAGACCGCCTCGAGTTCGGGCGCGAGCGCGTCCCAGTCGTCGAGCGCCGCCTGCAGCGTCGGTGCGACGTCGAGCACCGTCACCGCGCGGCTCAGGTCGCGCGACACCACCACCAGCAGTCCGTCGCGGCCGCCTTCTTTGAGCGTTGCCAGTTTCATTGTCCGTTCTCCAGAGGCATGAGGGGCGAGTAGAGCAAGGGAAAGGCGGAGGAGCCGGCACCCCTCACCCCTCACCCCTCACGGCGTAGCGCCGAATTTCACGTCCGCGACGGCTTCCACGAGTTGATGTAGTCGTGATTCTCCACGCCCTCGGGCATTTCGGCCAGGCTCACCGGGAAGCGCGTGTCGATCATGACCGCCACTTCATCGGTGTACTTGCGCTCGGACTTCTCCGCCATCGCGAAAGCCTTCGGATGCGGGCCGTGGATGAAGCCGGCCGGGTGCAGCGTCAGCATGCCGGGGCTGATGTTGTCGCGCGAGAAGAAGTTGCCGCGATGGTAGAAAATCGTTTCGTCGAACTCGTCGTTATTGTGGAAGAACGGCACCTTCAGCGCGCCCGGGTCGGACTCGATCGGCCGCGGCGCGAAGGTGCAGATCACCACCGTCTTCGACAGGAAGGTGGCGTGCGCGGTCGGCGGCAAATGATAGCGATCCGACAGCATCTCGCGGATGTCGCGCCAGTTGAGCTTGACCGGCACGCAGTCGCCATGCCAGCCCACCGCGTCGAGCGGATTGAACGGGAAGGTGATCGTCGTGATCCGGTTCAGTCGCTTGACCCGGAGCCGGGTCTCGAACTCGCCCTGCTGCGCCTTGAAGCGGTCGTTGATCTTCGGCGTCTCGAGCACGGCCAGGTCGAACTGTGCGTGGCGGCCGACGATGCCGCGGTCCGGCAGCATATAGCTGTCCTCGGTCGCCTCGATCATCAGCACTTCGATCGGCTCGGCCGCCTCGATGCGCCAGGCGGTACCGCGCGGCATCAGGATGTAGTCGCCGTCGCGGAAACTCATGTGGCCGTAGTCGCAGAACAGATCGCCGCTGCCGGCGTGGAAGAACAGCAGATCGTCACCGTCGCCGTTGCGCACCAGGTGATCCATCTTGCCGCTGGCCTTCCACATGCGCACCTGCGTGTTGGCGTTACTCATGACCGTCGTCGCGGTCCACGGACACATTGCGTTCGCCGCCAGCTTGTTGAGGTCCAGGCAGTGCGGCTGCAGCGGACCGTCCCAGTCGATCCAGTCGGTCGGCTTGTGCGCGTGCAGGATATGGCTCGCCGCACCGAAAAAGCCTTCGCGCCCGTGCTCGCGCTCGTACAGCCCCTCCGGGATGTCGCAGTGCGCCTGTCTGTTGTAGATCCCTTCGACCTTCGGGAACGTGATCGCTTGTTTCATGTCTGCGGTTTCCTGGAGTGGGGGGTCACACGCCGTCACGGGCGATGCGCAGCGCTTCCAGCAGCGCCTCGTGGCTGCCGATCTGGTTGGCGAGCAAGAGGATCAAGCGCGCGTTGAGCTTCTGGCTCTGCTCGTCGCTCAGTTCGCGATGGGCTTCGATCAGCGCCTCGTAGAAATCGTCGGGACGCTCGATGTTGGGATCGATGCGCAGGCTGCTCATGATTCAGACCTCCTGGGCGGTGGCGCGGGCGAGCGCGGCGCGCACGCGCTTGACGTCGAGTTCGCGCCAGCGCGCGGTGACGTGCTGGTCGGGGCGCAGCAGATAGGCGGTGCCGGGCTGGCCGTCCCAGCGCGCGGCGACCAGCCCCTTGCGGTCGACGACGTTGGCCACACCGGCCGGCAGCGCCAGCGGCTGCGGCGACACCACCAGCGGTTCGACGGCGATCGGCATGCCGCCCAGCGTCTGCAGCCCATCGAGCGTCGCGGCATCGGGCACGGCATCGCTGAAGACCAGCAGCTGGAAGCGGCCGCCGAGGCGGTCGATCAGCCAGCCGTCCCGGCCCTCGAGTTCGATCGGTGCGTCGCAGGCCGGCGCGCCGGGCACCAACCGTCCGTCGAAGGCATCGGCGTCGGGCGTGTTCAGCAGCGATTCGTGCAGCGTCGCCGGCATCGACAGCCGGCCGCTGTTGACCAGCGCGCGCGCGAACGGGTGGTGCTCGGACAGCTCGAGCACCGCGTCGCGGAAGATGCGGCTGACCTTGCTCTTGGGGGTGATGAAATCGGTCGAGCGGGTCGAGTTGCGGATGTTCTCGTCGGTGGCGTAGCCGCGCTCGACGTCGTAGCTGTCGAGCAGGCGCTCGGGCGCCTTGCCCTGCATCACCAGTGCCAGCTTCCAGGCGAGGTTGTCGGTGTCCTGGAAACCGCCATTGGCACCGCGCGCGCCGAAGGGCGACACCTGGTGCGCCGAGTCGCCGGCGAAGATCACCCGACCGTGGCGAAAGCGGTCCATCCGACGACACTGGAAAGTGTAGACGCTGACCCATTCGAGCTCGAACGGGCGGTCGTCGCCGAGCATCGCCTTGATCCGCGGGATCACCTTCTCGGGCTTCTTCTCTTCCTCGGGATCGACATCCCAGCCGAGCTGGAAGTCGATGCGCCAGACGTCGTCGGCCTGGCGGTGCAGCAGCGCCGACTGGTTGCGGTGGAACGGCGGGTCGAACCAGAACCAGCGCTCGGTGGGGAACTCGGCCTTCATCACCACGTCGGCGATCAGGAAGCGATCCTTGAACACCTGCCCTCGGCTCTCCAGTCCGAGCATGCCGCGCACCGGCGAGCGCGCACCGTCGGCGACGATCAGCCAGTCGCAGGCCAGCCGATACGGCCCCTCGGGCGTCTCGATCGTCAGCTCGACGCCGTCGGCCTGCGGGCGCACGTCGACCACCTTGTTCTTCCAGCGCACCTCGGCGCCGGGCAGCGCCTTCAGGCGCTCGAGCAGGTACTCCTCGAGGTAGTACTGCTGCAGGTTGATGAAGGCCGGACGCTTGTGCTCGGCCTCCGGCAGCAGATTGAACGAGTAGACCTGCTTGTCGCCGAAGAACACCTTGCCGACGTTCCAGGTGATGCCCTTGTCGACCGCGCGGCTGCCACAGCCGAGACGATCGAGGATCTCGAGCGAGCGCTTGGCGTAGCAGACCGCACGCGATCCGACGCTGACGGTGTTGTCGTCGTCGAGCACGATCACCGGCACCTGCTGCTGGGCCAGATCGATCGCGGCGGCCATGCCCACCGGGCCGGCGCCGATCACGATCACGGGCCGGCGCATGGGGCTCGCGGCGTCCTGATCCGGCGAGCGGACGTAGTCGAAGACGGGGTTCTGGTACGTGCTGAGCACGGGATGGTCTCCTCTCTCCTTCCTCCGGGCGCCCGTCCTGCGGACGGGCGTACGTTCGGCGCCGGTGCGGACGCCTCGGCGGGCGCACCGGCGCCCGGGGCGCTCAGGACTCGAGCGACTCCCACATTTCCTTGTCGCGCTCGGCGGTCCAGATGCGCGGATCGCGGATCCCCGAGGCCTCGTCGTAGGCGCGGGTCACGGCGCTGTCGGCGAGCTTGACGAAGCTGACCTGCTTCTCCTCGAGATCGGCTTGGAAAACGAACTTCTTCTGGCCCATCGATCACCTCGGCTCGCTGGTCCGGCTTCACGGGCCGGTACGGGATTTTGTTTTTTTCAAAACCAAGTTAGTTCGTTGTTTTATAATCTCCTTGTTCCCACAAAAAATAGTTGATATCGAAACTAATGTCAAGCGAACCGTTGCCTCCGAACGATGAGGAACGCACCGAGGACTTCCGCCTCGACGCCTTCCTGCCCTACCGCTTCAACGTGCTGGCGGAGCTGATGAGCCGCTCGCTGGCGCTGATCTACCAGGACCGCTTCGGCATCAGCGTGCCCGAGTGGCGCGTACTGGCGACGCTGGCGCGCGAATCGCCGCTGTCGGCCGGCGAGGTCGGCGCGCGCACGCAGATGGAAAAGGCGCGCGTCAGCCGCACGCTGGCACGGATGCTCGACGCCGGGCTGATCACCCGGCAGGTGGACGTGCGCGACAACCGCGTCGCGGTGCTGGCGCTGACCCGGCGCGGCCAGGAGCTGTTCCGGCGCATCACACCGCTGGCGCGGGAATGGGAAGAGCAACTGCTCGAGGGCATCGACGCAGCCGAGCGCGCCGCGTTCGGTGCGACCCTGGCCAAGCTGCGCGCACGGCTCGACGCGCTGCGCGGACGGGATACAGGCTAGGACGAGCAGGGGTAACGCCCTGCGCCCGGGTCGCGCCCTCGCCGGCCCGGAGCATCGGACTGCGGCGCTCGATCAAGGGGCGTCGCAGGCGGGCCCGCTTCACGCGAGCCTTCGGCTTATTCGGGGGAAGGCATCTTGGCTGATGCCGACTACGCTATCGGCACGACGGTCATCCTGCCAGCCCCGCCCCGACGGGAATTCATGCACCCACGCCGTTCCCCGGCCAAAGCCGAACTCGCACGGCATGCCGAACGACACCCAAGAAAACGCGAGGAGATCTGCTCATGAGCAAGCAATTCGCATCCCACGCCGACGTCGAGGAGAAGCAGGTCAGCTTCGAGAAGCTCTCCGACAACGCCTACGCCTACACCGCCGAGGGCGATCCCAACACCGGCATCGTCATCGGCGATGACGCGGTGCTGGTTTCCGACACTCAGGCGACGCCGGTGATGGCCCAGGACGTCATCCGCCGCATCCGCAGCGTCACCGACAAACCGATCAAGTACGTGGTCATGACCCACTACCACGCCGTGCGGGTGCTCGGCGCCTCGGCCTACCAGGCGCAGCAGATCATCGCCAGCCAGGACACCTACGACCTGGTCGTCGAGCGCGGCGAAGCGGACATGAAGAGCGAGATCGAGCGTTTCCCGCGGCTGTTCCAGGCCGTGGAGTCGGTGCCGGGGCTGACCTGGCCGACGATGACCTTCAAGGGCGAGATGACGCTGTGGCTGGGCTCGCTCGAGGTCAAGCTGCTGCAGCTCGGCCGCGGGCATACCAAGGGCGACACGGTGGTGTGGCTGCCGAGCCAGAAGATCCTGTTCTCGGGCGACCTGGTCGAGTACGACGCCACGCCATACTGCGGTGACGCCTACTACGAAGACTGGCCCCGGACGCTGGACGCCATCGCCGCGCTCGCGCCCGAGCAGCTGGTGCCCGGGCGCGGTGCGGCGCTCACCACGCCCGGGCAGGTGCAGGCGGGGCTGGCCGGCACGCGGGCCTTCGTGAGCGAGCTCTACGCCCTGGTCAAGCAGGGGGCGGCGGCAGGCAAGGACCTGCGCACGGTGTACCGCGAGACCTACGACGCGCTCAAGCCCCGGTACGGCCAATGGGTGATCTTCGACCACTGCATGCCCTTCGATGTCTCGCGCGCCTACGACCTCGCTACCGGCTATCCCGACCCGCGCATCTGGACGGCCCAGCGCGACAAGGACATGTGGCAGGCGCTGGAAGGGCACGAACCCCCGGCCTCGCTGCAGGGCGCCGAGTAGTCGGCCCGACTGCTCCACTGAAGGTGAGGGCGATGTGATGGAGAAAGACTATCAGCGGCTCGAGTTCGAGTACGCGCGCTCGCCGGACCAGGACGCGACCGAGCCCGTCCGTTATCCGGTGATCGTCGTCGGCGCCGGTCCGGTGGGCCTGAGCGCCGCCATCGATCTGGCGCACCAGGGCGTGCGCACGCTGCTGCTCGACGACGACAACAAGCTGTCCTTCGGCTCGCGCGCGATCTGCTTCGCCAAGCGCACGCTGGAGATCTGGGACCGCCTGGGCTGCGGCGAGCCCATGGTGCAGAAGGGGGTCTCGTGGAACATCGGCAAGGTGTTCTTCAAGGACGAGCTGGTCTACAGCTTCAACCTGCTGCCGGAGTCCGGCCACCAGCGCCCGGCCTTCATCAACCTGCAGCAGTACTACGCCGAAGGCTACCTCCACGAGCGCGCGCTGACGCAGGACCAGCTGGAGGTGCGCTGGAAGAACAGGCTCGAAGCTCTCGAGCAGACCGACGCGGGCGTCGAGCTGACGGTGGCGACCCCCGAAGGCAGCTACCGCCTGCGCTGCGACTACCTGGTGGCCTGCGACGGAGCGCGCTCGCCGATCCGCACGCTGCTGGGCCAGGAGAGCAAGGGCCAGATCTTCCGCGACCGCTTCCTGATCGCCGACGTCAAGATGAGCGCGGATTTCCCGCCGGAGCGCTGGTTCTGGTTCGACCCGCCGTTCCATCCGAACCAGTCGGTGCTGCTGCACATGCAGCCCGACAACGTCTGGCGCATCGACTTCCAGCTCGGCTGGGACGCCGACCCCGACGAGGAGAAGAAACCCGAGCGGGTGACCCCGCGCATCCAGGCGCTGCTGGGCAAGAACACCGAGTTCAGCTTCGAGTGGGTCAGCGTCTACACCTTCGCCTGTCTGCGCATGGACACCTTCCGCCACGGCCGGGTGCTGTTCGCCGGCGACTCGGCGCACGGCGTGTCGCCCTTCGGCGCCCGCGGCGCGAACTCCGGCGTCCAGGACACCGACAACCTCGCCTGGAAGCTGCGGCTGGTCGTCGACGGCAAGGCTCCGGCCGCGCTGCTGGACAGCTATGCCGCCGAGCGCGAATACGCTGCCGACGAGAACATCCTCAACTCGACCCGCGCCACCGACTTCATCACCCCCAAGAGCGAGATCAGCCGCACCTTCCGCGATGCGGTGCTGAAGCTCGCCAGGGACCACCCCTTCGCCCGCCGGCTGGTCAACAGCGGCCGGCTGTCGGTGCCGGCGATCCTGCGCGATTCGACGCTCAACACCCCCGACCGGGAGGCCTTCGCCGGCCCGATGGTGCCGGGCGCCCCGGCGGCCGACGCACCGCTCGGCG
Source organism: Candidatus Competibacteraceae bacterium (assembly GCA_039807445.1). Classification (GTDB taxonomy): domain Bacteria; phylum Pseudomonadota; class Gammaproteobacteria; order Competibacterales; family Competibacteraceae; genus JBDHRG01. The sequence goes on from JBDHRG010000044.1 coordinate 14,260, forward strand.
CCGAGCAGGGGAGCGGCTGGTTCCTGCGGCGGATCGGCGACGAGTTCACCGGCGTGTACTTCAGCGACGGCGCACCGCTCGCGCCGGAAACCGCCTCGCAGCTCAATCGGCTGGCGCAGGGCGCGATCCCGGTGCGCCCGCTGGTGGTGGTGCCCAAGGGCAAGGACGTGCGCCTGCCCCACGGTCTGCCCGTGGTCGAGGACAGCGAGGGTCTGCTGGCACAGCGCTTCGACGCCTGTCCGGGCACCTTCTACCTGCTGCGCCCGGACCAACACGTCTGCGCCCGCTGGCGGCAGTTCGACCCCGATCGGACGCAGGCCGCCGTGGCCCGCGCCACCTGCAACGCCTGAGTGCGGAGCCGCACCATGACCACGCTCAACATCGAACCCAACCTCGCCCGGCCCGATGACTTCTACGAGGCGCTGATCAACACCCATCGCGATCTGAGCACCGAACAGAGCCAGCTACTCAACGCCGAGCTGATCCTGCTGCTGGCCAATCACATCGGCGATCTCGACGTGCTGTATCAGGCCATGGCGCGCGCCCGCGACAGCGTGGCGCCCGAGGCCTGAGGCCCTGCATCCTGCAACGGGAGATTCCAACGGTGGCCGCAACATCCAAGCTGTCCGCCCCGCGTGCCGAGCAGGCCCGCGAATCGCTCGACTACCAGTCGGGTTTCGGCAACGAGTTCGCGACCGAGGCATTGCCCGGGGCACTGCCGGTGGGGCGCAACTCCCCCCAGCGCGCGCCCTACGGGCTGTACGCCGAGCAGTTCACCGGCACCGCCTTCACCGCCCCACGCGGTGCCAACCGCCGCTCGTGGCTGTACCGCATCCGCCCGGCGGCGGTGCACCGGCCCTTCCGCCGCCTCGACAACGGTCGGCTCAGCAACGACTTCGACGAGGTCGAGACCCCGCCCGATCAGCTGCGCTGGGACCCGCTGCCCGAGCCCGCCGCGCCCGTCGACTTCGTCGCCGGCCTGGTGACGATGGCCGGCAACGAGGGCTGCGCCATCCACCTCTACGCCGCCAGCCGCTCGATGAGCGAGCGCTTCTTCTACGATGCCGACGGCGAACTGCTGATCGTGCCGCAGCAGGGGCGGCTGCTGCTCGCCACCGAGCTGGGGCGGCTGGAAGTCGAGCCACAGGAGATCGCGGTCATCCCGCGCGGGCTGCGCTTTCGGGTCGAGCTGCCCGACGGTGCGGCGCGCGGCTATGTGTGCGAGAACTTCGGCGCCCAGTTCCGCCTGCCGGACCTCGGACCGATCGGCGCCAACGGACTCGCCAACCCGCGCGACTTCCTGACCCCCCGCGCCTGGTACGAGGACCGCGAAGGGCGCTTCGAGCTGGTCGCCAAGTTCCGGGGCAGGCTGTGGTCGGCCGAGATCGGCCATTCGCCGCTCGACGTGGTCGCCTGGCACGGCAACTACGCACCATACAAGTACGATCTGCGCCGCTTCAACACCATCGGCTCGATCAGCCACGATCACCCGGATCCGTCGATCTTCCTGGTGCTGCAGTCGCAGAGCGACACCCCCGGCGTCGACACCATCGACTTCGTGATCTTCCCGCCACGCATCCTGGCGATGCAGGACACCTTCCGTCCGCCCTGGTTCCACCGCAACTTCGCCAGCGAATTCATGGGGCTGATCCACGGCGCCTACGATGCCAAGGCAGAGGGTTTCGTGCCCGGCGGCGCCAGCCTGCACAACTGCATGACCGGACACGGGCCGGATGCCGACACCTTCGAGAAGGCGAGCCGCGCCGATCTGTCCAGCCCGGACCACATCCGCGACACCATGGCCTTCATGTTCGAGACCCCGGCGGTGATCCGGCCCACCCGCTACGCGCTGGAGACCTCGCAGCTGCAGGCCGAGTACTTCCAGTGCTGGCAGGGTCTGCGCAAGCACTTCGACCCCACCCGCCGCTGAACGGCAGATCGAGGACACGGCATGCACGCACTGAACGAAACCCACGATCCGCAGCTCGCGAGCTGGGTCGAGTCGGCCAACGCGCCCGGCACCGATTTCCCGATCCAGAACCTGCCGTTCGGGGTGTTCCGCCGCCGAGGCAGCGACGAAGCCTTCCGCGGCGGCGTCGCGATCGGCGATCGGATCGTCGACCTGGCCGCCGTCGCGCGGGCAGAGGTCTTCCGAGGCCGGGCCGCCGAAGCGGTGGCGGCCTGCGGCGTCAGCACCCTGAACGCCTTCATGGCGATGGGGGCCGAGGCGTGGTCGGCGCTGCGCCTGGCGCTGTCGCACGCGCTGCGCACCGGTGCCGGCGAGGCCGAGCGACTGCGGGGCTGTCTCGTGCTCCAGGCCGAGGCCGAGTACGCGGTGCCGGCGCGCATCGGCGACTACACCGATTTCTACACCTCGATCCACCACGCCACCAACGTCGGGCGGTTGCTCCGCCCCGACAACCCGCTGCTGCCCAACTACAAGTGGATTCCGATCGGCTACCATGGCCGCGCCTCGACCATCGGGGTCAGCGGCCAGGCGTTTCCGCGCCCGCTCGGACAGACCCTGGCGCCCGCGGCCCAGGCGCCCGAGTTCGGCCCGTGCAAGCGCCTGGACTACGAGCTCGAGCTGGGCGTGTACGTGGGCGTCGGCAATGTACAGGGCGGCCGCATCGGCATCGAACACGCCGAGGACCACGTCTTCGGCCTGTGCCTGCTCAACGACTGGTCGGCGCGCGACGTCCAGGCATGGGAATACCAGCCGCTGGGACCGTTCCTGTCGAAGAACTTCGCCTCGACGCTCTCGCCGTGGATCGTGACGCTCGAGGCGCTGGCGCCGTACCGGGTCGAATGGACGCGGCCCCGGGACGATCCGCAGCCGCTGCCCTATCTCGATTCGCCGGACAACCGCGCGCGCGGCGCGCTCGACATCCGGCTCGAGGTCTGGATCGAGACCGACGCGATGCGCCGTCAGGGCCAGCCTCCAGTGCAGCTGTCACAGACCAGCTTCCGCCATGCCTACTGGACCGTCTTCCAGATGCTGGTCCACCACGCGGTGAACGGCTGCGCGCTGGCACCCGGCGACCTGCTCGGCACCGGCACCGAATCCGGCCCCACGCCCGAGGAAGCCGGATCGCTGCTGGAGTTGACGTTCAGCGGCAAACAGCCGATCCGCCTCCCCAACGGCGAGACGCGAACCTTCCTCGAGGATCAGGATGCGGTGATCCTCAGGGGCTTCTGCGAACGCCCCGGCGCGGCGCGCATCGGCTTCGGCGAGTGCCGCTCGCAGGTGCTGCCCGCCATCCCGATGGCGTGAGCGCGGCGCAGTGAACGGACGGCTCACATGCCGAGGTACGCCGCCTTGACGCGCTCGTTCTCGAGCAGCGCCGGGCCGCGGTCGGAGAGCACGATCTCGCCGGTCTCGATCACGTAGCCGACGTCGGCGATGTTCAGCGCCGCCGCGGCGTTCTGCTCGACCAGGAAGATGGTCATACCCTGCGACCGCAGCTCCTTGATCACGGCGAAGATCTCTTCGACCAGCAGCGGCGCGAGCCCCATCGAGGGTTCGTCGAGCAGCAGCAGCTTCGGCCGGCTCATCAGCGCGCGGCCGATCGCCAGCATCTGCTGCTGGCCGCCCGACAGCGTTCCGGCCGGCAGCTTGCGCTTCTCCTTCAGGATCGGGAAGCGCGCGTAGACCTTGTCGAGGTCGCCCGCGACCCCGGCCTTGTCGCGGCTGAAGGCGCCCAGGCGCAGGTTGTCTTCGATCGCCAGCGGCCCGAACACTTGCCGTCCCTCGGGGCTCTGGCTGATGCCGAGCGTCACGCGCCGGTGCGCCGGCACCCGCGTGATGTCTTCGCCGCCGAACAGCAGGGCGCCGCCGGACACCGGCTGCAGCCCCGAGATGCAGCGCATCAGCGTGGTCTTGCCGGCGCCGTTGGCGCCGACCAGCGCCACCAGCTGGCCTTCGCCGATCTCGAGGTCGACGCCGCGCAGCGCCTGGATGCGGCCGTAGTGGCTGGTCAGCCCGCGCACCTGCAACAGCGGCTCGGGCCGCCGCGCCGGCTCGGGCCGCGGCGGCGCCTCCTGCGCGCCCAGACCGAAGGGCTCGGGCGCGAGGTGGGTCAGGCGCGTGTGCAGCGCACGGAACTCGGCGCGCACCGCGCCGCCGAACAGCGGGTCGTCATGGGCGGTGAAGGCGCGGTCGATCTCGGCCCAGTCGATCGTGGTCAGGCGCGCCTCGGCCAGCGGCATGACCTCGGTTTCTTCGCGCTGCATGTGCTCGCGGTTGCGGCGCAGGTAGGTCGCCAGCCCCTCGACGAAACCGGCACGGTTGCCCGGCGTGTCTTCGGCGGCGAAGCGGGTCAGCCGCTCGGTGAGCTCGGCGAGCGCGAGCCGGCCGTAATGGTGCTCCTGCTCGAGCTTGTCGAGCAGCGCCGCGGCGGCCGGATCGCGCGCGCGCAGCCGCGCGAACAGGAAGTCGTCTTCCTTGGGGTGGTGCAGCTTGTCAGCGAACGAGCGCATGTACTCGAACACCGCCTCGAACAGCGTCAGGTCGAGCTTGCCGCCGCGGTCGAGCTCGGCCTGCAGGTGCTCGAGCAGGCTCAGCACGCGCTCGATGCTGGCGTGCTCGTTGCGGATGATGCGCAGGGCTTGCGGTTTCATCAGGCGGCCCCCAGATAGGCGGCGATCACGTCGGGGTTGGCGCGCACCTCGCCGGGGGTGCCCTCGGCCAGCTTGCGGCCGTAGTCGAGCACCAGGATGCGCTGCGACAGGTTCATCACCAGCTTCATGTCGTGCTCGACCAGTACCACGGTCACGCCGCGCGCGGCGATCTTGTGGATTACCTCGTCGAGCTCGGCGGTCTCGGTCGGATTCAGCCCGGCGGCCGGCTCGTCGAGGAACAGGATTTCGGGTTCGGCCGCCAGCGCGCGCGCCACCTCGAGCCGCTTCAGCGCGCCGTAGGGCATGCCGTCGGCCTCGCTGCCGATGTACTTGCCGCAACCGACGTATTCCATCAGCTCGGCGGCGTGCTCGCGGCACGCGCGGTCGCCGCGCGTGATCGTCGGCCAGCGCAACAGCGCCTTGACGAAGCTGCGGTCGAGGCGCAGGTGCGCGCCGATCATCACGTTCTCGAGCGCGCTCAGGTTGAAGCAGATCTGCAGGTTCTGGAAGGTGCGGCTCAGGCCGCGTTCGGCCAGCTTGTTCGGCGGCAAGCCGCCGACCTCTTCGCCCTTGAGGCGGATGTGGCCCGCGCTCGGTTCGTAGACGCCACTGATCAGGTTGAACAGCGTGGTCTTGCCGGCACCGTTGGGGCCGATCACCGCGTGCACCAGGCCCTTCTGTACCGTGAACGAGACCTCCTGCACCGCATGCACGCCGCCGAAGGACTTGCTCAGCTTCTCGATTTCGAGCAGTGCGGCCATGTCACGCCCTCCCCTTCGCCGCGAGCCAGCCGCGCAGGCTCGGCACCAGCCCCCGCGGCAGGAAGATCATCGAAGTCATCAGGATCAGCCCGAACACCACCATCTCGAAGTCTTCGAGCCCCGACAGCACCTGCGGCAGCAGCGTCAGCAGCGCCGCGCCGATCACCGCGCCGAAGGTCGAGGCCATGCCGCCGATCACCACCATCGTCACCAGCTCGACCGAGTGCAGGAAGCTCGCCTGCCCCGGGGTGATGAAGCCGGTGTAGTGCGCCGACAGGCTGCCGACCAGCGCCGCGAACACCGCCGAGACCACGAACACCAGTACCTTGTACGAGGTGGTGTCGATGCCGGCGACCGCCGCAGCCACCTCCGAGCCGTGCACCGCGCGCAGCGCGCGCCCCACCGGCGAGTCGATCAGGTTCAGCGCCAGCCACACCGCGGCGAGCAGCAGTGCGCCGAACACCCAGTACCACACCGCCTCGCCCTGCGGCGACCAGCCGAGGAGCTCGAAGCCCGGCACCGCCATGCCGTCGGGACCGCCGGTCAGCGCCGACTCGTTGGTCAGCACGATCGAGAAGATCATCCCCAGACCGAGCGTGGCCATCGCCAGGTAGTGGCCCTTGAGGCGCAGGATCGGCCGTGCGACCAGGAAGGCCAGCGCCGCCACACCGAGCGCCGCCACCAGCATCGCCGCGAGCGGCGACCAGCCGTAGTTCGAGGTCAGGATCGCCGAGGTGTACGCGCCCAGCCCGAGGAAGCCGGCGTGACCGAGGCTGATCTGGCCGGCGTAGCCGATCAAGAGGTTCAGCCCGACCGCGACGATCGCATTGATCGCGATGCGGTTGGCGACGTCGAAATAGTAATTGTTGGGCAGTACCAGCGGCAGCAACAGCACGATCGCCGCCAGCACCGCGAGCCCGCCGTAACGCGAATTCAGGACGTTCATCAGACGCGCTCCGTACCGCGCTTGCCGAACAGCCCGTTCGGCAGGAAGAACAGCACCACGAAGATCAGCACGAAGGCCACGGCGTCCTTGTAGGCCGACGAGACGTAGCCTGCGGTCAGCGTCTCGGCGATGCCGAGCAACAGCCCCCCGACCACCGCGCCGACACCGACCCCCAGCCCGCCGAGCACCGCGGCGACGAAGCCCTTGAGCCCGAGCATCAGCCCCATCTCGTAATTGGCGGTGGTGATCGGCGCCACCAGCGCACCGGCGATCGCGCCCAGCCCCGCCGACAGCCCGAACGACAGCAGCAGCACCGTGCGCGTGTTGACGCCGATCAGCTGCGCCGCGCCGGCGTTGATCGCCGTCGCCAGCACCGCCTTGCCGAGCAGCGTGCGGCCGAAGAACCACGCCAGCACCAGCACGATCACCGCGCTGACCCCCACCACCCACAGCGACTGCGGCACGACGGTCGCGCCGAACACCTCGATCGGTGCCTCGCCCGAAAACGCCGCCAGCGGGTAGAACTGCTTGCCCCACAGGATCTGCGCCACGCCGCGCAAGAAGATCGAGGCGCCGATGGTGATGATGATCAGCGTCACCACCTGCGCACCGCGCGCGGTCTCGATCGCGGCCTTCTCCAGAGCCATGCCGACCAGGATCGTCACCATGATCGCCAGCGGCACCGCCAGGATCAGCGGCACGCCTGCCTTGGCCAGGAATACCGTCGCCATGCCGCCGAACATGATGAACTCGCCCTGGGCGAAGTTGATCACGTGGCTGGCGTTGTAGATCAGCGTGAAACCCAGCGCCGCCAGCGCGTAGATCGCGCCGATGGTCAGGCCGGACAACAGGAATTGCAGCAGCTCAGACATCGCTCCCCTCCGGGCACGCCGCCAGCGGGCGCGTGCGCCGCGGCTGCGCGGGCGTGGCAGGCCCGCAGCCGTGGATTCTAGATGACGACATGACAGACACCCCTTCGGCGTGTCCGGCCTGGTGCCGGAGCACGACGGCGGCTTCAGTCGACCAGGGTCCAGGTGCCGTTCTTGACCTCGAGCATGCGAAACGCGCTCAGGTCGAGGCCCATGTGGTCGCTCGGCGACAGGTTGACGACGCCGCCGGTGCCGACGTAGTCCTTGGTCGTCTCGATCGCGTCGCGGACCTTGGCCTTGTCGGTGGAGCCGGCGCGCTTGAGCGCCTCGATCGCGATCATCAGGCCGTCGTAGGCATGGCCGCCGAAGGTCGAGACGTCGGTGCCGAACTTGGCCGTGTAGGTCTTGGTGTAGTCGACCACGACCTTCTTCTGCGGGTCGGACTCGGGCAGCTTGTCGGCGACCAGCAAGGCGGCGGCCGGCAGGCGCACGCCTTCGGCGGCCGAACCGGCGAGCGCCAGGAACTCCTTCGAGGCCACCCCGTGCGACTGGTA
>JBDHRG010000045.1:0-21945 GCA_039807445.1 Candidatus Competibacteraceae bacterium
AGGCGCCGGCCGATGTTGCCGCCGCCGGCGAGGATCACGCGCTTGAACGGCTTGTCGAGCTTGCGCAGCTCGGCCATCACCGCGCGAATGTTCTTCTTCGCCGCGATGAAGAACACCTCGTCGTCGGCCTCGATCACCGTGTCGCCCTCGGGGATGATCGGGCTGCCCTGGCGGAAGATCGCCGCGACGCGGGTATGGATGCCGGGCATGTGGCCGGGCAGCTCGCGCAGCGCGTGGCCGACCAGCGTTCCGCCGGTGTGCGCGCGCACGCCGACCAAGCGCACCACGCCCTCGGCGAAGTCGAGCACCTGCAGCGCGCCGGGGTGTTCGATCACGCGCTGGATATGCTCGGTGACCAGTTGCTCGGGGGCGATCAGCACGTCGACCGGGATGGTCTTCTCGCCGAACAGCTCCGGGTGGCCGAGGTATTCGGCGGCGCGCACGCGCGCGATCTTGGTCGGCGTGCGGAACAGCCGGTCGGCGACCTGGCAGGCGATCATGTTGACTTCGTCGCTCGAAGTCACCGCGATCAACAGGTCGGCGTCTTCGACGCCGGCCGCCTCGAGCACCGGCGGGTGCGAGGCGTTACCGCGCACGGTGCGGATGTCGATGCGGTCTTGCAGGTCGGCGAGCACTTCGGCGCGCGTGTCGACCAGAGTGATGTCGTTGTTCGGCTCGCTGGCCAGGTTGTGCGCGACCGAGGAGCCGACCTGGCCGGCACCGAGGATCAGGATCTTCATGGCGGCTCAGTCGTCCTCGGGCGCCCGCTTCGGGTCGATGCCGAGCGCACGCAGCTTGCGGTACAGGTTGGTGCGCTCCATGCCCACCTTGTCGGCCAGGCGCGCGACGTTGCCGTCACACTCCTTGAACTGCTGCAGCAGGTAGGCGCGCTCGAATTGCTCGCGCGCTTCGCGCAGCGGCAGATCGAGCGGGATGTGGCCGATTTCCTTCGAGCGCACCGGCGCGGCGTGCGAGATCGCCGCCTCGACTTCCTCGAGCGTGATCTCTTCGCCGCCGCCGAGGATCAGGAGCCGCTGCACCAGGTTCTTCAGCTCGCGGATATTGCCCGGCCAGCCATAGTTGCGCAGCCGGTTGCGCGCCGCCATCGTGAAGTTGCGGTAGGGCAGGCCTTCCTGGTCGACGAAGTGGTTGACGTAGTAGGTCAGCAGCTCGGGCACGTCTTCGCAGTGTTCGCGCAGCGGCGGCAGCGCGAGCGGCAGCACGTTCAGGTGGTAGTACAGGTCTTCGCGGAAGCGCCCGACGGCAACCTCGGCCTCGAGGTCGCGGTGCGTCGCGGCGACGATGCGCACGTCGACCTGCACCGGCTCCTTGCCGCCGATGCGCAGGAAGGAGCCGTTCTCGAGCGCACCGGCGAGCTTGGCCTGGGTCTCGAGCCCCATGTCGGCGAGCTCGTCGAGGAACAGCGTGCCGCCGCTGGCCTGCTCGAGCCGGCCGTAATGGACCTTGTCGCCCTCTTCGGAGCCGAACAGCTCGAGCGCGGCGTTCTCGCGCGCGATCGAGCCCACGCCGACATCGACGAAGGGGCCGTTCTTGCGCGGGCTGTTGGCGTGCAGGAAGCGCGCGTACACCTCCTTGCCGGTACCGGGCTCGCCGGTGATCAGCACCGGCGCGTCGCTCTGCGCCAGGCGCAGCACCTGGCTGCGCAGCTTCTGCATCGTGTCGCTGCGCCCGATCGGTTCGGTGACCGGGCGCGCGTGGCGGCGCAGCCCGACGTTCTCGCGCGCGAGCTTGTCGGCTTCGAGCGCGCGGCCGACGGTCAACAGCAGCTTGGCCATCGACAGCGGCTTCTCGATGAAGTCGTAGGCGCCCAGGCGCGTGGCTTCGACGGCGGTCTCGACCGTGCCGTGGCCCGACATCATGATCACCGGACAGGGCAGGCCGTCGCCTTCGGACCACTCCTTGAGCAGGCTGATGCCGTCGATGTCGGGCATCCAGATGTCGAGCAGGATCAGGTCGGGGCGCCGCACCCGGCGCGCTTCGCGCGCGGCGGCGCCGTGCTCGGCGGTGGCGACTTCGTAGCCCTCGTCCTCGAGGATTTCCTTCACCAGATCGCGGATGTCGGGTTCATCGTCGACGACGAGGATGTGGGATGCGCTCATCCGGCTTCCTCGGAATGGGTCAGGGACGCAGGCAGGCCCGGCACCGGACGATGGTCGCCGCCGGGTCTGGTGGGGAAGCGGATCGCGATGCGCGCTCCCCCTTCGGGCGGGTTCTCGGCCCGGATCAGGCCGCCGTGCTCTTCTACAATTTTTTTGACAATGGCCAATCCTAGCCCGGTTCCCTTGGGTTTGGTAGTCACGTACGGTTCGAACACATTGCCCACGCTGCCCTCCGGAAAGCCGGGGCCGTCGTCGTGGAAGGATAGTTCGACGCAATCGGGCGCGCCCTCGGGATTGACGCGGGTGGCGATCGCCAGCCGCGAACCGTGGCCGTCGCGGATCGCCTCGATCGCGTTCTTGACCACGTTGTGCAGCAACTGGCGTAGGCGGCCCTTGTCGGCCTCGATCAGCGGTCCGGCGGGGTCGAGCTCGAGCGCCAGTTCGACCCCGGCGGGGTAGCCGCGGTACAGGTACAGTACCTCAGTGACGAAGTCGTTCAGCGGCACCGATACCAGCTTCAGTTGCGGCGCCCGGGCATAGTCGTTGAAGGCGTCGACCATCTCCTTCATCGCCGCGACCTGCTGGACGATGGTGTGCGTGCCGCGGTCGAGCACGCGGCCGTCTTCCTCGCCGAGCTTGTCCAGGTACTTGTGGCGGATGCGCTCGGCGGCGAGCTGGATCGGCGTCAGGGGATTTTTGATCTCGTGCGCCAGGCGCCGCGCGACTTCGGTCCAGGCAGCGTCGCGCTCGGCCTGCACCAGCGTGGTGATGTCGTCGAACACCAGCACGTGGCCGGCCTTGAGCCCGATCACCTCGGGCAGGCGCGAGCCGCGGCACATCAGCACGCGCCGCCCGCCGGGGGCGAACAGCGTGACTTCCTGGCGCCACTCGGCGCTGTCGCTGGCCAGGTACTCGGCGACCGCCTCGAGCAGGTGCTTCAGGGGGCTGTTGTCGTCGCGCACGTCGGGGTGGGCGGGGTCCATCGCGAGGATCTGCATCGCCGCGGCGTTGTAGGTGCGCGGCGCGCCCGAAGAGTCGAGCGTCAGCACGCCCGAAGACAGCCGCGCCAGCACGGTTTCGAGGTAGGCACGCTGGCTCTCGACCATGCGCTGGCTGGTCAGCGCGGCATCGCGCGCCTGCGCCAGTGCGCGCGTCATCGCGTTGAACGATTCGACCAGGAAGCCGAGTTCGTCCTCGGGGCCCTGCGGCAACTGCTGGTCGTACTGGCCGGCGGCGACCGCGCGCGTGCCTTCGGCCAGGTCGCTGACCGGTGCCACCAGCTTGCGCGCCGCGTGCACCGCTGCCGACAGCGCGGCGAGGCAGCCGACCAGGAGCACCAGCGACAGGATCAGCTTGAAGCTGACCTTCAGCGGCTCGCGCAGGTACACGAGCTCCTTGTAGGCATCATAGGCCGACTGCACCGAGCGGCCGAGCGTGCTGAAGCGCCCGGGCACCGGATACAGCGCCTGCAGGATGCCGTCTTCGCCGATAGCGGCGCCCGAGGGGATGCGCACCACCGCGCGCAGCTGGAAGCCGAGCTGGGTGGGGTCGAGGCTCACGTAGTCGCGGCCCTGGCGCACCTGCGCCAGCACCGCCTCGTCGGGGCGCTCGGGAGCGATGCTGGCAGCGCTCGAGGTTTCGAAGCTGTCGACCGCGAGCACGGTGCCGCTGAAGCTCATCACCGTCAGCTCGCTGGCGTCGGACTCGTTGCGCAGCTCGGCGACCAACAGCGGTGTGATCGCCGCGCCGGCGTCGGCGAGTTGCACGCCGAGGCGCACCGTCTGCTGCAGCACTTCGCGCATCTTCAGGTCGAGCGCGGTGCGCGACAGCTCGAGCGCGTCATCGAGCGCCTTTTCGACGCGCACATCGAACCACGAATCGATGCTGCGCTCGAGGAAGCGCAGCGAAAAGTAGTAGACGATGCCGACCGGCGCGACCGCGATCGCGACGAACATCACCACCAGGCGCAGCGTCAGCCGCGAGCCGGGCTCGTGCGCGCGCACCTGGCGCGCGAGCTGGATCAGGCTGCGGCCGATCTGCAACGCCAGGCCGACGAAGCCGAGTCCGCAGACCACCAGCAGCACCGAGTACAGCTCGCTGAAACGCCCGGAGTCCTCGGTTGCGCGGGTGAGCTGGAACAGCGCCACCAGCAGCAGCGCCGTCAGGATCGAGATCGCGGCGAAGCCGCGTCCGAAGGGGCGGTGTTTCCTCATAGCGGCCAGGTGAACCAGGGACTGGCGAGGCGCCACTCGCCCGACAGGTAGGCGAGCGGGCGCAGCGGCGAGGGCAGGGCTTCGATGTCGAGCGTGGCGCGCAGCCGGCCCTGGTAGCGGTCATCGGGCGCGAGCAGGCTGGCGTCGAGCACCGGGAAGTCGCGCAGCCGGCCCATCGCGTCGAGCGCCGCGGTCAAGGTCGGGAAGCCCTTCAGCTCGCCGGTGTTGAGGTTGACCACCGCGTACTGGCGCGCGAGCGGATGGTATTCGAGCCGCCAGCGCTGCGTCAGGCTGGCGACGGTTTCGTCCCAGACCCATTCGCGGCGGCGCTGCACCTCGATGTCGATCTCAACGGTCAGCGGCACGCCGTTCTTCAGCGCATCGAGCGCGGCTTCGGACAGCTCGTAGGCGATCTGCGCGTCGAGCCGCACCACGCCGGCCTCGAGCCGCGCGCCGGCCTTGAGCACTTCGAAGCCGGCGGCCCAGGCGCCGGCGGCGAGCAGCAGCGCGCCGGCGAGCAGCAGTCCGTGCAGCCCGTTGCGGAGCGCGCGCACGCGGCTCACTCAGCCCCGCTTGCCCAGGCGGGCGTAGTAGAAGCCGTCCATGTCGGCTTCGCCCGGCAGGATCTGGCGGCCGTGCAGGCGCGCGCGGCCCCAGTCGGCGGCGATCGGACGCTCTTCGGCGTCGCCGTGGCGGCTCAGGAACTCGGCCAGGGTGCGTTCGTTCTCGCGCTTGAGGATCGAGCAGGTGGCGTAGACGAGGATACCGCCCGGGGCGAGCAGCGGCCACAGCGCCTCGAGCACCTCGAGCTGGCGCGCGGCCAGCGCCTCGATGTCGGCCGCGTGGCGCAGCGCCTTGACGTCGGGGTGGCGGCGGAGCACGCCGGTCGCCGAGCACGGCGCGTCGACCAGGATGCGGTCGAAGGGGCGGCCGTCCCACCACGTCGCGGGCGCCGCGGCGTCACCGGCGCGCACCTCGGCGGCGAGCCCGAGCCGCACCAGGTTCTCGTGCACGCGCGCCAGCCGCACCGCGTCGAGGTCGAGCGCGAGCAGCGCGATCGAGGGCTCGGTCTCGAGCAGGTGCCCGGCCTTGCCGCCGGGTGCGGCGCAGGCGTCGAGCACGCGCTGCCCGGCGCCGAGTTCGAGCAGTGGCGGCGCGAGCTGTGCCGCGGCGTCCTGCACCGAGACGCGCCCCTCGGTGAAGCCCGGCAGGCGCTCGACTTCGCAGGCCTGCGCCAGCACTACGGCGTGCGGCGCGTACGGGTGCGGCGCGGCTTCGAGCCCGGCGGCGGCGAGCTCGGCGAGGCAGGCCGCACGCGTGGTCCGCTGGCGGTTGACGCGCAGCGTGAACGGCGGGTGGGCGTTGCCGGCGGCGGCGATCGCTTCCCAGTCCTCGGGCCAGTCGGCGCGCAGACGCTCGAGCAGCCAGCGCGGATGCGCGAGGCGCGCTGCGGCATCGGCGGCCAGCGCGGCTTCGAGTTCGGTGCGGCGGCGCTGGAAGCTGCGCAGCACGGCGTTGACCAGCCCCGCAGCCCAGGGTTTGCGCTCGAGTCGGCGCGCCGCGTCGACCGTGGCGCTGACCGCGGCGTAGTCGGGTACGCGCAGGCGTTCGAGCTGGTACAGCCCGACGGCGAGCAGCGCGCGCACCTCGCCGTTGCCCGGTTTCAGCGGCCGCTCGAGCAGCCGCGCGAGCAGCGCGTCGAGCCGCGGCCACCAGCGCAGCGCGCCGTAGGCGAGCTCGGCTGCCAGCGCGCGGTCGCGCGGGGCGACTTCGAGGGCGCGCTTGGGCAGCGCGGCGGACAGCGACCGACCGTGGTCGAGCACATCGGCGAGCGCGCGCGCCGCAGCCAGGCGCGGGTCGGTCGGCGCAGCAGCCTGCGGATGCACGTGGCGGCCGCGATCCGGCCTCATCGCGCCCCCAGCACGGTGCCGGCCAGGCGGCGGGCGTTGACGAAGTCGGCTGCCGTCATCGCGCGCTTGCCGGGCGGCTGCAGCTCGGTCAGCCGCAGCCGGCCTTCGCCGCAGGCGACCAGGATGCCGTCGCGGCCCTCGGCGAGCACGGTGCCGGGGGCGGCCTCGGCGGCACCGGCTTCGGCGGTCGCGCGCCAGATGCGCAGCACCGCCTCTTCGCAGCGCGTCTGCGCGACCGGCCAGGGGTTGAAGGCGCGGACCTGGCGCTCGAGCTCGATCGCCGGGCGGTTCCAGTCGAGCTCGGCCTCGGCTTTTTCCAGCTTGGCGGCGTAGCAGGCCCGCGCTGGGTCCTGCGGCTTCGCCTCGAGCCGACCGGCGAGCAGCGCGTCGAGGTGTTCGGCGAGCAGCCGTGCGCCGAGCACGCTCAGACGCCGGTGCAGCTCGCCGCCGGTGGTGCCGGGGGCGATCGCGAGCCGCGCCTCGGCGTATACCGGCCCGGTGTCGAGCCCGGTTTCCATGCGCATCAGTCCGACGCCGGTCTCGGCGTCGCCGGCGAGGATCGCACGCTGGATCGGTGCCGCGCCGCGCCAGCGCGGCAGCAGCGAGGCGTGGACGTTGACGCAGCCGCGGCGCGGGATGTCGAGCACCGCCTGCGGCAGGATCAGGCCGTAGGCGACGACGACCATCAGCTGCGGCTCGAGCGCGGCCAGCTCGGCGTGCGCTTCGACCTCGCGCAGTGTGTGCGGCTGGCGCACCTCGAGGCCGGCGTCGCACGCACGGCGCTTGACCGGGCTGGCGGCGAGGGTGCGGCCGCGGCCGGCGGGGCGGTCGGGCTGGGTGTAGACGGCGCAGACCTCGTGACCGGACGCGAGCAGGGCGTCGAGCACGGGCACGGCGAAGTCGGGAGTGCCGGCGAAGACGATACGGGAGCGCATCGGGAGTCCTGGCTGGGCTTGAAACCGCAACGGCGCCCGCGGGCGCCGTTGCCGGAACGGGGAAGGGGCGACTTCAGCGCGCCGTGGCGGCGGTGCGGGCTTCCTTCTCGAGCTTCTTGCGGATGCGGTCGCGCTTGAGCGCCGACAGGTAGTCGACGAACAGCTTGCCGTCGAGGTGGTCGATCTCGTGCTGGATGCACACGGCGAGCAAGCCGTCGGTTTCGAGCTCGAAGGGGGTGCCGTCGCGGTCGATCGCCGAGACGCTCACCCACTCGTGGCGCTTGACCTTGTCGTAGTAGCCGGGCACCGACAGGCAGCCCTCGTCCATCTCTTCTTCGCCGCGGGCCGCCAGGATCACCGGGTTGACGAACACGCGCGGCTCGCTCTTGTCTTCGGACACATCGATCACGATCACGCGCCTGTGCACGTTGACCTGGGTCGCCGCCAGGCCGATGCCCGGTGCGGCGTACATGGTCTCGAACATGTCGTCGATCAGCCGGCGCAGCGCGTCGTCGACCGTGCTCACCGGCGCCGCCTTCTGGCGCAGCTGCGGATCGGGGAAGTGCAGGATGTTCAGGATCGCCATGGAAGTGCGCGGGAGCTCGCGTTGGAATCGGCACAAGTGGGTGAATCATAGCGGATTTTGCCGTCAAAGGCGCGCAACTTTGCGCCATCGCCGGGCTCCGCTAAACTCGGCCGGGCCGTCCCGAGCACAAGGAACCGATGCGCATGTTTCCTGCAAGGCCCCTGCTGTTCGCGCTGCTCGGCCTGAGCGCGGCGTGCGCGCCGCTGCCGCCCGCCGCCCCTCCGCAGGAGAGCGCCGCGCCCGCCGAGGGTTCCACCGCCGAGCCGCTGGCGCTGCAAGCCGCTGCGCCGCGGACCTATATCGTGCGGCGCGGCGACACGCTGTGGGACATCGCCGGGCGCTTCCTGACCCAGCCCTGGCGCTGGCCCGAGCTGTGGCGGAACAATCCGCAGGTCCGCAATCCGCATCTGATCTATCCCGGCGACGTGCTCGAGCTGGTCGACGACGGCGGCCGGGCGGTGCTGCGCGTCGCCCGCCGCGGCGAGCAAGCCGCCCACCCGATCGCGACGGTGCCGTTCGCGGCGATCCAGCCCTTCCTGCGCCGCGGCGCGGTGCTCGACGAAGACGGCTGGGGACGTTTGCCCTACCTGCTCGGCGCCGCCGACGCGCGGCTGCTGTATGGCACCGGCGACCGCGTCTACGCGCGCGGGCTGGCCGCCGCGGCCGAGGGCGAACGCTACCAGGTGTTGCGCCCAGCCGGCGAATACCGCGACCCCGACACCGGCGAGGCGCTCGGCTGGTACGCGCTCGACGTCGGCGACGCCGTGCTCGAGCGCGGCGGCGATCCGGTGACGCTGAAGCTCACTGCGATGCGCCGCGAAGGGCGCAACGGCGACCGCCTGCAGCCGACCTGGAGCGAGGATGCGGCAGCGGGTTTCGCGCCGCAGCCGGCGCCGCCGGGCGTGCGCGGCACGATCGTCGCGGTGCAGGGCGGCGAGGGCGTGTCGCTGATCGGCCAGTACGCCAGCGTGGTGCTGAACCTGGGTCGCCGCGATGGCATCGCGCCCGGACACGTGTTCGCTGCGTACACCGCCGGCGCACTGCTGACCGACCCCTATTCGCCGCAGCGGCGGCGGCTGCGCGGCGACCTGTTCCCGGTCGAAACCGAATACTTGTCCGCCGGCTGGTCGGGGGAGGTCGCCAGCGGGCCGCGGGTCTACCTGCCCGACGAGCGCGTCGCGGTGGCGATGGTCTACCAGAGCTTCGACCGCGTCAGCTACGCGCTGGTGATGAAGGCGGTGCGACCGCTGCGCATCGGCGACCGCGTCGGCGCGCCCTAGCGCCGATGACCGAGCTCGCCGACTGGCTGACGCTGTTGCGCGCGCCGGGGATCGGGCCGGTGCGCTTCCACGCGCTGCTCGCGCGCTTCGGCTCGCCGGCGGCGGTGCTCGGCGCCGGACGCGGCGCGTGGGAGCAGGCGGGGCTGGCGGCGCAGACGCAGGACTGGCTCGCCGCACCCGACTGCGCCGCGATCGGGCGCGATCTGGCGTGGGCCGCGCAGTCCCCCAGGCGGCTGCTCCTCTGGACCGATCCCGACTATCCGCCACTGTTGCGCGCGATCGAGGCGCCGCCGCCGCTGCTGTTCGTGCACGGCGACGTCGAGGCGCTCGGCTGGCCGGCGCTCGCGATCGTCGGCTCGCGCAAGCCGACGCCGGCCGGGCGCGAAACCGCGCGCGACTTCGCCCGCCACCTCGCGGCGAGCGGCTTCGGCGTGGTCAGCGGGCTCGCGCTCGGCATCGACGCCGAGGCGCACCGCGGCGCGCTCGAAGCCGAGGGCCGCACCGTCGCGGTTTTCGGCACCGGCCTCGACCGCGTCTACCCGGCGGTCAACCGCGAGCTGGCGCACACGATCGTCGCCGGCGGCGGCGCGCTGGTCAGCGAGCTGCCGACCCGCACGCCGGTGCTGGCCGAGAATTTCCCGCGCCGCAACCGCATCCTCGCCGGGCTCGCGCTCGGCACGCTGGTGGTCGAGGCGGCGCTGAAGAGCGGCTCGCTGATCACCGCGCGCTTCGCCGCCGAGCAGGGGCGCGAGGTGTTCGCGATCCCGGGTTCGATCCACAATCCGATGGCGCGCGGCTGCCATGCGCTGATCCGCGACGGCGCCAAGCTGGTCGAGACCGCCGCCGACATCCTCGCCGAGCTCGCGCCGCGCGCGCGCGCCGCGCTCGAGGGCGTGGCCGACACCCCCGCCGCGGCGCCGAACCGGCCCGAAGACCTCGACGAGGACTACCGCAAGCTGCTGCAAACCCTCGGCGATGCGCCGGTTTCGGTCGATTCTCTGGTGCAGCGCAGCGGATTGACGGCCGAAAGTGTTTCCTCCATGCTGCTGATCCTCGAGCTCAGGGGGTATGTGGCCGCCCTGCCCGGTGGCCTGTACACGCGGCTCGGTCCGACATGGGGTGGTGGATGAAAGAAGACGTCCTCGACGTGTTGATGTACCTGTTCCAGAACTACATCGGCGACGACGTCGACCCCGACCGCGATTCGATGCACGACGAGCTCCTCGAGGCCGGTTTCCCCCGCGGCGAAGTCAAGCGAGCTTTCGACTGGCTGGAGGGTCTCGCCGCCCGCCAGCAGGAAGCGCCGGTGCCGCTCGGCAGCGGCGCGTTCCGCATCTTCACCGCGCAGGAGTGCGAGCGCCTTGACATCGGGGGTCGCGGCTTCCTGATGCACCTCGAACAGATCGGCGTCCTGAGCCCCGAGGCGCGCGAGCTGGTGATGGACCGCGTGCTGGCGCTCGACACCGACGACGGGATCGACGGCACCCAGCTCAAGTGGCTGATCCTGATGGTGCTGTTCAACCAGCCCGGGCAAGAGGATGCCTACGCCTGGGTCGAAGACCTGCTGCTCGATGAATTCAGCGGGACCTTGCACTAGGCTATCCTGCTGTCCGCGGCCGGGCGCTGCCGGTTCGCTCCCCGCCGACCCTGCGCCGATTCCGTATCCTTGAGATCCGGACCCCGTGATCCTGAACCGAGCCTCGAGATGAGCAAGCATCTGGTCATCGTGGAGTCGCCGGCGAAGGCCAAGACCATCAAGAAGTACCTGGGCAAGGACTTCGAGGTGCTGGCTTCGTACGGCCATGTCCGCGACCTCGTCCCCAAGGAGGGCGCCGTCGATCCCGATCGCGACTTCGCGATGAAGTACGAAGTCATCGACCGCAATCAGAAGCATGTCGACGCCATCGCCAGGGCCATCGCCAAGGCCGATGCGCTGTACCTCGCGACCGACCCCGACCGCGAGGGCGAGGCGATCTCCTGGCATCTGTACGAGATCCTGAAAGGCCGTGGCCTGCTCGACGACAAGGCCGTCAAGCGCGTGGTGTTCCACGAGATCACCCGGCGCGCGATCCAGGAGGCGATCGCCCGGCCGCGCGACCTGGAGATGGATCTGGTCAATGCGCAGCAGGCGCGCCGCGCGCTCGACTACCTGGTCGGCTTCAACCTGTCGCCGCTGCTGTGGAAGAAGATCAAGCGCGGGCTGTCGGCCGGGCGGGTGCAGTCGCCGGCGCTGCGGCTGATCGTCGAGCGCGAGGAAGAGATCGAGCGCTTCGAGGCGCGCGAGTACTGGACGCTCGAGGGCGATTGCAGCAAGGCCGGGCAGGCCTTCGTCGCCAAGCTGGTCGCGTACCGCGGCGAGAAGCTGACCCAGTTCAGCGTCGACAACGGCGAAACCGCCGAAGCCATGCGCGCGGCGCTGTGGGATGCGGCCGGCGGGATGCTCCGCGCCGCGAAGGTCGAGAAGAAGCAGCGCAAACGCAACCCGGCGGCGCCGTTCACGACCTCGACGCTGCAGCAGGAGGCTTCGCGCAAGCTCGGCTTCTCGGCCAACCGCACGATGCGCACCGCGCAACAGTTGTACGAAGGCATCGACATCGGCACCGGCACCGTCGGCCTGATCACCTACATGCGCACCGACTCGGTCAACCTCGCCGCCGAGGCGCTGGCCGAGCTCCGCGAGCTGATCGCCGCCAGGTACGGCGCGCACAACGTGCCACCCAGCCCGCGCACCTACAAAACCAAGGCCAAGAACGCCCAGGAGGCGCATGAGGCGATCCGCCCGACCTCGGCGGTGATCGAACCCGACGCCGTGCGTGCCAGCCTCACCTCCGACCAGCACAAGCTCTACGAGCTGATCTGGAAGCGCACCGTGGCGTGCCAGATGATCCCGGCGACGCTCGACACCGTCGCGGTCGACCTGGCTTGCGGCGAGGACGGCATCGGCACCTTCCGCGCCAGCGGCTCGACCGTCGCCGACCCCGGCTTCCTGATGGTGTACGAGGAAGGCGTCGACGACGCCAGGAAGAAGGATGCCGACGACGAGGACAGCGGCCGCATCCTGCCGCCGCTGGCCGAAGGCGAGCGCGTGCCGCTGGCCGGCATCCGCGCCGAGCAGCACTTCACCGAGCCGCCGCCGCGCTATTCCGAGGCGAGCCTGGTCAAGGCGCTCGAAGAGTTCGGCATCGGCCGGCCTTCGACGTATGCCGCGATCATCTCGACGCTGCAGGCGCGCGAGTACGCGCTGATCGAGGGCCGGCGCTTCGTGCCGACCGACATCGGCCGCATCGTCAACCGCTTCCTGACCCAGCACTTCACGCGCTACGTCGACTACGACTTCACCGCGAAGCTCGAGGACGAGCTCGACGAAGTCTCGCGCGGCGAGAAAAACTGGGTGCCGCTGATGCGCGCCTTCTGGGTGCCGTTCAAGGACCTGGTCGAAGCCAAGGAAGGTTCGGTGTCACGCACCGAAGTGGTGCAGGCGCGCGAGCTCGGCACCGATCCGAAGTCGGGTAAGCCGGTGTCGGTGCGCATCGGCCGCTTCGGCCCCTTCGCGCAGATCGGCACCAAGGACGACGCCGACAAGCCGAAATTCGCCAGCCTGCGCCCCGAGCAGCGCATGGACACGATCACGCTCGAGGAGGCGCTGGCCTTGTTCGCGCTGCCGCGCGAGCTCGGCACCACTGCCGAAGGCGAGCCGATCAAGGCCAACGTCGGCCGCTTCGGCCCCTACGTGCAGTACGGCAAGAAGTACGTGTCGCTGAAGGAAGACGATCCGTACACGGTCAGCCGCGAGCGCGCGCTCGAGCTGATCGCCGCACACCGGGAGGCCGAAGCCAACAAGCTGATCCTGGCCTTCCCGGGCTCGGCGGTGCAGGTGCTGAACGGCCGCTGGGGGCCGTACATCAGCGACGGCAAGAAGAACGCCAAGATCCCCAAGGATCGCGATCCGAAGACGCTGACGCTCGAAGACTGCGAAGCGCTGCTCGCCGCCGCGCCCGAAAAGAAGGCGGCGCCGCGCCGGCGTAGCGCCAAGGCGGGGTGAAGATCAGGAGACTCCGATGATCGATGTGAAACAGGCCGTGGCCTCGGCTGAGCAGTCGCTGCAGGATCTCTACGCTGATCGGACACTCTCCGACATTGCGCTCGAAGAGGTCGAACTGAGCGATGACGAGCGCTACTGGCTGATCACGCTGGGGTTTGCCGATCTGTCGCGAGATACGACCAGCGTCGTCAATCCGTTCGGCTCGCGCCGCAGGATCTACAAGTCGTTCAAGGTCGATGCTGCGACGGGCAAGGTTCTGGCGATGAAGATCCGTGAAGTATGACGCCGTCCGACGAGGTGCAGCGCCTCGTCGCGCGGTATCGCCGCAAGGGCGTGCTGGTCGATGCGAACCTGTTGCTGCTCTGGTGCGTCGGTTCGATCGATCGGCGTCTGGTCACGCAATTCAAGCGCACGCGGACCTACGTTCCGGAAGACTTCGATCTGCTGTGCCGATTGCTCGGGCAGTTCGAGCGCTGGCTCACCTCTCCGAACATCCTCACCGAAGTCAGCAATCTCGGCGATTTCTCCGGCCGTCACCGTGACGCGTTCCATGCGCGGTTCGCGCATGCCTTGACCGTGCTCGAAGAGCGTTACGAACCGAGTGTCGGCCTGGCAGGGACGGCGGAGTTGCGCAAGTTCGGACTCAGCGACGCCGTGTCCGTCACGCTCACGGCGCGGGAGTGCCTGCTCCTGAGCGACGATCTGGCACTGGTCGGCTTCGTCCAGTCGAGGGGCGGGGATGCCCTGAATTTCAATCACATTCGCACCTTGACCTGGTAATGCCCTGATCGGTATGTCGCGCGTCCATCTCGCCCGAGCCGCCCGCGTCGTCGCCGCCGGCGGCGTGATCGCCTATCCGACCGAAGCCGTGTACGGTCTCGGCTGCGACCCGCGCGATGCCGAGGCCGTGCTGCGGCTGCTGGCGCTGAAGCGCCGCCCGGTGGCCAAGGGCGTGATCCTGATCGCCGCCGGGTTCGACCAGCTCGAGCCCTTCCTGTTGCCGCTGAGCGCAGCCCTGCGCGCGCGGGTCGAACCGAGCTGGCCCGGCCCCAACACCTGGCTGTTGCCGTGCCGCCCCGATGTGCCGCGCTGGCTCAGAGGCGACCATGACACGCTCGCGGTGCGCGTCACCGCGCACCCGGTCGCGGCCGCCTTGTGCCGCGCCTGCGCGGGGCCGCTGGTGTCGACCTCGGCCAACCTCGCCGGTCGCCCGCCTGCGCGCAGTCCGCTCGAGGTGCGCGCGCGCCTCGGGCGTGAGGTCGACTACGTCGTGCACGGCCCGCTCGGCGGCCTCGACCGTCCGACCACGATTCGCGATGCTCTGACCGGCCGCGTCGTCCGCGTCTGAAGCCCTTATGCCGGCATCGCTGCGGCTATGCTGGAGCGACCAAGCAGGCGGGGTGCACCTGCCCGGAGCTGCCCCATGGTCGACCGACGGCGAAGATAAGGTACTGGTCGCGTTCGCATCGCTGCTCGCAGCGCCGAGTCTGGCGCGGGAGTCCAAGGCGCCGGCCGGTGCCTCATTCAGTGAGCGGGTGCGCCGAGTCGTCGTCGCGCAGCTTGGGGTGCGCCCGGTGGAAGTCCGGGACCATGCGCGGTTCGTGGAGGATCTCGGTGCGGACTCCCTCGATGAGGTCGAGTTGATCATGGCCTTCGAAGAGGAGTTCGAGATCGAGATTCCGGACCGTGATGCCGAGCGTCTGCACACGGTCGGACAGGTCATCGGCTATCTGCAGCGGCGGCTCGCGGCGCAGACTCCGCGTTAGCGGTTTGGCGGCGAACTCGCGACAGGGGGCGGCATGAAGGATTGGATCGAAACCCTGGAGGCTGGTGTGCGCCTGCTGATCAAGGTCATCGGCGCGCTGATCCTGTTGATGCTGTTGTTCTGGCGTGAGCCTCTGGCCACCGCGTTCGAAGAGTTCACGAGCGACGTGCTCACGACGCTCGAACGCGCGGGTATCCGTGTGCGAAAGGGCAATCTCCTCGGCGTCGAGTTCGATGTTGACGATGCGCGCCAGAAGGTCGCCGGTGTCAGCCGGGCGATCGGGGATGTCGTGGCCAAACTGGACGAGGCGGCTCCCAAGGCGGCCGATCCCGGGCTCCGCGACGAGCTGGCGGACTTGTCGAAACGGCTGCGAGCCGCGGCGGCGGGGGCCGAGAGTATCGACGTGCAGATCGGTGTCGCCGCGGCACAGGGGGTGACCGAGCGGCCGCTGCGCTCGGTCGAGCAGTCCTCGCCATCGCCGGTGAAGCCGGTGCCAGGGGAAGGCGGCGGCGCTGCGGTTTCGGCCTTGTCCTCATCAAGTGCCTGGGGTGTCGTGATCGGCAGCGACGTCGATCTCTCGGCGGCTCAGGACGAGGTGAAACGGGCCCGCAAGGCGGTTGCGCAGGGGGGGCTGCCGGCGCTCGACGTGTTCGTATTCCTGCGCAACAACTGGTACCAGACCGTCGTCGTCTTCTCCGGCGCGGGCGAAGCGCGCAACGCGTTGCCTGTACTCCGCGAGGTGCGCAAAAGTGCCTATGCGGTTGCGCTGGATCGCTGGTGCGCCGGCCCTGAAAAGCGTGACGGCTTCATGGCCTGTGGCGGTTGAATCGCTACGCGCTATGCTGCGCATCCCGACGAAAACGAAGCATTGCCGATGGATACAGCCCTTGTTCGCAGCTATCTGCTCGACCTGCAGAGCCGCATCTGCGCCGCGATCGAAGCCGAGGATGGTGCCGCGCGCTTCGAGGAAGACGCCTGGGAGCGCCCGGAGGAAGGTCCTGGGCTGAAGGGTGGCGGACGCTCGCACGTGCTGGCCGAGGGCGCGGTGTTCGAGCAGGCCGGGATCAATTTCTCGCACGTGCGCGGCGAGCGGCTGCCGCCGTCGGCGAGCGCGCACCGCCCCGATCTCGCCGGGCGCGCGTTTCAGGCGCTCGGCGTCAGCTTGGTGGTCCATCCGCGCAATCCGTACGTGCCGACTTCGCACGCCAACGTGCGCTTCTTCGTCGCCGAGCAGGAAGACGAGGCGCCGGTGTGGTGGTTCGGTGGCGGTTTCGACCTGACGCCGTACTACGGCTTCGAGGACGACTGCGTGCACTGGCACCGTACCGCGAAAGCCGCGTGCGAACCCTTCGGCGAAGACCTCTACCCGCGCTTCAAGCGCTGGTGCGACGAGTACTTCTTCCTGAAGCACCGCGGCGAGCCGCGCGGCATCGGCGGGCTGTTTTTCGACGACTTCAACGAGGGCGGTTTCGAGCGCGGCTTCGGTCTGATGCGGAGCGTCGGCGACGCCTACCTCGCCGCCTACCTGCCGCTGGTGCAGCGGCACAAGGCGACGCCGTACGGTGAGCGCGAGCGCGAGTTCCAGCTCTATCGCCGCGGGCGCTACGTCGAGTTCAATCTGGTCTGGGACCGCGGCACGCTGTTCGGGCTGCAGAGCGGCGGGCGCACCGAGTCGATCCTGATGTCGATGCCGCCGCGGGTCGCATGGCGCTACAATTGGCGGCCCGAGCCCGGCACCCCCGAGGCGAGGCTGTACGAGGTGTTCCTGCAGCCGCGCGACTGGGCCGCCGAATAGCCTCCGCCGGCGCGCCGCCACCGTATACGCTCTCCGCAAGCTTCCGGAGGGCATCGCGTATGGGACGCTGGCTCGCATGGGTTCTACCGTGGTTCCTCGCCGGCTGCGCGAGCTTCGCGCCGCCGGACGCTGCGCCCGGCTGCGGCGCGCTGTACGCGGCGCTGCGCGATGCCGCCGGCGCGGTGCCGAGCTACCCGGTCGAGCTGCCGGCCTTCCCCGGGCTGGCGCTCGATCGCTTCCTCGCCGATGCGGCGCGCGAAGCCACCGATGCGCCGCGCCGCGCCGCCCGGCTCGCGCGCCTCGCCGAGCAGGGGCGCTGGCTGCGCGAAACGCGGCTCGCGGGGCTGCCGGAAACCCTGCCGCCGTCGCTCGCGCCGCGTGCGACGCTCGACGCCGGCGCCGACGCCGTCATCGCCGCGCTGCGCGCCGATCCGGCGCGTTTCGAGCGCTTGCGTGCAGCGGCCCGGATCCCCTCCGACTACTCGCTGGCGCAGCAAGTCTTCGGCGTTTACCCGCTGAGCGCGATTCCCGTCCATGTCGGCGTGCGCGCTTATCAGCGCGCGGTGGCGGCGCGCTTCGCTGCGCCGCCGGTGGCTGCCGCCGGCACCGTGACGTACGTGCCGCCGGCATCGCCCGGCCCGGTATACGGTCCCCTCGCGCGCGATGCGCTCGGCATCCCGCAGCCCGCACCGGCGCAGCTCGAAGCGCTGTTCGCGCGCCACGCGCCGGTGTTCGAGCTCGCGACTGCAAGCCGTGCCGACCTGCCCGGCGCACCGGTGTTCCGTGCCGACGGTACGCCCGATGTCGACCCGCACGCGCCGCTCGTCTACCGCTATGCCAGTTTCGCGCGCTGGGGCGGGCGGGCGGTGCTGCAGCTGAACTACCTGCTCTGGTTCGCCGCCCGCCCGCCAGCGGCGCGAGTCGACATCTACGCCGGGGCGCTCGACGGGCTGCTCTGGCGCGTGACGCTCGATGCCGACGGTGTGCCGCTCGCCTACGACAGCCTCCACTCCTGCGGCTGCTACCATCTGCTGTTCCCGCGCCCGGGGCTGCGGCTGCGGCCCGAGACGCGCGACTGGGCCGAGCCGCCGCTGGCGCCGTTGCCCGCGCCGGTGCTGATGCCCGGTGAGCGCGTGATCATCAGGCTGAGCGCCGGCGATCACCAGATCGTCGGGCTCGGAGCCGGCCGCTCCGCCGGCATTCCTTACCGCTGGCGCGACTACGCGGCGCTGTACCGGACGCCGGTCGAGATGGACGGTGCCCGTCCGTTGTTCGGTCCCGACGGGCTGGTGGCCGGCAGCGAGCGCCCCGAGCGCTGGCTGCTGTGGCCGACCGGTGTGATCTCGCCCGGCGCGATGCGTGAGCGCGGCCGCCACGCGATCGCCTTCCTCGGCGAGCGCGCCTTCGACGATCCGGACCTGCTGGAGTCGATGCTGGTCGAGGAGGGCGGTAAATGACGATGCGCCGCGTCGCTGCGTGCTGCGTGCTGTGGCTGTGCGCCAGCACGACGCTGAAGGCCGACAGCCTTGTGGTCGGCAACTTCTCGGCTGGCGATCTCGCCGGCTGGAAACCACATAGTTTCCACGGCGCGACGCTCTACCGCCTCGATCACGTCGACGGACGCACGGGTCTGCGCGCCGACAGCCACGCCAGTGCCTCGGGCATGGTCCGCGAGCTGCCGATCGATCTCGAACGCACGCCGGTCTTGCACTGGTGGTGGCGCGTCGCCAACGTGCTCGACGGTATCGACGAGCGCACGAAAGCCGGCGACGACTACCCGGCGCGTGTCTACGTCGTGGTGTCAGGCGGCGCGGCGTTCTGGCGCACACGCACGCTGGTGTACGTGTGGTCGAGCGCGCAGCCGGCCGGCAGCCGCTGGGACAGCGCCTATACCTCGAACGCGAAGATGATCGCACTGCGCTCCGGGGCGAAGGCGGCAGGGCGCTGGGTCGAGGAGCGGCGCGACGTGCGCGCCGACTTGCGCGCCGCCTTCGGCGAAGACATCACGCGCATCGATGCCGTTGCGGTGATGACCGACACCGACGACAGCGGCCAGGCGGCGACCGCCTGGTACGGCGACATCGACTTCGAGGTTCCCCGATGAAGCCGTGGACCGTGCTGGCGGGGTTGTTGCTGTGCACTGCGGCGGCGGCCGACTCGTTCCGCTTCGGCAACGGCCGCATCGTCACCGACGGCATGAGCCGCGCCGAGGTGCTGGTGCGGATCGGGCCGCCGCTGTCGCGCGAGACGTTGTCGATCGGCATCAACAACGTCGAGTCGCGCGAGCTGTGGCTCTACCGCACCGAGGGCGCGGTCGCCGGCGAATACCTGGTGACGATCATCGTCCAGGGCGACCGGGTGGTCGAGATCCGCAGCGAGCCGATCAGGTAAGCGCACCACCGCAGCTCGAGCCCTGGCCGGCGGTGCAGCCGTAGCAGTGGTCGGCGATCATGATCGGGCTGCCGTCGAGGTCGGTGCCGATCAGCTCGCGGATGTGGGTCCGAGGGCGGCCCGCGACCACCAGCGGGATGCCGAGCATCTGGTTGAAGTCGCAGTCGTAGACGAAGCCGTCCCAGCCGACGCTGAGCAGCGTGCGGCACATCACCTGGTCGAGGTTTTCGGGACGGTGCGCCTGTTTCAGCAGCCGCATGTAGCCGTCGAACTGGCCGCGGCTGATCAGCGTGCTTCCGAAGCGCTGGATCGGCATGTTCGCCAGCGTGAACAGCTGGTTGAAGGCGATGCCGTAGCGTTCGCCGAGCTCGCGCCTGTACGCGACTTCGAGCTCGGCTTGCGGCGGCGGCAGCAAGGGGCCGAGCGGATTGTAGACCAGGTTCAGCACCAGCCCCGAGCCCTCGATCCCGTAGCCGAGTGCGTTGAGCCGCCACAGCCCGGCGATGCTCTTCACGAACACGCCGCGGCCGCGCTGCGCGTCGACGTTGTCTTCGAGATAGCACGGCAGCGAGGCGGTCACTTCGACGCGCTGGGCGGCGAGGAAGCCGGCGAGGTCGTCGAAGCCGGGCTCTTCGAGGATGGTCAGGTTGCAGCGGTCGATGACCCGCTTGCCGAGCGCGCGCGCCTCGCGCACCAGGAAGCGGAATTCCGGGTTCAGCTCGGGAGCCCCGCCGGTCAGGTCGAGCGTCGCCGCGCCGCTCGCGGCGAGCAGCGCCAGCACCTGTTCGGCGGTTTCGCGGCTCATCGCTTCCTTGCGCTTGGGGCTGGCGTTGACGTGGCAGTGCAGGCAGGCCTGGTTGCAGCGGTAGCCGAGGTTGACTTGCAGCGTCTCCAGGCGCCGGCGAGTCAGCGGCGGGAAATCGGTGGCTTGCAGCCGGGGCAGGGTCGCGTGCATGCAGGGGCTCCGGGTCGATCCGAGATTCCAGCATACGCCGTCCGGCGCCGCAGCGGATGCAGCTCACGACGCTTCGGCGGGCTCCGGCTCGCGCCCTGGCGCCTCGAGCCCGCCGAAGCGCGCGTAGTAGTACGGTGCGGCTTCAGGCAGCGGGCCGTCGGCGGTTTCCATCGTGTCCATCAGGTGCTGCTCGGCCGGGCCGTGCGTCAGCCGGTACAGGTTGCGGCACAGCAGCCGTGCCGCGGCGCCGGTCCAGTCCGGGGGCAGCAGCTCGTCGGGCAGCTGCGGGTCGCGCAGCAGCACACGGCGGAATTCGTGGATCAACAGCATGCGCACCAGCAGGCATTCGGCGGGATCGAGCGCCTCGGCGGCGGCGAGCGCGCGCCACACCGGGCGGAAGCGGTCGAGGAAGTGGCGGTAGCCGCGCGACAGTTGCTCGAGGTTCCAGCAGGCGCCGACCAGCTCGTGCAGCGGGCGGCCCGACAGCTCGGTGTCGCTGTGCGCGCTCATCACCACCACCTTGTCCTGCATGCCCTGCGCCTCGAGCGTCGCCAGCGCGTCGCCGAATTCGACGCCGGGGTGCGCGAGCACGCCGGGGGCGATCATGCCGAAGCCGGCCCAGCCGAGCTCGCGCTTGAGCTGCTCGCGCGCCGATGCCGCGAGGGTGGGCAGCGCGGTGAATACCAGACACCAGCCGCCGTCCCACTGCCGCTGCGGCAGCGCGTAGATGCGCCGGTACGCGTTTTCGAAGCGCCGCCGGCCGCTCGCGGTGAGGCTGTAATAGCTGCGCCGGCCGATCTGCTGCG
Source organism: Candidatus Competibacteraceae bacterium (assembly GCA_039807445.1). Classification (GTDB taxonomy): domain Bacteria; phylum Pseudomonadota; class Gammaproteobacteria; order Competibacterales; family Competibacteraceae; genus JBDHRG01. The sequence continues at coordinate 20,799 of JBDHRG010000045.1, forward strand.
AGCTGAGCCAGCCTTCCTGCGACAGCCGGAACACCGAGGTGCGTACCAGGCGCTGGTTGACGCCGAAGGCCTCGATCAGGCGGATCAGGCTGCCGAGCCAGACCGTGCCGCCGTGCGGCGCGATCGCGTCGCCGTACAGCGTGATGATCAGTGAGCCGGCGCGCACCGGCTTGCGGGCGCGGAATTCGTCGAGCAGCTTGGAGACGGCTTCGGTCATCGGAGGTCAAGGAGGCGTGCGCACGGGAGGAGAGCTATATCTTAACCGGCAACGTGATACCGGCAAGCGCGAAGATCAGGAACGCTTCCAGGCCGCCGTTGATGGCCAGCACTGGGCTTGGCAAGTCGATTCTTACGATTTGATACATGATTGGTTTTGTTTTCCAATGTTTGTGTATCATTGTGGTCGCACACGGAGAGGTACTGCCGTACTTCGGTCGGGCGCTGCAAGGCTTGCGTTGTTCGACCAAATAGTTTTATATAAAAACAAATAATCATCCGGCAATATTATGAGCTAGATGAAAAAAAAAAGATTTCACCAACAACGATTCCGGACATCAGCGCCGGAGCTCGAGAGGAGAGCAAACGATGACCCCCTTTGCCCGCACCCTGCTGGCCGCCGCCGCGCTCGGCATCGGCACCCAGGCCCAGGCTGCCGACCCGATCAAGATCGGCTCGGTGCTGTCGGTTACCGGACCGGCCGCCTTCCTCGGCGACCCGGAGCTGAAGACCCTGCAGCTGTACATCGACAAGCTCAACGCCGAGGGCGGCGTGCTCGGGCGCCCGCTCGAGCTGGTGCACTACGACGACGCCGGCGAAGCCGCCAAGGCCAACACCTTCGTCAAGCGCCTGATCGAGAACGACAAGGTCGACATCATCCTCGGCGGAACCACCACCGGCGCGACGATGGCGGCGGTGCCGCTGGTCGAGAAGGCCGAGATCCCGTTCATCTCGTTCGCCGGCGGCGTGCCGATCGTCGATCCGGTCAAGAAGTGGGTGTTCAAGACCCCGCACACCGACCGCATGGCGTGCGAGAAAGTGTTCGAAGACATGAACAAGCGCGGTCTCGCCAAGCTCGCGCTGCTGTCCGAAACCAGCGGCTTCGGCAAGTCGGGCCATGAGCAGTGCCTCGCCGCAGCGCCCAAGATGG
>JBDHRG010000046.1:0-21912 GCA_039807445.1 Candidatus Competibacteraceae bacterium
AGCCGCCGAGCGCCTGGCCGCGCGCCAGCGGCGCGGGTGCGGCGAGCAGCGGCAGGTGGAGCGCAGCCGCGGTGTCGGGGGCGGGCTGCGGGTTCCAGTCCTCGACCGGCGCCGGGCAGCCTTCGCCCCCGCTGCGGGCCAGCGAGCGGCGCAGGAAGGCGCCGTCGTCCCACAGCACGCGCCGGCCCTCGCAGCGCACCGAGCCGATCCGCAGCGGCGGCTCGAGCCGGAAACTCGCCTGCCGGCCGTCGGCCGCGATCCGGGTCAGGCGGTTGGGGCCGAGCTCGACGCGCTCCGGGCTGCCGTCGCAGTGCCCGAGCAGGCGCCGCGCGACCACGCCGTTGACGAGCAGCCAGTACTCGGTGCCCCCCGCGGGTCTGCCCGCGGCGTCGACGCAGCCGGTGCCGTCGGCGGGTTTGTTCGGCTCGAGGCGCAGCTCGCCGACCGCGAGCACGCGGCCATCGGCGGCGGTGCCGGCCGGCGCGATGCGCACGATGCGGCAGCCGACGCGGCCTTCGCAGCCCACGCCCTTCAGCGTCAGCCTGGGCGGCTCGGCGGCCGAAGCGGCGAGGGCGAGCGCGAGCAGAGCGAGCGGCAGTGCGATGGCGGCGGGCTCAGGCGGCGGTGGCCGGGGGCGCGGGATGCGGCGCCGGCGCCGGCTGGTCGAAGGGCTGCTCGACCATGCCGCGCGCGATCTCGCGTTCGCCGATGACGATGCGGCTCGCGCCGCGGGCCACGAGGCGCTCGGCTTCGGCCGGCGAATGCGCGCCGGCGATGATTTCGAGCCCGGGGTTGGCGGCGCGCGCGTGTTCGATCACCGCGCCGGCCTCGTGCGTGCGCGGGATCGCGACGAACAGCCGGCGGGCGCGGGCGACGCCGGCCGCCGCCAGCGACTCGGGCGCCGCCGCGTTGCCGTAGACCACGCCGAGCCCGTGCGCCTGCTCGGCGAGCTCGCGGCGGGCGTCGACCACGACGAAGGCCTGACCGGCACGCGCGAGGAGCTCGCCGATGGCGCCGCCGACGCGGCCGTAGCCGACGATGATCGCGTGACCCTCGAGGCTGGCGATGTCGGGCGCCGGAGTGCGCTGCTCGAGCGGGACCTTGCGCTCGGCCTGCACCTGCTCGAAGCGGTCGAGCCGCGACTGGACCCGGTCGAGCGCGGTGAACAGCAGCGGGTTGACCAGGATCGACAGGATCGCACCGGCCAGGATCAGGTCGCGGCCGTGCGTCGGCAGCAGGTCGAGGCTCACGCCGAGCGTGGCGAGGATGAACGAGAACTCGCCGATCTGCGCCAGGCTGGCCGAGATCGTCAGCGCCGTGCCGGCGGGATGGCCGAAGGCGCGCACGATCAGCCAGGCCGCGGCCGACTTGCCGACGACGATGATCAGCACCACCGCGAGCACGGTCAGCGGCTCGCGCAGCAGGATCATCGGATCGAACAGCATGCCGACCGAAACGAAGAACAGCACCGCGAAGGCATCGCGCAGCGGCAGCGAGTCGGCCGCCGCCTCGTGGCTGAGCTCGGATTCGCCGAGGATCATGCCGGCGAAGAAGGCACCGAGCGCGAACGACACCCCGAACAGTTGCGCGGCGCCGTAGGCGACGCCGAGCGCGATCGCGAGCACCGCCAGCGTGAACAGCTCGCGCGAGCCACTGGCGGCGATGCGCGCCAGCGACCAGGGGATCAGGCGGCGGCCGACGAGCAGCATCAGCGCGACGAAGGCGGCGACCTTGCCGAGCGTGACCGCCAGCGTCAGCGCGAGCTCGCCGGTGCCGGGTGCGGCGTGGCCGCCGCCTTCGTCGAGCAGCCCGGCCAGCGCCGGCAGCAACACCAGCGCGAGCACCATCGCCAGGTCTTCGACGATCAGCCAGCCGACCGCGATGCGTCCGCGCTCGGTTTCGATCAGGCGCCGCTGCTCGAGCGCGCGCAACAGCACCACCGTGCTCGCCACCGACAGCGCCAGCCCGAACACCAGGCCAGCGCCAAAGCTCCAATCCAGACCCAACGCGAGCCCCAGGCCGAGCAGCGTCGCCACCGCGATCTGCGCCACCGCGCCGGGGATGGCGATCGCCTTCACCGCCAGCAGCTCGTCGAGCGAGAAGTGCAACCCGACGCCGAACATCAGCAGGATCACGCCGATCTCGGCCAGCTCGGCGGCGAGCGGCTGGTCGGCGACGAAGCCCGGCGTGAACGGCCCGGCGATGATTCCGGCCAGCAGGTAGCCGACCAGCGGCGACAGGCGCAGACGGTTGGCGAGCGCGCCGAGCACGAAGGCCAGCCCGAAGGCGCCGACGAGGGTGGTGATCAGCGGTGTGTGGTGCGGCATACGGCTCCGGGTGGTGGGTGGTGGCTGGAGGTGGCCGGGGAAGCCTCGGAACGTGACCGCAAGACTACCCCGGCGGTTGCGAATCGGTTCTCACCGACGCGGTGGCGTCTGCGCGGCGCTTTGCGAAATCGGCAGCGGGAGTGTAGCGTGGTCGGTTCCGAACCATTCCCGCCGATCGCGGCGGCGCGACCGTTGTCCAAGCTGTCATGGCCATGCCGATCTCCTGCCTGAAGGACCGCTTCATCGGTCTGGACACCGAATATCCGCTCGCCGACGGTCGCCGCAGCCGCCGCCACTATCTCGACTCGGCGGCGTCGAGCCTGATGCTGCGCCCGGCCTGGCAAACCGCCGAAGCCTTCCTGCGCCATTACGCCAACACCCACAGTCAGCTGCACTTCGGCGCGCGGATCGCGACGCACGCCTACGCCTGGGCGCACGCGCGCATGCTGCGCTTCGTCGGCGCCGACCCGGCACGCCACGTCTGCATCTTCGCCGGCAGCGGCTCGACCGCCGGCTTCAACCGCATCGCGCGTGCGCTCGCCGGCCTGCGGCCCGAGCGCGACGTGGTGGTGGTGTCGGAGATGGAGCACCACTCGAACGACTTGCCGCACCGCCGGCACGCGGCGCGCGTGGTGCACGTGCCGATGAGCGGCCGGGCGCCGGCCTTCGGCGCGCTCGACCTGGCCGCGCTGGCACACGCGCTCGAGGCGCACGGCAGGCGGGTCAACTATGTCGCGGTGACCGCGGCGAGCAACGTCACCGGGATCCTCAATCCGCTGCGGGCGATCGCCGAGCTGGCGCACGCGCACGGCGCCTGGCTGGTGGTCGACGGCTCGCAGATCGCCGCGCACGCACCGCTGGCGATGAGCGACGGCATCGACTTCCTGGTGCTGTCGGGGCACAAGATCTACGCGCCGGGTTCGCCGGGTGCGATCGTCGGCCGCCGCGACCTGCTCGAGGCGGTCGAGCCCGACGAGCTCGGCGGCGGCATGGTCGAAGACGTGTTCCTCGAGGATTACGTCGTCAGCCCGCGCTTCCCCGAACGCGAAGAAGCCGGCACGCCGAACATCGTCGGCGCGGTGCTGCTCGGTGCGACGCTCGAGGCGCTGATGCGCGTCGGCATGGACGCGGTGCACGCGCACGAGCAGGCGCTCCTGGCGCCGCTGCTCGAGGCGCTGCTGAAGCGCCCGGGCGTGCGCGTCTACGGCGATACCGACCTCGCGCGCGCGCCGCGCACCGGCACCGTCGCCTTCAACCTCGAGGGCCTCGAGCACGGCCTGGTCGCCGCGGTGCTGAACGATTACTTCAACGTCGCGGTGCGCAACGCCTGCTTCTGCGCGCACCCCTACGTGCGCGAGATGCTGAAGCCCGAGCTGTGGGACGTCGACCTCGACGCCGATCTCGACGACCCGGCAGCACTCGCCGCACTCGAACGGCGCAAGGGCATGGTGCGCGCCAGCCTCGGCCTGTACACCTGCGGCGACGACCTCGACGCGCTGATCGCCGGCATCGATGCGCTGCGCGCCGACCCCGACGGCTTCGGCGCCCGCTACGCGCTCGACGACTGCGACCAGCACCGCCACCGCGGCTTCGCGCCGCCGCTGGAAACCCTGTTCGACCCCGAGGCCGAGCTCGCGCGGCACCTGGCATAGAGACAGGTGCGAGGCGCGAGGTGCGAGTAAGGGTGACATCTGCTGCGCAACACCTGGCAGCGCGCGTCAGCGCGGCGCGCGGTAGCCGCCGGCGACGCCGCCTTTCGACAGCGTCACCTGCCAGAGCTGCAGGTCGCGGGCGCGGAAAGCGCCGGCGCAGGCGAGCAGGTAATAGCGGAACATGCGGTGGAAGCGCTCGTCGTAGTGCCCGGCGAGCTCGGCCCAGGCGCGCTCGAAATTGGCGTGCCAGGCCATCAGCGTGCGGTCGTAGTCGGCGCCGAAGTTGTGCCAGTCCTCGATCACGAACAGTCCCTCGACCGCACGCGCGATCTGCGTCGCCGAGGGCAGGGCGCCGTTGGGGAAGATGTATTTCTCGATCCAGGGGTCGAGGCCGCGCACCGTCTCTTTCGCGCCGATCGTGTGCAGCAGGAACAGCCCGCCCTCGGCCAGACAGCGGTGCGCGAGCTCGAAGTAGGTGCGGTAGTTGCGGTGGCCGACGTGTTCGAACATGCCCACCGAGACGATGCGCTCGAAGCGTCCCGCGACCGTGCGGTAGTCGGCGAGCCGGATCTCGACCGGCAGCCCCGCGCAGCGGCGGCGCGCGTGCTCGGCCTGTTCGGTCGAGACCGTCACGCCCAGCACCTCGGCGCCGTGCTCGCGCGCCAGGTGCTCGGCCAGCCCGCCCCAGCCGCAGCCGATGTCGAGCAGCCGCATCCCCGGCGCCAGCTGCAGCTTGGCGGCGATCAGCGCCAGCTTGTCGCGCTGCGCCTGCGCCAGATCGGTCGCGGACCTCCAGTAGCCGCAGCTGTAGCTCATCGTCGGGTCGAGCACGCGCGAGAACAGCGCGTTGCCGAGGTCGTAGTGGCGGCGGCCGACGATCCAGGCGCGCCGCGCGGACTGGCGGTTGACCAGCGCGCCGAGCAGGCCCGCGCCCAGCGTGGCCAGCGGGCCGCGGACGCGGCGCTCGAGCCCGGCGCGCAGCGCGCGGACGAAGAATTCGTCGAGCTGCGGGCAGTCCCACCAGCCGTCCATGTACGCCTCGCCCAGCCCGAGCGAGCCGTGGCGCAGGATGCGGCCGAACAGCGCCGGGTCGTTGACGCGCATGTCCCAGGGCTCGCGGCCGTCGATGCCGATGCCGGCTTCGGCGAGCAGCGCGCGACACCAGCGCTCGGCGCGCCGCGCCAGCCCGCCGGGCGAAGAGGGGGGGAGTCGGATCGCGTCGTCTCGGGAGGTCTGCATGGCGCCTCTTCTCCGTCGGGCAGCGGCGAGCCGCTGCCGTTCTCGATACCCTCGGAAGGTTGCAAGCGTTTTGAGCCCTGTCCGTGGGCGGGGTTCGCGCCGCTCAGTCCGTGGCCAGCGCGCGCGCGAGGATCGCCGCGCACGGCGCATCCGCGGGCAGCGCGCCGTAGCCCAGCGCCGACGGCGCCAGCCGCGCCGCGGCGAAGGCCGCGGCGAGCCCGGGCGGCGCGTTTGCGGCCAGCAGCGCCGCCTGGCTCAACACTGCGATGCGCTCGGCGAGCCGGCGCGCATCGGCCTCGTCCGGCGCACGCAGCGCGACCAGCAGCGCATCGGCGGCGGCGTCGAAGCCCGGCAGTCGGCCGCGTGCCGCGTGCCACAGCGCGGCGAGGGCGTCGCGCGTCTCGGGGGCGCGCCCGAGCGCGCGCAGCACGTCCAGGCACATGACGTTGCCCGAGCCCTCCCAGATCGAGTTGACCGGCGCCTGCCGGTACAGCCGCGCCAGCGGGAAGTCTTCGACGTAGCCGTTGCCGCCGAGCGCTTCCATCGCCTCGAAGGCGAAGCCGGGGCCGCGGCGGCAGACGTGGTACTTGGCCGCCGGGGTCAGCACGCGCGCGAGCAGCGCCTCGGCGGGTTCGGCGGCGCGGTCGAGCGCGTGCGCCAGGCGCAGCGCCAGCCACATCGAGGCTTCCGCTTCGAGCGCCAGATCGGCGAGCAGCGCGCGCATCAGCGGCTGGTCGGCGAGCGCGCGGCCGAAGGCGCGGCGGTGGCGGGCATGGTGCAGCGCGCGCGCCAGCGCCGCGCGCATCAGCCCGGCCGAACCGAGCACGCAGTCGATGCGCGTGTACGCCGCCATCTCGGCGAGCAGCGCGATGCCGCGGCCTTCCTCGCCGAGCCGCCAAGCCAGCGCGCCGTGGAACTCGACCTCCGCGCTGGCGTTGGCGCGGTCGCCGAGCTTGTCCTTGAGGCGCTGGATGCGCACCGCGTTGCGGCTGCCGTCGGGCAGGAAACGCGGCAGCAGCAGGCAGCTCGGGCCGCCGGCGGTCAGCGCCAGCACCAGGTGGGCGTCGCTGGCCGGCGCCGAGAAGAACCACTTGTGGCCGATGAGCCGATAGACGCCGTCGTCGCCCGCGGGCTCGGCGCGCGTGGTGATCGCGCGCAGGTCCGAGCCGCCCTGCTTCTCGGTCAGCCCCATGCCGAGCAGCGCGCCGCGCTTGGCCGCGAGCGGCAGCCCGCGCGGGTCGTGCTCGCGCGTGCACAGCGCCGCGCGCCATTCGGCCAGGCGCGGCTCGCGCGCGAGCAGCGGGATCGCCGCGTAGCTCATCGTGATCGGGCACTGCGTGCCGTTTTCGAGCTGGCCGTACAGGTAGAAGTGCGCGGCGCGTGCGGCTTGCGCGCCGGCGCCGGGCGCAGTCCACGGCGCGCTGTCGAGGCCGTGCGCCTTCAGGTAGCCGAGCAGCGCGTGGTACGCCGGGTCGAACTCGAGCTCGTCGATGCGCCGGCCCTGGCGGTCGTGGCTGTGGAAGCGCGGCGGGCAGCGGTTGGCGCGTTCGGCGCGCGCCTGCCACTCGGCCGAACCGAGCTCGGCGCCGCGCTCGGCGAGCCCGACGGCGGCGTGGCCGGCGCCGAACGCCGCCAGCGCCGCGGCCAGCGCCGGGTCGGCGCGGAACAGGTTCACGTCTTCGAACGGCGGTGGCTGGTTGAGCACCTCATGGGTGAGGAGCGGCGCATCCATCGGGGTGGGCCCGGGTGGCGCGGCCGGCGTGGCCGCCGTCGACGAGGATAGACGCCGTACACCCTGCCTGCCGGTCAAGCTGAGGCATACGGCCGGCGGCAAGGTCGACGACCGCTGACCGCGCCGTCCACCGGCAGCTAGCGACGCCCTCCCGGTTTTGGCATCACTCCGCCGCGCCGTGGCATTTCTTGTATTTCCTGCCGCTGCCGCAGGGGCAGGGGTCGTTGCGGCCGATCTTCTCGACGCGCACCGGCTCGGGCTTTTCGGCGTTGTAGTCGCGGTCGCCGGCGAGCAGCTCGTGGAGCTCGGAAACCGCATCGCCGAGCGCATCGACCAGCTCGGCGGTCCGCTCCGGCGTCAGTTCGTCGAGCAGGGCCTGCATCTCGGCCGGCACGGCCGGCGCCTCGTCGCCTTCCAGCTCGAGCTCGGCTTCGCGGATCGCGTGCTGCGCCAGCACCGCGATCGGCGTCAGCGCCATCGTCACCGGCGTGCGCTCGGGATCGGGCCGCGCGACGCTGGCTTCGGCGTCGAGCACCGCGGCCCAGCCCTCGCTCTCTTCGACGCACTCGAGGAAACCCAGGCACCAGCCCTCGTACAGCGTGCGCTCGGCGCCGCCCTCGTCTTCGTCGGTGACGGTGTACAGTAGCGGCTCGAGCGCGTCGGCATCGAGCGCTGCGCCGATCTCGAGCCAGAGCTTGCCGAGCAGCGCGCGCGCGCGCTGCGCTTCGCGCTCGGAGGCGAACTCGGCCTCTTCCAGCACCAGATCGATCAGCTCGTCGAAGGGGCGCGGCGCCGGGCCGCACAGGTCGGCGGTGAAGTAGCCGTGGACGCTGTCGAGCGGCGGCGTGTTGTCGTTCTCGGCCTGCGCGTCGAGGAAGGCTTCGAGCTCGTCGAACTCGGCCGGGGTCATCTGGGCGGTCGCGCTCATGGGGGCCTCGCGGGCGAATAAGGTGAGAGGGCGGCGCATGATCCGCCGAAGCCGGTGGGGGTGCAAGCAGCTATACTGCGCGGTTTTTCAGGCTGCCGAGAACCGACGCCGTGCCCGAGCCGAAGCGCCCCGCGTACCGCAACCCGCCGGAAACCAAGATCTACGGCATCAACGCCTGCCTGGCGCTGTTCCGCGCGCGGCCCGAGGCGATCGTGCGCGGCTACTTCGGCCAGGGCGTGGTGCGACGCTTCGCCGATGTGATGCGCTACCTCGCCGCGCAGCGCCTGGCCTACCACGTGGTGCCCGACGAAGAGCTCGAGCTGATCACCGAGTCGGTGCACCACGAGGGCGTGTGCCTGCTGGTGCGGCGGCGCCCGGTCGCGGCCCACGGGCCGTGGCTGCGCCGCCATGCCCACACGCCGCGCGCCTGTGTGCTGGCGCTGGAAGGCATCGGCAATCCGCACAACCTCGGCGCGATCCTGCGTGTCGCGGCGCACTTCGGCGTAGCCGCGGTGCTGGTGCCCGATCCCAAGGCGTTCGAGTCGGGCGCCGCGGCGCGCACCGCCGAGGGCGGCTTCGAGGCGGTCGAACTGCTCGGCTGCGAGCGCTTCGACCAGGCGGTCAAGGATTTCCGCGCCGCCGGCTTCACCGTGCTCGGCACCTCGAGTCACGCGGGCGGCTCGCTGTTCGAGACGGCGCTGCCGCCGCGCGCGCTGATCCTGTTCGGCGGAGAGAGCCGCGGGCTGTCGCCGGCCATGCTCGCCGCCGGCGAGCTCACGGTGCGGATCCCCGGCACCGGCGCGGTCGAGAGCCTCAACGTCGGCACCGCGGTCGGCATCGTGCTCGGTGAATACTGGCACCAGCACCGCGGTCGCTGAGATGTGAGATTTGCCCGCCGGCGCCGGCGTGCTTTAGCCTCGGAGGTCTTTTCGCCACGGAGAGCGAGCCTGTGCAGTCCCTGCTGAAGTCCCTGCGGCGCCGGGCCTTGTCCGTGCTGCTTGCCGCCGCCGCCCTGGCCGGCTGCGCCGGCAGCCACGATCCGGTGCGCCTGAGCGGCAACGTGAGCGCGCGCGAGCGCATCGCGCTGGCGCCGGGCTCGGCGCTCACGGTGTCGGTGCTCGAGCTCGACACCGCCCCGGCCGAGCCGCGCGTGCTCGCGGCGCGCCGCTTCCCGGCCGGCGCCGCGACGCCGATCCGGTTCGCGCTCGAACTCGACCCGGCGGCACTGGCGCCCGAGCGCCGCTACGCGCTGCGCGCCACCATCAGCGATGCCGACGGCACGCTGCGCTTCACCTCGCCGGTGCCGCAGCGGCTGCGCGTGCCCGAGAACCCGCGCGAGCTGCGCGTGCAGATCCTGGTGCAGCCGGTCGGCGAAGCGGTGCACGCCGCGTCGGCCGCCACCATCAGCTGCAGGGGGCTGACGGCGCGCGCGCGCTTCGAGGGCGAGGCGGTGCAGCTGTCGCTGCCCGCGGGGCGCAAGGCGCAGCTCGCGCAGCAGCCGAGCGAAGTCGGCAACCAGTACAGCGACGGGCGCATCACGCTGTGGGGGCGCGACGCCGACGCGCTGTTGGTCGTCGACGGCCTGGTCTACCGCGGCTGCAAGGTGCGACCGGGCTGATCGCCGGCTGGCCCGCCGCCGGTGCGGCGGCTAGCCTAGCCGCAGGCGAGTCCGCGAGGAGACCGGCCGTGACGCCGATCGCTTTGGTACCCCGGGCGCTGGCCTGGGCCGCCGTGCTGGCGGTGCTGGCCGGCTGCGCCGGCGGCGAAGCCGTGCGCCTGCGCGGCGCGGTGGTGCCGCCGGCGGCGGGCACGCTGAAGCCGGGTTCGACGCTCACCGTCGAACTGCTCGAGGCCGATGAGGACGGGCCGCGCGTACTGGCCCGTCGCCGCGTCGCGGCGACGCCGCGCAAACCGATGCCGTTCGCGTTCGAGCTCGACGCCGATGCGCTGAGCGAAGGGCGCTATCTGCTGCGCGCCGGCGTCACCGAGCGCGACGGGCTGCTGTGCTGGGCGACGCCGCAGCCGCTGCCGCTGCGCCGAGCCTCGCCGCGGCGCGAGCTGCGGCTGGCGCTGCAGCCGGTGGCGACACCGCGCGGCGGCTTCCTGGTGCTCTGCGACGGCCTCGCCGCGCGGGCCGGGCGCGCCGGCGCGACGCTGCGGCTGGCATTGCCCGGGCGCGAAGCGCGGCTCGCGCCGGTCGCGAGCCGCTTCGGGGCGCAGTTCGGCGACGGCCGCATCCTGCTGTGGACGTCCGGCTGCGAGGCGCTGCTGGTGCTCGACGGCCGGGTGTTCCGCGGCTGCCGCGTCTGGCCCGGCTGATCGCGCCTGCCTTGTCGAAGCCGCGCGCGCGGCCTAGTGTCTGAACCAGCCCTTGACCACAAGCAGGACTTCCCGGGCCGATCTCCGCCCCGGGACACGCAGTGAGGCCGAGAACGCGCCGGGGACTTTCCCCGGCTTTCGAGCCGTCGCCTTTCTCGATCGACGGGGGCGCCTGGCGCCACTGCGGCTGTGCTGCGCGCGGGAGCGCCAGGTCGTGCAGACGCGGAATGCGAGTGGAGGGGAGTCATGCGAGTCCGATTCGAGAGCCTGATCGGCGTCGGCCTGGGGTCGGCGCTGTCGCTGGCGGTCGGCCAGACCCTGGCCGCGGAAAACGACTTCGAGGTCTGGGTCACCGAGCAGTCCGGTACGGCCGGCAAGCTCTACATCTACCCGGGCAAGGCGCTGATCAAGGACCCGGCGACCGCCCGGCCCGAGGTGGTCGACCTGGGCGGCGCGGTCGGCGCGATGTGCACCGCCGACACCGGCGCCGCGCCGACCCGGGCGCACATCGCGCTGTTCAACGCGAGCGCCAGCGTCGCGATCCTCGCCTACGTCGCCAGCGGCCACGTGGTGTTCGTCGATGCGGCGAGCCGGGCGCCGATCAAGTGCCTGCGGATGAGCCCGGGGGCGATCAACCCGGCGACCGGGCAGCCCTTCCGCCAGGCGCACGCGGCCTTCCCGGCGCCGAACCAGCGCTACGTGGTGGTCGCCAACCAGAACGGCCGGCTGCTCGAGCGCATCGACACCGACGCCGACGCCGACGGCAAGCCCTACGAGGATGCGGCCGACATCGTCCACGACACCGCCGCGACGCTGAACCTCGCCACCTGCACCACCGCGGGCGGCGCGGCGTGCCAGCAGGAGGGCGTGCGCCCCGTCAACAACGTGGTGTGCCCGATCATCGACGACGGCAGCGCGCTGAGCTTCATCACGCTGAGCGGCGGCGGGCTCCTGGTCGCCGACACGCGCGCCGGCAAGGCGCCGCCGCCGGTCGTCGCCGCCTACGACATGGCCACCGTGCACGGCAACGGCTGCGGCGGCATGCAGGCGAGCACGCAGGCGGGCGGCAAGATCTACCTCAACTCCGGGGCCTCCACCGGCAACCCCGACGAATACGATCTGTACGCCTTCCCGGCCGAGCCGGTGAAGTACGCCGCGGCCAATCCGCCGAACGCGCCGGCGCCGAAGCCGCTGTTCTCCTTCGACGGCATGCCGCCGGTCAACGATTCGCACGGCATGGCGCTGGTCGGCGCCAAGGACCGCTACCTGTGGGTCAACGACCGCGCGCTCAACGAGGTGCAGGTGGTCGACACGCGCGACGACACGCTGGTCGGCCGCTTCGGCCTCGCCGCAGCGGCGAGCGCCGATCCGGCGCCCGACCTGATGGCCACCGATCCCGACGGCAAGCACGTGTTCGTCACGCTGCGCGGACCCTGCCCGCTGACGGCCAACGACCCGTCGGTCAACAACGCCGTCGGCGCCACGCCGGGGCTGATGGTGATCAAGGTCGAGCAGGGCGGGAAGGCGGGCGAAGTGCTCGGCGTCGCGCCGATCAGCGATCCGGCGCCGGCCGCCTTCGATTGCCCGAGCCGCGGTGACGACACCCCGAACGGCACGCCGACGCTGAGCGAGCGCGCCGATCCGCACGGCATCGCGGTGCGCGCGCTCGGCAAGGGCAGCAGGAACTAGCCGCCCGCCGCAGCGCGGAGGCTGCGCGCGGGCGCGCGATCCGGGACAATCCCGCGAACCGAACGGAGATCGACCATGACGAATCGTCCGCGCCGCCGCTGGCTGGCGCTGCTGCCGCTGGCGCTGCTGACGGCGACCGCGCCGGCCGCCGAACGGGTCTACCGCGCCACGCTCGATGGCCGCATCGGGCTGACGATCAGCGTCGACCCGGCCGGCGACGAGACCCGCGGCGAAGTCCGCTACGACGCCAGCGGCGCCGAGGGCTTGCGGCTCGCCGGCCGCGGCGGCGGCGACGACGGCGGTTTCGAGTGGCGCGAAATCCTGGAGACGCATGACGGCGCCGCGAAGCCGGCCGGCACCTTCACCGGCGCACTGACCGAGGGCGGACGCCGCGGCGCCGGCGAGTGGCGCAGCGCCGACGGCAGGAAGCGGTTGCCGCTGATGCTCGAGCGCGCCGCGCGGATCGAGGTGCTCGCGGCGGCCGACGTCGACGCCAAGGTCGAGTATCCGGTGTTCGACGCCCCCGGGCTCGCACGGCTGAACGCGCGGCTGGCGGCCGACGCCGGTAGGACGCTCGGCGAGCTCGGCCGCGCCGTGCGCGAGCAGCGCGAAGCGCTGAAGGGCGAGATCGACCCCGCGATGCTCGAGCACCTGACGCAGCAGGTCCACGTCGAGCTCGACAGCCCGGGCCCCGAGCTCGTCAGCGTGCTGCACCTGCTGTACGACTTCAGCGGCGGCGCGCACGGCAACACGTCGCTGACGGCGGAGAACTACGCACTCGGTGCCGACGGCACGGTGCGCGCCTTCGGGCTGTGGAACGCGCTGCAGAAGACGCCGGCGGCCCGACGCAGGCTGTCGGCGCTGCTGGTCGCCGGGCTGAAGCAGCAGGGTGCGGCGATGGTGGTCGACGGCGAGATCAAGGACTTCGACGCCATGCTCGACGGCGATGGCGGCACCATGACGGTGATCCCGGCCGGCATCGCCTTCCACTTCCCGCCGTACGCGGTCGGACCCTACGCCCAGGGCATGTTCCGCGTCGTGATCCCCAACCGCGCGCTGGCCGAGTTCGTCCGCGCCGACGGCCCGCTCGCCGCGCGCGCCGCGGCGAAGTGAGGTGCCCGCCGGCGCGCGTGCAAGCCGGCGCGTGAACGGCTATACGGAAAGGCTGTCGCTGCACGCCTGGGGCGACCCGCCGCGGCCGGTCGCCGCGCACGGCAGGGGGGCTGCGCGATGGAATCGATCAAACGGCTGCTGCTCGTGGCCGCGCTGCTCGCGTCCGGCATCGCGCTCGCCGGCGATCAGCCCGGCAAGTTCGACTTCTACGTGCTGGCGCTGTCCTGGTCGCCGGACTACTGCGCCAACAACGGCAACCCGGGCAGCCAGTGCAAGTCCGGGCGCAAGCTCGGCTTCGTGCTGCACGGGCTGTGGCCGCAGCACACGCAGGGCTGGCCCAGCGACTGCTCGACCGAGACGATGCCGGCGGCGGTCAAGGCGCGGTTCCCGAACCTGTACCCGAGCCCGGCGCTGTACGGGCACGAGTGGCAAAAGCACGGCACCTGTTCGGGGCTGGAGCCGGAGGGCTATCTGGCGCTCAGCCGGCAGGTCAAGGACTCGGTCGTGATCCCCGATGCCTACCGTTCCCCGGCGCAGCCGTTCCGTGTCACGCGGGTGCAGTTGCGCGATGCGTTCATCCAGGCCAACCCGGCGCTGAGCGACGACGCGATCGCACCGAATTGCTCCGGTTCGGGCCGCTTCCTGCAAGAGGTGCAGATCTGCTTCAGCCGCGACGGCAGCCGGCCCGTCGCCTGCAGCGACGAGGTGCTGAAGAAGTCGGCGAAGAGCTGCCGACAGAAGGACTTTCTGGTGCGCAGCGTGCGTTGATGAAGGAGGGCGCGATGGCCAAGCGACGCAGCTGCCGGCTGCGGAAGAAGCTCAGACTGGGCGAATTCCAGCAGCTCGGCTTCGAGACGCTGCTGCGTTTCCGGCCGGAGCTGACCGACGCCGAGCAGGCGGCTTTCTTCGATGCCTTCCTCGCCGAGGCGATCGAAGCCAGCGGCCTGACGTTCGGCGGCTGGGAGGCCGGCTTCGTCGCGCCGGTGCAGGGTTCGGCCAGCGAAGCGCAGCGCGAGGCCGTGCGTGCGTGGCTGGCGGCACGGCCCGAGCTGGCGGAATTCGCTGTCGGGCCGCTGATCGACGCCTGGTACCCCGCGCCGCACGATACGGTCGCGCTGCCCGGGGAGTGATGCCGACCCAGGGAATGACGCCCGATTGTGGTGATCCGGAGGCTATCGCGCAGCGGCACTACCGCGCGTTGCGCGACCCGGTCGGGACGAAACCGGGACGAGGATGCCTCTCAAAGAAGCCGTCACCCCGGCGAAAGAACGTCATTCCGGACCCCGATCCGTGGCCGGAGCCCAGACGTTCGTGGCATCGCATGCACTCTGGATTCCGGCTTTCGCCGGAACGACGCCCGGGGAGCGTATCCGACGAGCATTGAACAGCCCTGGCCGCTCACTCGGGCTTGAGCTTCTGCTGCTCGACCACGCCCTTGTAGACGTCGTACTCGGCCTTGATCTGCTGGGCGAATTCGGCCGGCGAGTTGCCGATCACGATCGAGCCGGTTTCCGCTATGCGCTTGTGCACCGCCGGGTCTTCCAGCGTCTTCCTGACCGCGTCGCCGATCTTGTCGACCACGTCCTTCGGCAGGCCCCTGGGACCGTAGATGCCGTAGAAGGCGGTGCGGTTGACCGGCGCCAGGCCGACCTCGGCAAAGGTGGGCACGTTCGGCAGCTCGGCCACGCGCTGCGGCGAGGCGACGACGATCGGGACGATGCGGCCATCCTTG
Organism: Candidatus Competibacteraceae bacterium; assembly: GCA_039807445.1. Taxonomy (GTDB): domain Bacteria; phylum Pseudomonadota; class Gammaproteobacteria; order Competibacterales; family Competibacteraceae; genus JBDHRG01. The sequence continues at coordinate 14,732 of JBDHRG010000046.1, forward strand.
ATCGCCGGCAGCGACGAGGGCAGGTTGTCGAAGATCATCGGCACGTTGCCCGCCATCGTATCCTGCAGCGCCGGGCCGGCGCCCCGGTAGGGGATGTGGGTCACGTCGGTGCCGGTGAGCGTCTTGAACAGTTCCATCTGCAGGTGGGTGATGCTGCCGGTGCCGGTGCTGGCATAGCTGTACTTGCCCGGGTTCGCCTTGAGCTCGGCGAGGAAGCCCTTGAAGTCCTTGGCCGGGAACGCGGGGTGCACCGAGATCACGTTCGGCGTGCCGGCGATGTTGATGATCGGCGTGAAGTCGGTCAGCGGGTTGTACTTGGTGGTCTGCGGCGAGATCGCCGGCAGGGTCGCCACCGTCGAGACCGTCGCCATGCCGAGTGAATAGCCGTCGGGCGGCGCATTCGCCGTGTCGGTGGCGCCGATCACGCCGCCGCCGCCGCCCTTGTTCTCCACCACCAGGGTCTGGCCGAGGTGGGGGGTGATGTGCTGCGCGATCACGCGGGCGATGATGTCGGTGGTGCCGCCGGCGGCGAAGGGCACCACCAGCTTCACCGGCTTGTTCGGGTAGTCCTGGCCGAGGGCAACCGGGGTGGTCGCCACGGCCAGGGTGGCCGCGATGCCGGCCAGCAGGGTCCTGCGTTGCATGGGTGCTCCTCTGGATGTCCTTCCGCGCCGGCCCCGGAGCCGGCAGTCATCCCGCGGGCGGGGTGCGGTTCTGCGTGCCCCTGCCCGATCGCTGCGCACGGGTGTTCAGACGGTCTCGTCCAGCAGCCCGTGGACATGCTCGGCGATCGCCAGCGACGCGGTCAAGCCGGGCGACTCGATGCCGAACAGGTTCACCAGCCCGGGCACGCCGTGGACCGCCGGACCGTCGATGCGGAAGTCGGCCGCCGGTGCGCCGGGGCCGGCGATCTTCGGGCGCACGCCGGCATAGCCCGGCGCCAGCGCGCCGTCGCGCAGCCCGGGCCAGTAGCGGCGGATCGCGGCGTAGAAGCGTTCGGCGCGCGCGGGATCGACCCTGTAGTCGGGCCGCTCGACCCATTCGACGTCCGGCCCGAAGCGCGCCTGGCCGCCGAGGTCGAGCGTCAGGTGCACGCCGAGGCCGCCGGGTTCGGGCACCGGGTAGATCAGGCGGCTGAACGGCGCCCGCCCGGCGAGCGTGAAGTAGCTGCCCTTGGCGTAATGGGCGCGCGGGATGTGCGCGCTCGGAAAACCCTCGATCAGCCCGGCGAGCGCAGGGGCGTGCAGCCCGGCGCAGTTGACGACGATCCGCGCCGCGAGCAGCGGTTCGGGCTCGCCGTTGACCGCGATGGCGATGCCGTCGTCCTCGACCCACAGCCGGCTGACCCGGCTCTCCAGTGCCAGCATCGCGCCGGCGGCTTCGGCGTCGCCCAGCAGCGCCAGCATCAGGGCGTGGGAATCGACGATGCCGGTGGAAGGCGAGAGCAGCGCGCCGGCGCACGCCAGCGCCGGTTCCAGCGCCAGCGCCTCGCCGCGCTCGAGCAGGCGCAGGTCGTCGACGCCGTTGGCGGCGGCCGCGGCGGCGATGCCCTCGAGCTCGACCCGCTGTTCGGCGCTCGCGGCGACGACCAATTTGCCGCAACGGCGGTGCTCGACGCGGTGGCTGGCGCAGAAGGCATAGAGCCGCTCGCGGCCGCGCACGCAGAGCCGTGCCTTCAGCGAACCGGCCGGGTAATAGAGGCCGGCGTGGATGACTTCGCTGTTGCGGGCGCTGGTTTCGGTGCCGAAGGCGTTCTCGCCTTCGAGGATCAGCGTCTCGTGGCCGGCCCGGGCCAGCGCGCGCGCCACGGCCAGGCCGACGACGCCGGCACCGATGACGATGCTGTCGACGGTATCCAAGCGCTCACTCCTCCTCGGCGAAGGCTTCTTCGCGCTTCCTGCGCAGCGCCGGCGAGAGCACCAGGCACAGCGCCACCAGCGCCAGCGCCAGCATCACCGCGCTGATCGGGCGCGTGACCAGCACGCTCGGATCGCCCCTGGACAGCAGCAGCGCGCGGCGCAGGTACTCCTCCATCATCGGCCCGAGGATGAAGCCGAGCAGCAGCGGCGCCGGCTCGCAGTCGAGCTTGGCGAACACGTAGCCGGCCAGGCCGAACAGCGCCATCAGTCCGACGTCGAAGGCGCTGTTGTTGAGGCTGAACACGCCGATGGCGCAGAACACCAGGATCGCCGGGTACAGCAGCTGGTAGGGCACCATGATCATCCGCACCCACAGCCCGATCAGCGGCAGGTTCAGCACCAGCAGGAACAGGTTGCCGACCCACATCGAAGCGACGATGCCCCAGAACAGCGCCGGCTGTTCGGTCATCACCGAGGGCCCGGGCTGGATGCCCTGGATGATCAACGCGCCGATCATCAGCGCCATCACCGGGTTGGAGGGGATGCCGAGGGTCAGCATCGGGATGAACGAGGTCTGCGCGCCGGCGTTGTTGGCCGACTCGGGCGCGGCCACACCCTCGATCGCGCCCTGGCCGAACTGCGCGGCGTTCTTCGACACCTTCTTCTCGATCGCGTAGGCCGAGAACGACGCCAGCATCGCCCCGCCGCCGGGCAGGATGCCGAGCAGCGAGCCGAGCACGGTGCCGCGGACGATCGGCGCGACGATGCGCCCGAGGTCCTCGCGGCTCGGCAGCAGCCCCGAGACGTGCCTGAGCAGCAGCGTGCGGCTCTCTTCGTGCTCGAGGTTGCGCACGATCTCGCCCAGGCCGAACATGCCCATCGCCACGATCACGAAGTTGATGCCGTCGGCGAGTTCGGGCCGGTCGAAGGTGTAGCGCGCCAGGCCCGAGTTGACGTCGGTGCCGACCAGTCCCAGCAGCAGCCCGAGCACGATCATGCCGATCGCGTGCAGCAGCGAGCCGTGGGCGAGCACGATCGACGCCACCAGCCCCAGCACCATCAGCGAGAAGTACTCGGCCGGACCGAACTTGAGCGCGACTTCGGCCAGCGGCGGGGCGAAGAAGGCGATCAGCAGCGTCGCGACGGTGCCGGCGGCGAACGAGCCGATCGCCGCGGTGGCGAGCGCCTTGCCGGCGTGGCCTTTACGCGCCATCTGGTAGCCGTCGAGCGCGGTGACCACCGACGAGGACTCGCCGGGCAGGTTGACCAGGATCGCGGTGGTCGAGCCGCCGTACTGCGCGCCGTAGTAGATGCCGGCCAACATGATCAGCGCCGACACCGGCGGCAGGCCGAAGGTGGCCGGCAGCAGCATCGCGATCGTCGCCACCGGCCCCAGGCCGGGCAGCACGCCGATCGCGGTGCCGAGGAACACGCCGAGCAGGCAGTAGAGCAGGTTGGTGAGGCCGAGTGCGGTTTCCAGCCCCAGCCCCAGGTTGGCGAGGATGTCCATGGTCGAGCTCCGTCAGCCGCCGAACCAGGCGCCGAGCAGCGGCATCGGAACGCCGAGCGCCTTGACGAACACCAGCGCGCTGAAGGCGGTCAGCCCGGCGGCGAGCGCGAGCGCGGCGCGCCAGCGGAAGTGGACGCTGGCATAGGCGCCGAGCAGCACCAGCACGGGCAGGGCGATCACCAGCCCGGCGCCGCGGATCAGCGCGCCGAACAGCAGCGTCGCGGCCAGCACCAGGCACACCTCCTTCCAGGCGAAGGCGCCGATCGCCGCGCCGGGCCTGACGAGCGCGCGCAGCACCGCGATCAGCCCGATCAGCGCCAGCAGCGCACCGAGCACGGTGGGGAAGTAGCCCGGCCCCATGCGGTTGGCGCTGCCGAAGCCGTAGTCGCGGGCGAGCAGCACGGCGGCCAGGCCGAGCGCGAGGTAGATCAGGCCGGCCCAGAAGTCCTTGGGGTTGCGTACGCGGGTTGTCATTGGGTGTCCTCCGCCCGAACGTGGCGTGCCGGCATCGCCGATCAGTCGGCGTACACGCCGGCTTTCTTGATGACCGGCCCCCACTTGTCGATCTCGGCCTTCAGGTGCGCGCGCAAGGCTTCGGGCGTGGCGCGGTCGGCGGCGACCGGCTCGGTGCCGAGATCGGCGAAGCGCTGCTTCACCGTGGCATCCTTCAGCGCCACTTGCAGGGCGTCGACGAGCTTGTCGACCACCGGCCCGGGCGTGCCCTTGGGGGCGTACACGCCGTGCCAGACCGTCACTTCGAAGCCGGGCAGGCCGGAGGCGTCCAGCGTCGGCAATTCGGGCAGCGAAGCCACGCGGGTCCTGGTGGTGACGCCGTAAGCCTTGATCTTGCCGGCCTTGATCTGGCTGGTGGTGTTGGTGGTCTGGTCGCACATCAGGTCCACCTGGCCGCCGAGCAGGTCGTTCATCGCCGGGCCGGTGCCCTTGTAGGGAACGGTGGTCAGCTCGGTTTCGATCGCGCTCATGAACAGCATCCCGCACAGGTGCGAGGCGGCGCCGAGGCCGGCGTTGGCCAGCGTCACCTTGTCCTTGTTCGCCTTGACGTAGGCGAGCACCTCCTTGACGTCGGCGGCGGGAAAGTCCTTCTTCGCCACCAGCGTCATCGGCACGTCGGTCACCAGCCCGATCGGTTCGAAATCGTCGATCGCGTTGTAGGGCAGCTTGCGGTACAGCGCCGGGGCCGTGGCATGGCCGATGTGGTGCATGAAGATCGTGTAGCCGTCGGGCGCCGCGCGGGCCACGCGCCCGGCGCCCAGGGTGCCGCCGGCGCCGCCGACGTTCTCGATGACGATCGACTGCCCGAGCCGGGTGCCCATCGCCGCAGCCACCAGTCGTGCCACGGTGTCGGTGGGGCCGCCGGCGGAGAACGGCACGATCATGGTGATCGGCTTCGACGGATACTCCTGCGCCTGCGCGGCCGAACCCGCGAACAGCGCAGCCGCCATCAGCACCGAGCCGGAAAGGTTTCGCATCGTCGTCGTCCTCTTTGGTGTGTGTCGTTGGCATGCCGGCGGGCCGTCCGGGCCACGACCGCAAGCCTAATCGCAGCCCGGAGCGGAAAACCATCCCGGCGCGGCCGAACGAGCGAACGGGCCCCGTCGGGGCCCGTTCCGGTGCAGACCATGGCCCGGCGACGCCCTCGATCGGCGCCGCCTGCCGCACTTCACGCGGCGCGCTGCAGCGCGGCGTGCGGGAAGCGCACTTCCTCGGCGAGCTCGGCCTCGATGTCGACCTTGCCGTCGAGGTGGGCGCGCATGCGCTCGACATCGAGCTCGCGCTCCCACTTGGCGACGACCACGGTGGCGACGCCGTTGCCGACCAGGTTGGTCAGCGCGCGCGCTTCCGACATGAAGCGGTCGATGCCGAGGATCAGCGCCAGACCCTCGACCGGGATGTGGCCGACGGTGGCCAGCGTCGCGGCCAGCGTCACGAAGCCCGAGCCGGTGACGCCGGCGGCGCCCTTCGAGGTCAGCATCAGCACGCCGAGGATGGTCAGCTCTTGCGTCAGCGTCAGGTCGACGTTGCACGCCTGGGCGATGAAGATCGCCGCCATCGTCAGGTAGATCGAGGTGCCGTCGAGGTTGAACGAGTAGCCGGTCGGGATCACCAGCCCGACCACCGACTTCGAGCAGCCCAGGCGCTCGAGCTTGTCCATCATCCGCGGCAGCGCCGACTCCGAGGACGAGGTGCCGAGCACGATCAGCAGCTCTTCCTTGATGTACTTGACGAACTTCCAGATGCTGAAGCCGGTGGCCTTGGCGATCGCGCCGAGCACGACGAACACGAACAGCAGGCAGGTGGCGTAGAACGACCCCATCAGCGTCGCCAGGTTGCCGAGCGAGCTGACGCCGTACTTGCCGATCGTGAACGCCATCGCGCCGAAGGCGCCGATGGGGGCGACCTTCATGATGATGCCGACCACGCCGAACATGCCGTGCGCGATCTGGTCGATGATGCGCACCAGCGGCTTGCCCTTCTCGCCGAGCGCCGCCAGCGCGAAGCCGAACAGCACCGCGAAGAACAGCACCTGCAGGATCTCGCCCTTGGCGAAGGCATCGACCACGTTGGTCGGGATGACGTGCATCAGGAACTCGGTGGTGGTCTGGCCCTGCTGCGCCGCCGCGGTGTAGCTGGCGATCGCCTTGGTGTCGATCGTCGCCGGGTCGACGTTCATGCCGGCGCCGGGCTGCACCACGTTGACGACCAGCAGCCCGATCGCCAGCGCGAACGTGGTCACCACCTCGAAGTACAGCAGCGCCTTGCCGCCGACGCGGCCGACCTTCTTCATGTCTTCCATGCCGGCGATGCCGACCACGACGGTGCAGAAGATGATCGGTGCGATCACCATCTTGATCAGCTTGATGAAGGCGTCGCCGAGCGGCTTCATGTCGACGCCGAGCCTGGGCTCGAAATGGCCGAGCGCGATGCCGACCGCGATCGCGATCAGCACCTGCACGTAGAGGCTCTTCAGTAGGCGGGGCATGGCGTTCTCCTCCGAGGGTTGCGACCGGCCTGCGCCGGCTGGCGATCCTCTTCAAAGCAGAACTCGTGCCATGTTATATAACAATTTGTTTGTTATGATATTTTTGGTGCGTGGCAGCATTTTTTTCACGATGTGGGAATCGGCGTGCGGAAGCCCGCAATCCTGCGGGCGCCCGCGTGCGGAAATCCGCACCGGTCAGTGCGAGGCACGCAGGGCTTCGAGCCGCGCCTGCAGCTCGGCGTCGTCGGGGGCGGCGGACAGCGCCGCTTCGAGGTAGCGCCGCGCGCGCGCGGTGTCGCCGCGCGCACGGGCGTTGGCGGACCACGCGGCGAAGCGGTCGCGGATCTGGCGCAGCCCGGCGTCGGCTTCGGCGTTGCCGGGCTCGAGCTCGAGTACGCTGCGGTAAGTCTCGAGCGCGTTGTCGCCGGGCGGCTGCGTGAAGCGCAGCGCCGCCATCTGCGCGCGGCCCTGCGCCAGCAGCACGCGCACCGCGTTGGTCAGCGCCGCTTCGCTCGGGCCGGCCGGCGCCGGCTCGGCCGAGGGTGGCACGGCCGGGGCGGTCTCGGCCGAAGGTGACACATCCGGAGCGGTCTCGGCCGCCGGTGCAGCGGGGAGCAGCGGCTCGCGCTCGACGACGGGCGGCTCGTGTGCCGCGGGCTGGGCCGCCGGGGCCGGCTCCGCGACAGAGGTCGGTGGTGCTTCCGCTGCCGCGGTGCTTGGTGGCGCGGCGGCGGCCACGGGCAAGGCCGGCGGTTCGGGTGCGGGCTGCGCCGGCGGGGGCGCGAGCGGCACGGCGACTGCCGGCTTCGCC
>JBDHRG010000297.1:0-3523 GCA_039807445.1 Candidatus Competibacteraceae bacterium
CGACCGCTGCGCGCAGCGCGGCGGCCGGCAGCGGCACGGGGCTCTGCGCCAGGCGCTCGAGCAGCGCGCGCTGGCGCGTGGCGCGCCGGGGTTCGCCGGCCAGCCACGCGGTGCGGCCGGCGTCGGTGAGGCGGAAACAGGGCTCGGCTTCGCGCGCCGCCGGCCTGCCTTGGCGCAGCACCGCCGGCAACAGCGCCGCGAACACGTCGCCGGGCGGGTGGTGGTAGTAGCGCTGCGCCCAGTGGCCGAGCTCGAGCAGCGCGGGCGGCAGCAGCGGTTCGGCATCGAGCACTTCGAGCGCTGCCTTGAGTTCGGCGACCGGGCTGTCGTCGCGCACTTCGAGCAGCACGCCGACCGTTTCGCGGCGGCCGAAGGGCACGCGCACCCGCTGCCCCGGCGCCAGCGGCGGATGCCGTGGCGGTGCCCGATAGTCGAGGCAGCGCTGCAGCGGCGACGGGACGGCGATGCGCAGGACGCTCATGTCTGTGGATAACTTTGTGGATGCTTTTGCGGCTCGTGCGCCACCCGAGCCCACCGGATGGCGCGGCGCAGCATGAGCTGATGCCTGCAATATGTAAAAAATCCAGACACATCAGTCAGTTGCATGTTACGCGCCGGCGCAGCCGGAAATCGCGCCGTGCCCGGGCTGGCGACCCCCGGTTTGTGCATAACTCGCATCGGATCGAAGGCTTCGATCACGATCGCAGGTCGAAGCTGGCGCGGATGCCGTCGACCACCAGTTGCGCCGCGAGCGCTGCCAGCAGCACACCGAGCAGGCGGTGGACGATGCTGGCGCCGGTTTCACCGAGCAGCCGCAGCACGCGCGGCGCAGCGAGCAGCCCCAGCAGGCTGAGGCCGAGCACGATCACGAGCGCCGCCACCACTTCGAGGCGGTGCGTCGCAGTGGCGTTCAGCAGCACCGTGGTCAGCGCGCCGGGGCCGGCGAGCAGCGGGAAGGCGAGCGGGAACACCGAGATGTCGTCGCGGAACTCGCCCGCCTCCTGTTCGCGCAGCGCGCCCGCGCGCAGGCCCGAGGGGCGCGACAGGATCATGTCGATCGCGACCAGGAACAGCAGCACGCCGCCGGCGATCCTGAAGGTCGGCATCGCGATGCCGAGCGTGCGCAGCAGCGCGTCGCCGACCAGCGCGAACAACAGCAGCATGCCGGCGCCGATCGCGGTGCCCTTCAGCGCCATGCGCCGGCGGTAGGCCGGGGTGCCGCCGTGGGTCAGCGAGGCGAACAGCGCGGCGACCCCGATCGGGTCGATCACCAGCAGCAGGGTGACGAAGAGGCTGATCCACTGTTCGTTCATGCGGGCCGGGCATGCATCTCGGAAGGCGAGCCCGGGATTCTAGCGGGAGAAAAAGAAAAGGGGGCGTCCGTGCCCCCTCGGCCGGGATGTCTTCCGGCCCTGTCGCGGGTGGTACTGCTCGTTCCCGGAGCGGCCGGCTCGCGCCGGCCGTGAGAGAGAGGAGAGAGCGAGCGGGAGTGTTTATAAACGAGAATCATTGTCATATGCAAGCCTGTTTTTGATGATCCGCGGACGGCCGCGGCGGTTATAGTAGGCGCCCTCCGCGCGGCGCAGCCGCGCGTCCATTGCCGACGAGGATGTTCGATGATGCGAGCGATCTGCGCGCTCGGGCTGGCGCTGGCCCTGAGCGCTTGTGGCGGGGCGGCGACCGGCCCGTCGTTCAGCACCAGCGCCACCACCGTGTTCACCACCGGCCTCAACGATCGCCAGCAGCCGGTCAACAGCATCGAGGCGATCGGCCTCGACCAGGAGCGCTTCTACGTCTACACGGCGTGGAACCAGCTCGCGCCGGGCGAGCACAAGGTCATGGCGCGCGTGCTCGACGCCGACGGCAAGACGGTGCTCAGCGATTCGCAGCGTCTGAACGCGCAGAACGTCAGCGCCAGCAGCGTCAGCCAGTTCCAGCTCAACCGCTACCTGCAGAAGCCCGGACGCTGGACGGTCGAGGTCTACCTCGACAACGAGCGCTACGTCGAGCGCAGCCTGAAGGTGCTGCCGGCGGCGGACTGACGGAGCGTCTCTGGATGAAATACCACGACCTGCGCGACTTCCTCCGCCAGCTCGAAGCCGTCGGTCAGCTCAGGCGCGTGCGCGTGCCGGTCGACCCGTGCCTGGAGATGACCGAGGTCTGCGATCGCGTACTGCGCGCGCGCGGACCGGCGCTCCTGTTCGAGCGCCCCAAGGGCCACGCGATCCCGGTGCTCGGCAACCTGTTCGGCACCCCCGAGCGCGTGGCGATGGCGATGGGCGAGGATTCGGTCGAAGCGCTGCGCGACGTCGGCCGTCTGCTCGCCTTCCTGAAGGAGCCCGATCCGCCGAAGGGCCTGCGGGAGGCGTGGCAGGCGCTGCCGATCTTCAGGAAGGTGCTCGACATGGCGCCGAAGACGGTCGGCAAGGCACCGTGCCAAGAGGTGGTGATCGAGGGCGATGCCGTCGACCTCGGCCGGATCCCGGTCCAGACCTGCTGGCCGGGCGATGCCGGGCCGCTGATCACCTGGGGGCTGGTGGTGACGCGCGGGCCGCACAAGCCACGGCAGAACCTCGGCATCTACCGCCAGCAGGTGATCGCCCGCAACAAGGTCATCATGCGCTGGCTCAGCCACCGCGGCGGCGCGCTCGACTTCCGCGAATGGTGCCAGGCGCATCCGGGCGAGCCGTTCCCGGTCGCGGTCGCGCTCGGCGCCGACCCGGCGACCATCCTCGGCGCGGTGACGCCGGTACCGGACACGCTGTCGGAGTACGCCTTCGCCGGGCTGCTGCGAGGCGCGCGCACCGAGCTCACCGAGTGCCTGGGCGCCGGCGGCCTGCAGGTGCCGGCGAGCGCCGAGATCGTGCTCGAGGGCCACATCGCCCCCGGCGAAACCGCGCCCGAAGGGCCGTTCGGCGACCACACCGGCTACTACAACGAGGTCGACACCTTCCCGGTGTTCACGGTCGAGCGCATCACCCACCGCCGCGACCCGATCTACCACAGCACCTACACCGGGCGCCCGCCCGACGAGCCGGCGATCCTCGGCGTGGCGCTGAACGAGGTGTTCGTGCCGATCCTGCAGAAGCAGTTCCCCGAGATCGTCGACTTCTACCTGCCGCCCGAGGGCTGTTCGTACCGCCTGGCGGTGGTGTCCATCCGCAAGCAGTATCCGGGGCACGCCAAGCGCGTGATGCTCGGCGTGTGGTCGTTCCTGCGCCAGTTCATGTACACCAAGTTCGTGATCGTGGTCGACGACGACGTCAACACGCGCGCGTGGGAAGACGTGATCTGGGCGATGACCACGCGCATGGACCCCAGGCGCGATACGGTGATGATCGACAACACGCCGATCGACTACCTCGACTTCGCCTCGCCGGTGTCGGGGCTGGGCTCGAAGATCGGCTTCGACGCCACCAACAAGTGGAGCGGCGAGACCACGCGCGAGTGGGGAACGCCGATCCGCATGAGCGAGGCGGTCAAGGCGCGGATCGACGCGCTGTGGCCCGAACTGGGGCTGTGA
>JBDHRG010000047.1:0-21881 GCA_039807445.1 Candidatus Competibacteraceae bacterium
GAGGAGCTGGCGGCGCTCGAGACCGATCCGCCGTGCCCGCTGCCGCACATCGAGCTCAGACGCGGCGCCGGCGCCTACGTCTGCGGCGAAGAGTCGGCGATGATCGAGTCGCTCGAGGGCAAGCGCGGCATGCCGCGGCTGCGCCCGCCGTACGTGGCCGAAGTCGGGCTGTTCGGCCGCCCGACGCTCGAGCACAACGGCGAGACGCTGTACTGGGTACGCGAGCTGGTGGAGCGGGGGCCGGAGTGGTTCGCTGGCCAGGGCCGCCACGGCCGCCGGGGCTTGCGGCGCTACTCGCTGTCGGGGCGCGTCAACCGCCCCGGCGTGCACCTGGCGCCGGCCGGCATCACGGTGAAGGAGCTGATCGAGGAGTACGGCGGCGGCATGCTGCCGGGGCACAGCTTCTATGCCTACTTCCCCGGCGGCGCCTCGGGCGGCATCCTGCCCGCCGCGCTCGGCGACATCCCGCTCGACTTCGACACGCTGCAGCCCCACGGCTGCTTCATCGGCTCGGCGGCGGTGATCGTGCTGTCCGACCACGACAAGGTGCGCGACGCGGCGCTGAACGCGATGCGCTTCTTCGCGCACGAATCGTGCGGCCAGTGCACGCCGTGCCGCGTCGGCACCGCCAAGGCGGCGGAGCTGATGGCCGCGCCGCGCTGGGACGCCGCGCTGCTCGAAGACCTGGCACAAGTGATGGTCGACGCCTCGATCTGCGGCCTCGGCCAGGCGGCGCCGAACCCGCTGCGCTGCGCGCTGAAATACTTCCCGCACGAATTCCCCGAGCTCCAGGAGGGCTGCTGAGATGGCTGCCATGCTCGACGACGACCGCATTCCCTTCGCACTCGACGGCCGCCCGCTCGAGGCGCTCGCAGGCGAGACCATCCTGCAGGCCGCGGCCCGCACCGGCATCGAGATCCCGCACCTGTGCTACACGGACGGGCTGCGCCCCGACGGCAATTGCCGCGCCTGCGTGGTCGAGATCGACGGCGAGCGCACGCTCGCGCCTTCGTGCTGCCGCCATCCGAAGGCTGGCATGCAGGTCAGCGCCGCGAGCCCGCGCGCGCGCCAGGCGCAGCGCATGGTGCTCGAGCTGCTGAAGTCCGATGTCGCGCCCACACCCCATACCCGCGACTCCGAGCTGGACCACTGGGCCGGACGGCTCGGCGTCGGCACGCCGCGCTTCGCGCCGAGCCGCCGCCAGCCGGCAGCCGACGTCTCGCACCCGGCGATCGCGGTCAACCTCGACGCCTGCATCCAGTGCACGCGCTGCGTGCGCGCCTGCCGCGAGACCCAGGTCAACGACGTGATCGGCTTCGCCCATCGCGGCCACGGCGCGCAGATCGTGTTCGACCTCGGCGACCCGATGGGGACGAGCTCGTGCGTCGGCTGCGGCGAATGCGTGCAGGCCTGCCCGACCGGCGCGCTCAGCCCGGCCAGGGGCGTGGCGCTGGTCGTTCCCGACAGGACGGTCGACTCGGTCTGTCCGTACTGCGGCGTCGGCTGCCAGCTCACCTACCACGTCAAGGACAACACCCTGGTGCGTGTCGAGGGCCGCGACGGCCCAGCCAACCACGGCCGGCTGTGCGTCAAGGGCCGCTACGGCTTCGACTACGTCCACCATCCCGAGCGCATCACCCGGCCGTTGATCCGCAAGCCCGGCGTGGCCAAGACGCTCGAGGGCTTCGATCCGGCGAGACCGGAGCGCTACTTCCGCGAAGCCTCGTGGGACGAAGCGCTCGACCTGGCCGCGGGCCGGTTGCGCGAGCTCAGGGATACGCACGGCCCGCGGGCGCTGGCCGGCTTCGGTTCGGCCAAGGGCTCGAACGAAGAGGCCTACCTGTTCCAGAAGCTGGTGCGCACGGGGTTCGGCTCGAACAACGTCGACCACTGCACGCGGCTGTGCCACGCCTCCTCGGTCGCGGCGCTGCTCGAGGGCATCGGTTCGGGCGCGGTGTCGAACCCGGTCGCCGACGTCGCCGAGGCCGAGGTCATCGTCGTGATCGGCGCCAACCCGACCGTCAACCACCCGGTCGCGGCCAGCTTCATCAAGAACGCCGCCAAGGCCGGCAAGACGCTGATCCTGATGGACCCCCGGCGCACCGAGCTGGCGCGCCACGCGAAGTACGTCCTGCAGTTCAAGCCCGACAGCGATGTCGCGATGCTGAACGCGCTGCTGCACGTGATCGTCGAGGAAGGGCTCCACGACGAGGGCTTCGTGCGCAGCCGCACCGAAGACTTCGAGGCGCTGAAAGCCCGGGTCGCCGGCTTCAGCCCCGAGGCGATGGAGCCGGTGTGCGGCATCCCGGCCGAGACCTTGCGCGAAGTCGCGCGGGTCTACGCCAGGTCCAGAGGCTCGATGATCTTCTGGGGCATGGGCGTCTCGCAACACGTGCACGGCACCGACAACGCCCGCTGCCTGATCGCGCTGGCGCTGGCCACCGGCCAGATCGGTCGCCCGGGCACCGGGCTGCACCCGCTGCGCGGCCAGAACAACGTCCAGGGGGCCTCGGATGCGGGGCTGATCCCGATGGTGTTCCCCGACTACCAGCGCGTCGACGACGCCGGCGTGCGCGCCCGGTTCGAGGTGCTGTGGGGCGCGGCGCTCGACCCGCAGCCGGGGCTGACCGTGGTCGAGATCATGCACGCCGCGCTCGAAGGCTCGATCCGCGGCATGTACATCATGGGCGAAAATCCGGCGATGTCGGACCCGGACCTCAACCACGCCCGCGCCGCGCTCGCCGCGCTCGAGCACCTGGTGGTGCAGGATCTGTTCCTGACCGAAACGGCCGCTTACGCCGACGTGGTGCTGCCGGCCAGCGCCTTCCCCGAGAAGACCGGCACCTTCACCAACACCGACCGCCGCGTCCAGCTCGGCCGCCAGGCGCTGACCCCGCCCGGCGAAGCCCGGCAGGATCTGTGGATCGTGCAGCAGATGGCGCAACGCCTCGGCTGCACCTGGACTTACGCCGGGCCGCGCGAAGTGTTCGCCGAGCTGCGCCAGGCGATGCCCTCGATCGCCGGCATCACCTGGGAGCGGCTCGAAGCCGAGGGCTCGGTGACCTATCCCTGCGAGCGCGAAGGCGACCCGGGCGAGCCGGTGATCTTCACCGAGCACTTCCCGACCCGCAGCGGCAAGGCGCGCTTCGTGCCGGCGGCGCTGGTGCCGGCGGCCGAGCGTCCCGACGCCGACTATCCCTTCGTGCTGATCACCGGGCGCCAGCTCGAGCACTGGCACACCGGCAGCATGACGCGCCGCACGCGCGTGCTCGACGCGATCGAGGGCTTCCCGGTGGTCACCGTCCACCCCGACGACCTGGCCGCGCTCGGCGGGCGCGAAGGTGCGCCGATCACGGTCAGCTCGCGCCGCGGGGCGCTGAGCGCGCACGCGCGCATCGACCCCGGCTTGCAGCGCGGCGAAGTGTTCATCCCGTTCTGCTATGTCGAGGCGGCGGCCAACCTGTTGACCAACGACGCGCTCGACCCCTTCGGCAAGATCCCGGAGTTCAAGTACTGCGCGGTACGCCTGAGCCTGCCGACGTAGGCGGGTGCTGCGTGACCCGTGCTGCGCGGGGCGCTCCAAGCGTCTCGCGCACGCAGCACGCTATCCCCCGCGTTGCCCGGATGCGGCGATATCGCTACACTTCCGCGACTTCTAAATGCCGCCCCACGCGGGCGTCCCGCTGCTTCATCGATCCGACTACCCGGAGACCCCGCATGGCCGTTGAACGCACGCTTTCGATCATCAAGCCCGACGCCGTCGCCAAGAACGTGATCGGGCAGATCTATGCCCGCTTCGAAGCCGCGGGCCTGCAGATCGTCGCCGCGAAGATGGCGCAGCTGAGCCGCGAACAGGCCGAAGCTTTCTATGCGGTGCACAAGGAGCGCCCGTTCTACACCGACCTGGTGAACTTCATGGTCTCGGGTCCGGTCATGATCCAGGTGCTGGAAGGCGAGAACGCCATTCTCAAGAACCGCGAGCTGATGGGCGCCACCGACCCGAAGAAGGCCGAGGCCGGCACCATCCGTGCCGACTTCGCCGACTCGGTCGACGCCAACGCCGTGCATGGCTCGGACGCGCCGGAAACCGCCGCGGTCGAGATCGCGTTCTTCTTCGGCAAGGACGGCGTCTGCCCCCGCACGTAAGCCGACAGGGAAGCGGCCACGACGACTGGTAAGCAAGCGGTGCAAGCCCCGAACGCCAAGACCAACCTGCTGGACCTGGACCGGCGCGCGCTGGAAGCCTTCTTCGCCGAACTCGGCGAAAAGCCCTTCCGCGCCACCCAGGTGATGAAGTGGATCTACCACGAGGGCGTCAGCGACTTCGAGTCGATGACCAACCTGTCGAAGCAGGTCCGTGTGCGGCTGGCCGAGATCGCCGAAGTCCGCGCGCCCGAGCTGGTGCTCGAGCAGGCCTCGCGCGACGGCTCGCGCAAGTGGGTGGTGCGGCTCGATTCGGGCAACTGCGTCGAGACCGTGTTCATCCCCGAGGATGACCGCGGAACGCTGTGCGTGTCGTCGCAGATCGGCTGTGCGCTCGACTGCAGCTTCTGCTCGACCGCGCAGCAGGGCTTCAACCGCAACCTGTCGGTGGCCGAGATCATCGGCCAGGTCTGGGCCGCCAACCGCGCGCTCGGCGGCGGCCCGGCCGGCAGCCGCATGATCACCAACGTGGTGATGATGGGCATGGGCGAGCCCCTGCTCAACTTCGCCAACGTGGTCGCGGCGATGGCGCTGATGATGGATGATCTGGGCTTCGGCCTGTCCAAGCGCCGCGTCACGCTGTCGACCTCGGGCGTGGTGCCGGCGCTGTACCGGCTGCGCGAGGTCTCGGACGTGAGCCTCGCGGTGTCGCTGCACGCGCCCTTCGACGAGCTGCGCAACGAGCTGGTGCCGATCAACAGGAAGTACCCGATCGCCGAACTCTTGCGCGCCTGCGCCGCGTATGTCGAAGACAAGCCGCACCGCCGCGTGACCTGGGAATACGTGATGCTCGATGGCGTCAACGATTCCGACGCGCACGCGCACGCGCTGGCGCGCCTGGTGCGGCACATCCCGTCGAAGATCAACCTGATCCCGTTCAACCCGTTTCCGGGTACGCGCTACCGGCGCTCGCCGCAGGCGCGGATCGACCGCTTCCGCGGCATCCTGATGCAGTACGACCTGACCACGGTGACGCGCAAGACGCGCGGCGACGACATCGACGCCGCCTGCGGCCAGCTCGCCGGCGAAGTCCAGGACAGGAGCCGTCGGGCGCTGCGGATGATGCGGGTCGCCGGGGAAGCCGCCGCGCCGCGCGCATGAGGGGCGTCGTCCGCAGCCTTTTGTTCGCGCTGCTCGCCACCGGCGCTGCCGGCTGCGGCTCGCTGGCCTCGCTGTGGGGCGGGGGCGACAAGGCGGACGGCGCGAGCTCGATCGAACCCGCGCCGCCGGCGCGCATCGAGATCGACCGTGCCGAGGCGGCCAGGCTGAACCTGCAGCTCGGCATCGGCTACATCCGCTCCGGACAGTATGCGGTCGCGCTCGACAAGCTGAAGAAGTCGCTCGAGTACAACGACGATTCGGCCGAGGCGCACAACGCCATCGGCCTGGTGTACGAAGAGTTGCGCGACTACCCCGAAGCCGAGCGCCACTACGCGCAGGCCGTTGCGCTGAAGCCCGGCTACCAGGCCGCGCGCGCCAACCTCGCGCGCTTCCAGTGCGCCCGTGGTCGCGGCGAAGAGGGCGAACAGCGCTTCCTGGCGCTGGCGACCGATCCCGGCAGCGATGCTCCCGAAGCGATGTACGTCGAAGCGGCGATCTGCGCCAGGAGCGCCGGCGCACCGGCGCGCGCCGAGGCGGACTTGCGCAGGGCGCTGGAGCTGAGCCCCGATTACCCGCGCGCGCTCTACGAGTCGGCGGCGCTCGATTATGCGCAGCGGCGCTACGAATCGGCGCGCGCCACGCTCGCGCGGCTGTTCGCCGTCAACGGCCCGAGCCCGGCGAGCCTGCTGCTCGCGATCCGCGTCGAGGATGCCCTCGGCGACGGGGCGCTGCGCCGCGACTATGCGCAACAACTCCTGAGCCGCTTCGGCAACTCGCCCGAGGCGCGCGAGCTGGGCCTGTCCCGATGACGATGCAAGAGACGACCGTACAGCAGGATTCCTCCACGCTCGGCGCAGACCTGGCGCGCGCGCGTGCTGCCCGCGGCTGGGACGTGCACGAGGCGGCCCAGCGCACCGGGCTCGCCGCGAAGATCGTCGCCGGGCTCGAGGCCGACGCCTTCGCCGAGCTCGGCGCGCCGGTGTTCGTGCGCGGCTACGTGCTGCGCTACGCGCGCGCGCTCGGCCTGGCCGAAGCGCCGGTGCTCGAGCGCTTCCGCGCGCTCGGCCTGAGCGAGCTGCCGCCGATCAAGCTCGATCACCGCGAGCTGCCCGCGGCCGGACCGCGGCCGCCGCGCAGCCTGCGCCCGCTCGCCTATGTGCTGCTGTTCGCGGTGCTGGGCTACGCCGCGTGGCGCGGCGTCGAGACGCTGTCGGGCCGCTTCGACCTGTCCGGCATCGGCACCCTCGGCAGCCAGGGCGACAGCCGCCAGACGCTGGCACTACCGAACCAGCAGAGGCCGGCCGAGCCGACGGCGCAAACCGCGCCGCCGGCGGCCGTGCCGCCGGCACCCGAGCCGGTCGCGACGGCATCGCCGGGCACGCCGCCCCCGGTCGCCACGCCCCAGTTCGCTGCCCCCCAGGCGGCTGCGCCGTCCGCGCCGGTGCCGGTGCCCGAACCGCCGGCACCGACGGCGGCGATCGAAGCGCCTGCTGCGCCTGCGCCGGCAGCGGTCGGCGAGGCGCGGCTCGAGGTCGTCTTCGACGACGACTCCTGGGTCGAGATCAAGGATGCCGAGGGCAAGGTCCTGCTGAGCGGCATCATCCGCAAGGGCAGTAACCGGCCGCTGGCCGGCCGCGCGCCGTTCCAGGTCAAGCTCGGCAATGCCCAGGCGGTCAAACTCAAGCTCGACGGCGCCGACGTCGATCCGGCGGTGTACCTGCCCAAGCGCGGCAGCGTCAGCCGCTTCACGCTCGGCCAGTAGAAACCGCTGCGGTATCGAGCGGCACGGATGCCGGCCGCTCCATCCCACCCCCGCCCTCTCCGCCCCGTGGGGAGGGGAACCGAACCGAAGTAACGAGACGATGGCGAAGAATCTGCAGGCGGTACGCGGGATGAACGACATCCTGCCCGGCGACTCGGCGCGCTGGGCGGGGCTCGAGGCGGCGGTGCGCGACGTGCTGAGCGGCTACGGCTACAGCGAGATCCGCGTGCCGATCGTCGAGAGCACCGCGCTGTTTTGCCGCTCGATCGGCGAAGTCACCGACATCGTCGAAAAAGAGATGTACACCTTCGACGACCGCAACGGCGACAGCCTGACGCTGCGCCCCGAAGGCACCGCCGGCACGGTGCGCGCCTGCATCGAGCACGGCCTGCTGCACAACCAGCAGCAGCGCCTGTGGTACTGCGGGCCGATGTTCCGCCACGAGCGCCCGCAGAAGGGCCGCTACCGCCAGTTCCACCAGATCGGCGCCGAAGTGTTCGGCATGGCCGGCCCGGACATCGACGCCGAAATGATCCTGATGACGGCGCGCATCTGGGCGCGCATCGGTTTGCCCGACGTGCGCCTGCAGATCAACTCGCTCGGCTCGGCCGAGGCGCGCGCCGCCTACCGCGGAATGCTGGTCGAATACTTCCGCGGCCACCACGAGGTGCTCGACGAAGACAGCCGCCGCCGGCTCGACACCAACCCGCTGCGCATCCTCGACAGCAAGAACCCGGCGATGAAAGAGGTGGTCGCCGGCGCGCCGCGGCTGATCGACCACCTCGACGCCGGGTCGCGCGCGCACTTCGAGCGGCTGCGGCGCCTGCTCGACGCCGCCGGGCTGGCCTACGAAGTCAATCCGACGCTGGTGCGCGGCCTCGACTACTACAGCAAGACCGTGTTCGAATGGATCACCGACCGCCTCGGGGCCCAGGGCACGGTCTGCGCCGGTGGCCGCTACGACGGCCTGGTCGAGCAGCTCGGCGGCCGGGCCACCCCGGCGGTCGGTTTCGCGATGGGGCTCGAGCGCCTGCTCGGCCTGCTCGAGGGCAGCGCGATCGCGCTGGACACCGCCCCGCACGCCTACCTGGTCGCCGTCGGCGAAGCGGCCGAAGACGCCGCGCTGGTACTGGCCGAGCGCCTGCGCAGCGAGCTGCCCGGGTTGCGGCTGCTCGCCAACGGCGGCGGCGGCAACTTCAAGAGCCAGCTCAAGCGCGCCGACAAGAGCGGCGCGGCGCACGCGCTGATCCTCGGCGATGCCGAACTCGCCGCCGGCTGCGTCGGCGTCAAGTCGCTGCGCGAGGACGGCGAACAGGTGACGATCGCGCGCGGGCAGCTGGCCGCGCATCTGAGCGCCCGGATCGCCGGGCTGTGAGCTAGCACGGAGCCGCACGATGGAAGACTTCGCGACCGAAGAACAACGGGTCGAGGCGCTGCGCGACTGGTGGCGGCACAATGCCGGCGGCGTGGTGCTCGGGCTCGCGGCGGCGGTGGCCGCGATCCTCGGCTGGCAGTACTGGCAGGGGCAGCGGGTCGAGCGCACGCTGGCCGCTTCCGCCGCCTACGACCGCGTCGCCGAGGTGCTGGCCGCCGGCGACAACGCCAAGGTGCGCGAGCAGGGGCAGCTGCTGATCAACGACCAGCCCGGCTCGAGCTACGCCGTGCTCGCCGCACTGGCGATGGCCAGGGCCGCGCTCGCCGCCGACGATGCGCCGGCGGCGCTCGCGCACCTCGACTGGGTCGCCGCCCAGGCGGGGCCGGACGAGTTCAAGGACATCGCCCGCCTGCGCGCGGCGCGCGTGCTCGCCGGCGCCGGCGAGCTCGAGCAGGCGGCGGCACGCCTCGATGCGGTCAAGGGCCAGGGCTTCGCCGCCGAGCGCGATGAGCTCAGGGGCGACCTCGCCTACGCACGCAAGGACTACGCCCAGGCGCGCAGCGCCTGGCAGGCGGCGCTCGCCGCCCGCGGCCCCGCCGCCGGCGGCCTGATCAGCCTCAAACTCGACAATCTTCCGGAGACCTGAGGATGCCGATCCGCACCCCCATTCCGGCGCCGTGCCTGCTGCTGGCGGCAGTGCTGGCCGCGAACCTCGGCGGCTGCGCCTGGATCGGCGACTGGTTCATCGGCACCGACAACAGCCCGCCGCCGGCGCCGCTGGTCGAGATCGCGAACCCCTTGAACCCGCCGCGCGCCTGGGAAACCTCGGTCGGCGACGGCACCGGCAAGGCGTTCGTCAAGCTGGTGCCGGCGTTCGAGCAGGGCACGCTGTACGTCGCCGCGCACGACGGCGAAGTCGCCGCGGTCGATGCCGCCAGTGGCCGTACGGTCTGGAAGATCGACACCGACCTGGCGATCACCGCCGGCGTCGGCGCGGGCGCCGGGCTGGTGCTGGTCGGCACCGCCAAGGGCGAGGTCGTCGCGCTGCGCACCGAGAGCGGTGCCGAGGCCTGGCGCGTGCGCGTCTCGAGCGAAGTGCTCGCCAGCCCGCGGATCGCCGACGGCGTCGTGGTCGTGCGTTCGGCCGACGGGCGTTTCACCGGGCTCGACGCGACCTCGGGCCGCCGGCTCTGGGTACACGCGAGCACGGTGCCGGCGCTGACGCTGCGCGGCTCGGCCGCGCCGCTGCTCGGGCAGGGTGTGGCCGTCGCCGGGCTCGAGAACGGCCGCGTGCTGGTGCTGAACCTGCGCTCAGGCCAGGTGCTGGCCGAGAAGGCGCTCACCGCCCCGCGCGGGCGCACCGAGATGGAGCGCCTGGTCGACATCGACGCCGAGCCCCGCGCGGCGGGCTCGGTGCTGTACCTGGCGCCGTACCGCGGCGCGGTGAGCGCGCTCGACCTGCAGAACGGCGCGCTGGTCTGGACGCGCGAGGTCTCGAGCTACGCCGGGCTCGACCTCGACCCGGCGCACGTGTTCGTCAGCGGTGCCGACGACGCGGTGTACGCGCTCGATCGCCGCAGCGGCGCAGTGCTGTGGAAACAGGGCGAGCTCGGCGGGCGCAAGCTGACCGCGCCCGCTGCCGCCGGTCGCCTGGTCGCGGTCGGCGACTTCGAGGGCTGGGTGCACCTGCTCGACGCTGGCAGCGGGCGCATCGTCGGGCGCGTCCAGGTCGACAGCGCCGGCCTCGCGGCGCCGCCGCTGGTGCGCGGCGGCACGCTCTACGCCTACGGCAAGAGCGGCAAGCTGGCCGCCTACAATTTCGGCGGCTGATTCGGATTCCAGAAGGTTTCGGCGGATTGACGGGATCCGCTGCGGCCGAGCGAGGGGATGTTGCGCAGCGACACTTGCGCCGCGGGCGCAGGGGCGAGTCCGGGAAGCCGCGAGAGCCCGGTGGGCTCTCGCCCCGGCGAGCGGGCAGCCGGCTTGCGGCTGCCCTGGAATGCGCGGAGCGGCGCCGTACCTCGGAGGCGTACACGGATGTACGCCGAGAATGAGCGCAGCAATATCTCCCTCGCTCCGTCGCAATATGCGCAAACCTCCACCTGCCGGGCCCCGTACGGGACCCGGCTTTCGTCTTTTTTCCATGCATCCAACGGTGAAAGGCTGACGCCATGCTACCCGTGATCGCGCTGGTCGGCCGGCCCAACGTCGGCAAGTCCACCCTGTTCAACTGCCTGACGCGCACCCGAGCCGCGCTGGTCGCCGATTTCCCCGGACTGACCCGCGATCGCCAGTACGGTCCCGGCAAGGTCGGACCGCGGCCCTACCTGGTCGTCGACACCGGCGGCCTCAGCGGCGAAGGCGAGGGTCTCGACGGCCTGATCGCACGCCAGGCGCTGAAGGCGGTCGACGAGGCCGACGCGGTGCTGCTGCTGGTCGACGGCCGCACCGGGCTCGCCGCGGCCGACGAAGAGATCGCCGCGCAGCTGCGGCGCACGGGCAAGCCGCTGTACCTGGTGGTCAACAAGACCGAGTACCTCGAGCCTGCGACCGCGACCGCCGAGTTCCACGCGATCGGCGTCGGTGCGCCGTGGCCGATCTCGGCGACGCACAACCGCGGCGTCGAAGGGCTGATGGAGGCGGTGCTCGGTGCACTCGTGCCGGCCGAGGCCGAGGGCGGCGGTGGCGCGATCACCGCTGACGACGGTTCGATCAGGCTCGCGATCGTCGGGCGCCCGAACGTCGGCAAGTCGACGCTGGTCAACCGCATCCTCGGCGAGGAGCGCGTGCTCGCCTTCGACCTGCCGGGCACCACGCGCGATGCGGTGGCGATCCCGTTCGAGCGCGACGGCCAGACCTACACGCTGATCGACACCGCCGGCGTGCGCCGGCGCTCGCGCGTCGACGAGGCGATCGAGAAGTTCAGCGTGATCAAGACGCTCGCCGCGATCGAGGAAGCGCACGTCGCGGTGATGGTGCTCGATGCGCGCCAGGGCATCGCCGAGCAGGATGCGACGCTGCTCGGCTACATCCTCGACAGCGGCCGTGCGCTGGTGATCGCGGTCAACAAGTGGGACAGGCTCGACCCCGACACGCGCGAGCGCGTGCGCACCGACCTGGCGCGCAAGCTCGCCTTCATCGACTTCGCGCGCATCCACTTCATCTCGGCGCTGCATGGCTCGAGGGTGATGGACTTGTTCGCTTCGGTGCGCGAGGGCTACGCGGCGGCGACGCGCAAGCTGTCGACGCCGGCGCTGACGCGCATCCTCGAGGCGGCGGTCGCTGCGCACCAGCCGCCACTGGTGCACGGCCACAGCATCAAGCTGCGCTATGCGCACCAGGGCGGGCAGAACCCGCCGGTCATCGTGATCCACGGCAACCGCACCGACCACGTGCCGGAGTCCTATCGGCGCTACCTGATCAATGTCTTCCGTAAGGAGCTGAGGCTGCACGGCACGCCGGTGCGGGTCGAGTTCCGCTCGGGCGAAAACCCCTACGACCCCGGCAGCGAGGGCGCCAGGCGCAGGCAGTACCACCGTCCGCGCGACGAGCGGCGCGCGCCGCAGGGGCGGCGGATCAAGCGCTGACGGCAGCGCCCGGCATCCGGCCGCGTGGCGCGTGCTGCCGCGAAGTCTCTGGCAATGCCGGGAGGGCAGCCGTGTCCTACGCACTGCTGAAACTCGTCCACCTGATCGGCCTGGCATTGATGGCCGGTGGGCTGATCGGCGTGTTCATGGCCGATCTGCGCTCGCGGCAGGTGCGCGAACTACCGGCCTTCGCCGAGGCGGTGCGCAACATCGCCGTGTGCTACGACGGCCTGGTCGTGCCCGGGGCGCTGCTGCTGCTCGTCTCGGGTGCCTGGCTGGTGGTCGGGTTCTACGGTGGCTGGGGCTTCGTCGGCGTGCCCTGGCTGGCCGGCATGGTGGCACTGTTCGCCTTCGAGTTCGTCGAGGGCAACACCGTCACGCGACTGTACTTCCTGCGCCTGCGCCGGCTGACCGCGCAGGCGCAGGCCGAAGGGCGCTTCACGCCGGCGCTGGTGCGCGCCCGTGGCGAGCGCGTGCCGAGCTTCACCCACTTCCTCGATCTGCCGATGCTGCTCGTGATCGTCACGCTCGGCACCCTGAAGCCCGACACCTGGACGCTGTTCGCGCTCGGCGCGCTGATCGCGCTCACGGTCGCCGCCGTGCTGAGCGCCGTGATTCCGCGGCTGTATCCGTGGCGGCATTGATCGCCGGAACGTCATTCGTGAATCCGCCAGCAGATGTCAGCCCTGCGGCGGATGGCAGGCGCACGCTTCGCCGTGGGCGGCGGCGACCAGCTCGTGCAGGATGCCGCAGTCGGCGGCGCGGTGGCTGGAGTCGCACAGCGCGCGCAGGCCGATCAGCTGCTGCTCGAGCGCCTGCATCGACGCGAGCCGCGCCCGCACCCGGGCGAGTTGTTCGTCGATCAGGCGGTCGATGTCGTCGCACGCGGCATCGGGCCGGGCGACGAAGGCCAGCAGGCGGCGGATCTCGGCCAGCGGCATGTCCAGTGCCCGGCAGTGGCGGATGAACGCCAGCCGTTCCAGGTGCCCGGGGCCGTAGGTGCGGTAGCCGTTCGCCGCGCGCGCGGGTGGCGGCAGCAGGCCTTCGCGCTCGTAGTAGCGGATGGTTTCGACGTCGACGCCGACGGTCCGACCGAGTTCGCCGATGCGCATGGATCCTCCTGGAAGGTCGCGGACGCGGTTCTGCCCTTGACCCTGTAGCGACAACAGGGTCCAGCATACGCTTGTCGCGATCCGAAGGAGTCCGGTTCATGAGCGCGCATTGCTGTCATCACGATCGAGGACCAGGCGGTTCTGCGCCGCGCTACCGCAGGGTGTTGTGGACGGCGCTGCTGATCAACGCGGCGATGTTCGCAGTCGAGATCGTCTCCGGGCTGCGAGCGGGCTCGGCGTCGCTGCTGGCCGATTCGCTCGACTTTCTCGGCGACGCCGCCAACTACGGCATCAGCCTGTGGGTGCTCGGCATGAGCCTGTCGAGCCGGGCCTGGGCGTCGATCGTCAAGGCGGCGTCGATGGCGACCTTCGGCGTGGGGGTGCTCGGCTCGACCGTCTGGCACGCCGCCAGCGGCACGCTGCCGCAGGCCGGAACGATGGGCGTGATCGGCGCGCTGGCGTTCGCCGCCAACCTCGCCACCGCGGCCATCCTCTATGCCTGGCGCGACGGCGACAGCAACATGCGCGGCGTCTGGCTGTGCACGCGCAACGACGCGCTCGGCAATCTGGCGGTGCTGGCCGCTGCGCTCGGCGTGTTCGGCACCGGTTCGGCCTGGCCGGACCTCGCGGTCGCGGCGATCATGGCTTCGCTCGCGCTGTCGGCGGCGACGCAGGTGCTGCGCCAGGCACGCGGCGAACTCGCACCGGCGAGCCAGGGCGCAGAGGGGTGAGCCGGCCGTCGAGGCGCTGACGTCGCCTCTTGACCTTGCCATGGGGTCAAGGTGGATGCTCGGCGCTTGTGCCGGTCGCGGAACCGGCGGCCGCTCCCTGACATCCGTTTGCATTCTGGAGGCCATGCGATGAAAACCCTGCTCGCCCGCGCCTTGTGCGCCACCACGCTCGCGTTCGGCTCGGCCGCGGCGCTCGCCGCGACACCGGCGCTGGTATACAAGTCGCCGACCTGCGGCTGCTGCGAGGAATACGTCACGTACCTGCGCGACCAGGGCTTCGCCGTCAACGCGGTCAACCGCGACGACATGAGCGCCGTCAAGCAGCGTTTCGGCACCGAGGTCGCGCCGAGTTGCCACACGGTGGTGATCGGCCAGTACGTGGTCGAAGGCCACGTGCCGGTCGGCGCGATCGAGAAGCTGCTGAAGGAGCAGCCCGACATCCGCGGGCTGTCGGTGCCGGGCATGCCGGCCCACTCGCCGGGCATGGGCCCGCACACCCCGGGCACGCTGCCGGTGGTCGCGATCGCGAAGGATAGCTCGGTCGCGGATTACGGCAAGTTCTGATCTGGCGCACGGCGGTCGGTAGTGCCAATCTTCCGGGGCACCGCTCCCGGCGATACCCGCTGAGCCGACATGCCGCGATCGCGCTGGATGATCCGCCTGCTCGTCGTCTGGCTGATCGCCGCCTTGCCCCTGTACGGGCAGGCGGCGTTCGGCACGGTGAAGCCGTGTCCGGAGCAAGCCGTCGCGGTCGAAGCGATGCCCGGTGGCGGCTGCTGTGACGAGGTGCCGGCCTCCGGTCCGGTCTGCAAGACCGGGCAGCTGTGCAAGGCGTGCAGCTTCACCGCAGCGGCCATCCCTGCCGCCATGGCTTCGATGCCGCACCCGGGTGCGCCGCGCCCGCCCGCCGTGTCCGCGCCTCCCGCTGGTGCGTCCGCCGGCGTCTGGCGACCGCCGACCTTGGTCTGATCCTTGTTCCGCACGACCCCGTCCGGCCTGTCGGACGGGCGGCCGCCGTGCCCGCGTGTTTGCGCAGCACGGCCGAACAGGGAGCCCCGACCATGCCCCTCTCCATCGCACGCGCCGCATTGCTGCTGGCGTGCTGCCTCGCATCTGTCGCGGGCGCCGCGCCGCTGAGCTTCGATGAAGCCCTGCGCCTGGCCGAAGCGCGCTCGCCCCGGCTGGTTGCGCAGCAGGCCGGCATCGACGCCGCTGCCGACCTCGAGATTTCGGCCGGGCGTTTGCCCGACCCGAAGCTGTTGCTCGGCGTCGACAACTTTCCCGTCACCGGGCCCGACCGCGGCAGCTTCACCGCTGACTTCATGACCATGCGCAAGATCGGTCTGATGCAGACCTTCCCCAGCGAAGACAAGCGTCGCGCCGAAACCGCGCTGGCCGGCGCCAGCCGCGAGCGCGAAGCGGCGCGGCTCGAAACGCTGAAGCTCGAGCTGCGCCGGTTGACGGCGCAAGCCTGGCTCGCGCGTTACCACCTCGAGGCCAGGCGCAAGGCGCTCGAGGCGCTGCGCGCCGAAAACCGCAAGCTGGTGAAGACCGTCGAGGCGCTGGTCGCCGGCGGCAAGGCGAGCCCGAGCGACGCGCTGCGCGCGCAAGCCGAAGACCTGGCGCTCGCCGACCGCGCCACCGAGCTCGGCCGCGAGCTCGCCGCCGCGCACGCCGAGCTGCGGCGCTGGGTCGGTGGCTCCGCCGACGAGCCGCTGGCGGGCCCGCCGCCAGCGGCCCAGCTCGATGCCGCCGCCTGGCGCGCGCGGCTGCACCGCCACCCGGAGCTTGCGGCGCTCATCCCCGAGCGCGCCGTGCGTGAAGCCGAGCTCGAGCAGGCGTTGGCGGCCAAGCGTCCCGACTGGGACCTCGAGCTCGCTTTCGCGCAGCGCGGCCCCGGCTTCGGCAACATGGTGTCGGCGCAGGTGACGGTCGACCTGCCGCTGTTCGCCGAGACGCGGCAAGATCCGCGCATCGCCGCCAAGCGGCGCGAGCTCGAGCGCCTGGCCGCCGAGGAAGAGGATTTGCGCTTGCGCGCCGCGGCCGAGCTCGAGGCGATGCTCGCCGAGTGGGATGCCGTGAACGAGCGCCTCGCGCGCGGCGAGCGCGAGCTGTTGCCGCTGCTGAAGCGCCAGGCCGAGCTGGCGCTGGCGAGCTATTCGGGCGGATCGGACTCGCTCGACGCGGTGCTGGCCGCGCGCAAGCAGTTGTTCGAGGCGCGGCTGGCGCAGATCGATGCGCGCCTGGCGCGCGACCGGCTGTGGGCGCAGCTCGCCTTCCTGTTCAGGGAGGAGGGCGAATGAGCCGCGTTACGACGCTGATCCTTTCCGGCGTGCTGCTCGTCGCGCTCGGTGCCGGCGCCGGCTGGTGGGCGGCGCGGCGCGACATGCCCGCGGCGACCGGGGCATCCGCCGCGGCGCCGGCCGCCGAGCGCAAGGTCTTGTACTGGTACGACCCGATGGTGCCGAACCAGCACTTCGACCAGCCCGGCAAATCGCCCTTCATGGACATGGAACTGGTGCCGAAGTACGCCGACGAAGCCGACGGCGACGAAGGTTCCGTGCGCATCGATCCGCGGCTGACGCAGAACCTCGGCGTGCGTACCGCCGCGGTCGAGGCGGGGGCGCTCGCCGGCGGCATCCACGTGCCTGCGGTGCTCGGCTACAACGGCCGCGCGGCGGCGGTAGTGCAGGCGCGTGCAGCCGGCTTCGTCGAGCGCGTGTACGGGCACGCGCCGCAGGATGCGCTCGCGGCGGGCGCACCCTTGGTCGATCTGCTGGTGCCCGAATGGGCGGCGGCGCAGCGCGAGTATCTGGCGGTGCGCGCGACCGGCGACGCACGCCTGGCCCGTGCCGTGCGCGAACGGCTGCGGCTGTTCGGCATCAGTGATGCGCTGATCCGGCGCATCGAGCGCAGCGGCCAGGCCGAGCCGGTGATCACGATCACCGCGCCGATCGGCGGCGTCGTCACCGAGCTCGGCGTGCGCGCCGGCATGCGCGTCGATGCCGGCATGACGCTGGCGCGGATCGACGGCATCGATCCGATCTGGCTGACCGCCGATGTGCCCGAGGCGCAGGCGGCTGGGTTGGCGCCCGGTGCCGCAGTGGCGGCACGGTTGACCGCGCTCCCCGGCGAAGCCTTCAGCGGCCGTGTCACGGCGCTGCTGCCCGAAGTCAATGCCGAGACGCGCACGCTGCGGCTGCGGGTCGAGCTGCCGAACGCCGACGGCCGGCTGCGCCCGGGCATGTACGCGACGCTGGAGATCGCCCCGAGCGCGGCGCGTCGCGCGCTGCTGGTGCCGTCCGAGGCGCTGATCCGCACCGGCCGCCGGACGCTGGTGCTGCTGGCTGAAGCTGACGGGGCGTTCCGCCAGGTCGAAGTCCGCGTCGGCCGTGAAGCCGACGGCAAGACCGAGGTGCTCGGCGGGCTCGCCGCCGGGCAGCGTGTGGTCGTGTCCGGGCAATTCCTGATCGACTCCGAAGCCAGCCTGCGCGCGACCGGCGAGCGGATGGCCGGCGAAGCGTCGGCCTCGGACGGGGCGGCTGCGCTGATCGAAGCCGAAGGCCGCGTCGAAGCGCTGGGCGCGGGCGAGGTGATGATCAGTCATGGCCCGGTGCCGGCGCTCGGCTGGGGAGCGATGACAATGCCGTTCAAACTGGCCGGGCAAGCCGCGGCCCCGGCAGTCGGCGCGCGCGTGCGCTTCGCGTTCCGCCAGGGCGAGGGCGGCTTCGTGATCGAGCGCTGGGAGTCGCTCGGGGAGGTGATGCGATGATCGAGCGCCTGATCCGCTGGGCTATCGAGAACCGCTTCCTGGTGCTGCTGGCGACGCTGATGGTCAGCGCCTGGGGCGTCTGGGCGCTGAAGACCACGCCGGTCGATGCGCTACCGGATCTGTCCGACGTGCAAGTGATCATCCGCACCCCGTACCCGGGCCAGGCGCCGCAGATCGTCGAGAACCAGGTCACCTACCCGCTGGCGACGACGATGCTGTCGGTGCCGGGGGTGAAGACGGTGCGCGGCTTCTCGTTCTTCGGCGATTCCTTCGTCTACGTGCTGTTCGACGACGGCACCGACCTCTACTGGGCGCGCTCGCGCGTGCTCGAATACCTGAACCAGGTACAGGGGCGGCTGCCGGCCGCCGCCAAACCCGCGCTCGGCCCCGACGCGACCGGCGTCGGCTGGATCTACGAGTACGCGCTGGTCGACCGCAGCGGCCGCCACGACCTCGGCCATCTGCGCGCGCTGCAGGACTGGTTCCTGAAGTACGAGCTGAAGACGGTGCCCAACGTCGCCGAAGTCGCGAGCGTCGGCGGCATGGTACGCCAGTACCAGGTAGTGCTCGACCCGGTGAAGCTCGCCGCGTACCGCATCCCGCACGGCACCGTGATAGCCGCGATCCAGAGGGCGAACCAAGAGACCGGCGGCTCGGTGCTCGAGCTCGCCGAAGCCGAGTACATGGTGCGCGCTTCGGGCTATCTGCAGGGGCTGGCCGACTTCCGCGCGATCCCGGTCGGGCTAGCACCCGACGGCGTGCCGGTGCGGCTGGCCGACGTCGCGCGGGTGCAGATGGGCCCGGAGATGCGCCGCGGCATCGCCGAGCTCGACGGCGAGGGCGAAGTGGTCGGCGGCGTGATCGTGCTGCGCTCGGGCAAGAACGCGCGCGAAACCATCGCCGCGGTCAAGGCCAAGCTCGAGGCGTTGCGGTCCAGCCTGCCGGCGGGCGTCGAGATCGTCCCGACCTACGACCGCAGCGAGCTGATCGACCGCGCCGTGGACAACCTCGGCCACAAGCTGCTCGAGGAGTTCGCGGTGGTGGCGCTGGTCTGCGTCGTGTTCCTGTGGCATCTGCGCTCGGCCTTCGTCGCGATCGTATCGTTGCCGCTCGGCGTGCTGATCGCCTTCATCGTGATGCGCCACCAGGGCATCAACGCCAACATCATGTCGCTCGGCGGCATCGCGATCGCGATCGGCGCGATGGTCGACGCCGCGGTGGTGATGATCGAGAACGCGCACAAGCACCTCGAAGCCTGGCACCGCCACAATCACGGCCACGCGATCAGCGCTGCCGAGCGCTGGCGCGTGATGAGCGAAGCCACCGAGGAGGTCGGGCCGGCGCTGTTCTTCAGCCTTGTGATCATCACGCTGTCGTTCGTTCCGGTGTTCACGCTCGAGGCGCAGGAGGGGCGGCTGTTCGCGCCGCTCGCCTTCACCAAAACCTACGCGATGGCCGCCGCCGCCGGGCTGGCGGTGACGCTGATCCCGGTGCTGATGGGCTACCTGATCCGCGGCCGCATTCCGGCGGAATCGGCGAACCCGCTGAACCGCTGGCTGATCCAGGCGTACCGGCCGCTGCTCGACGCGGCGCTGCGCTGGCCGCGTTGGACGCTGGTGCTCGCCGGCCTGGCGCTGCTGTCGGCGGCCTGGCCGCTCTCGAGGCTCGGCGGCGAATTCATGCCGCCGCTCGACGAGGGCGACCTGCTGTACATGCCCTCGGCGTTGCCGGGGCTGTCGGCCGGCAAGGCGGCGCAACTGTTGCAGCAGACCGACCGCATGATCGCCTCGGTGCCCGAGGTCGAACGTGTGTTCGGCAAGGCCGGGCGCGCCGAGACCGCGACCGACCCGGCGCCGATCGAGATGTTCGAGACCGCGATCCGGTTCAAGCCGCGCAGTCAATGGCGCCCCGGCATGACCCCCGAGAAACTGGTCGAAGCGCTCGACCGCGCCGTCAGGGTGCCGGGGATGGCCAACATCTGGGTGCCGCCGATCCGCAACCGCATCGACATGCTCGCGACCGGCATCAAGAGTCCGGTCGGCATCAAGGTCGCCGGGCCGAGCCTTGCGACGGTCGACCGCGTCGCTGCCGAAGTCGAGCGCGTGGTCAAGGGCGTGCCCGGCGTGTCGTCGGCGCTGGCCGAGCGCCTCGGCGGCGGGCGCTACATCGACGTGCACATCGCCCGCGAACGCGCTGCGCGCTACGGGCTCAATATCGCCGACGTGCAATCGGTGGTGTCGGCCGCGATCGGCGGCGAAACGATCGCCGAGACGGTCGAAGGGCTGCAGCGCTTCCCGATCGCTGTGCGCTACCCGCGCGAAGTACGCGATTCGCTCGAGGCGTTGCGCGCCCTGCCGGTCGTGACGCCGGGCGGTGCGCAGATCACGCTCGGTACGGTCGCCGACATCGGCATCGCCGACGGCCCGCCGATGCTGAAGAGCGAGAACGGCCGGCTGTCGGGCTGGGTGTACGTCGACATCCGCGGCCGCGACCTGGCTTCGGCGGTCGAAGACATGCGCGAGGCGGTCGCGCGCGAAGTGAAGCTCGAGCCGGGCGTGTCGCTGGCCTGGTCCGGCCAGTTCGAGTTCCTCGAGCGCGCCGCAGCGCGCCTCGAGCTGGTGGTGCCGGCGACGCTCGCGATCGTGTTCGTGCTGCTGTATCTGACCTTCCGCCGCTTCAGTGAAGCGGCGCTGCTGATGGCGACACTGCCCTTGGCGCTGGTCGGCGGCTTCTGGCTCTTGTACCTGCTCGGCTACAACCAGTCGATCGCGACCGGGGTCGGCTTCATCGCGCTCGCCGGCGTAGCCGCCGAGTTCGGCGTGATCATGCTGTTGTACCTGAAGCGCGCCGTCGCCGAGCGTGAAGAGCTGGGGCTACGATTGACGCCGGAAGTGCTCGACGCGGCGCTGCGCGAAGGCGCGGTGCTGCGCGTGCGCCCCAAGGCGATGACGGTCGCGGTGATCCTCGCCGGCCTGCTGCCGATCCTGTGGGGCGGCGGCACCGGCTCGGAAGTGATGAGCCGCATCGCCGCGCCGATGGTCGGCGGCATGATCACCGCGCCGCTGCTGTCGATGCTGGTGATCCCGGCCGCGTATAGGCTGATGCTGCTGGCGCGTGAGCGGCGGCAGGCGCGCGGTGGAGTGGACGCCGCGGTATCCGAGCAAAGCCAAGTCTATCCGCAGGGAGAGAGCCCATGTATACGCACACCTTCACCGTCGAAGACATGAGCTGTGACCACTGCGTCAGCGCGATCGAGCACGCGGTGCAGGCTTGCGACCCCGCCGCGCAGGTGATGGTGGACCTCATCGGCAAGCGGGTGCAGGTCGACAGCACCGAGCCCGCCGAGGCGTTCGCCGCCGCGATCCGCGCGGCGGGCTACACGCCGGTGTCGGTCTGAGCCGTGCTGCCGGGCTTTGGGATCGGCGTCACCGACTGCGGAGAGGAGGAATGACCATGCGCGCGTTGATCGGTATGGTGCTAGGACTGAGCCTGATAACCGGCGCCGAGGCCGGCGTACCGCTGAGCCAGGTTTCCCACATCCACGGCTTGGCCGTCGCCGGGCAGGGGCAGCTCTATCTGGCCACGCATCACGGCCTCTGGCTGGCTTCCCCGGACGGCACGGCCGAAGCCGTCTCCGAAACCCGCGACGACTTCATGGGCTTCAGCCCGCACCCGACCGAGCCCGGCACCTTCTATGCCAGCGGCCACCCGGCCGGCGGTGGCAACCTCGGCTTCATCGTCTCCCGCGATGCCGGTAAGACCTGGCGGCAGCTTGCCCCGGGCGTCCGCGGTCCGGTGGACTTCCATGCGATGGCGGTCAACCCCGCCGATCCCAAGGTGATCTACGGTGCCCACGGCGGCCTGCAGGTGAGCCGCGACGGCGGACAGAGCTGGAGCATCGAAGCGCCGCTGCCCAAGGGCTTGATCGCCCTGGCCGCCGCGGCGCCCGATGCGCTGTATGCCGCCACCGAGGAGGGTTTGCTGCTCAGCCGCGACGGCGGCCGCAGCTGGCAAGTGGCCTACCTCGTCCGACGGCCGACCTCGCTGGTGTACGTCGGCCGTGACGGCATCGTCTACGTCTTCGTCGTCAGCGTGGGCCTGCTCGGATCGGCGCAAGGCAACTGGACCCGGCTGCAGCAGGACTTCGGCGGCGGCTACCTGCTGCATCTGGCAGCGGATCCGGCCGATCCGGCCAAGCTCTATGCCGTCACCAACGACGGCCGCATTCTGGCCTCCAC
>JBDHRG010000048.1:0-21697 GCA_039807445.1 Candidatus Competibacteraceae bacterium
TCGATGCCGAGCACGATCTCGAGCGCGGTCAACGTCAGCAGGCTGGCCCAGACGTGGGGATCGAACAGGATTTCCATGGGATACCTCGGGGGCAGAACAAGGGGCCGATGGTCGTCGGCCCCGGCGATGGCACATGGACGATTTCATACGGATCACGATAAGTTCCGTGCGCATTGCGGCGGGGCGAGGGGGATGTCGCTGCGCTCATTCTCGACGTACATCCATGTACGTCTCCGAGGTACGGCGCCGCTCCGCGCTGTCCATGCGCACGCGGCGCGCGTAATCCGCTCCGCAACATCCCCCTCGCCCCGCCGCCCGAACGTCCAGCAAAACGGCGATTACTTCTTGGGATCCGTAATCAGGCTGCGTGCGGCGTGTCCTTGCCGTCGGTGCGGCTCTTGTTCCACCAGCGCAGCAGCCGCGGCACGATCACCAGCGCTGCGGCCAGCGCCAGGATGGTCGCCGACACCGGGTGGGTGACGAACACCGAGAGGTCGCCTTCGCTGATCGACAGCGCGCGGCGGAACTGCTTCTCGGCGATCGGGCCGACGATCAGCCCCACCACCAGCGGCACCACCGGGAAGCTGTAGCGGCGCATCACGAAGCCGAGGCAGCCGACCAGCCCGAGCAGCAGCAGGTCGAACCACGACTGGCGCAGCGCGTAGGCGCCCATGGTCGAGAAGATCAGGATGCCGGCGTACAGGTAGGGCCGCGGGATGTGCAGCATCCGCACCCAGATGCCGATCAGCGGCAGGTTCAGCACCAGCAGCATCACGTTGCCGATGTACAGGCTGGCGATCAGCCCCCAGATCAGCGCCGGATCGGTGTCGAACAACAGCGGCCCGGGCTGGATGTTGAACTGCTGGAAGCCGGCGAGGATGATCGCCGCGGTCGCCGAGGTCGGCAGCCCCAGCGTCAGCAGCGGCACCAGCACGCCGGTGGCGGCGGCGTTGTTGGCCGCCTCGGGACCGGCGACCCCCTCGATCGCGCCCTGGCCGAACTCCTCGGGGTGCCTGCTCAGCTTCCTCTCGACGCTGTACGACAGGAAGGTCGGCAGTTCCGTGCCGCCGGCCGGGATGGTGCCGAGCGGAAAGCCGATCAGCGTGCCGCGCAGCCAGGGTTTCCACGAGCGCGCCCAGTCGCGCACCGTCATGCGCACCGAAGAGCCGACCCGCTCCACCTGGCTGACCAGCGTGCTCTCGTAGGCGGCCATGTACAGCGTCTCGCCGACCGCGAACAGCCCGAGCACGACGACGACGATGTCGATGCCGTCGGCGAGCTGCAGGATGCCGAGCGTGAAGCGCGTCTGCCCCGACTGCTCCTCGATGCCGGTCATGCCGATCGCCAGACCCACGAACAGGCTGACCAGGCCACGCAGCGGCGAGGCGCCGAGCACCGCCGACACCGCGACGAAGGTGAACACCATCAGCGCGAAGTTGTCGGCGGGGCCGAGCTTGATCGCCACGTCGGCGACGAAGGGCGCGACCAGCGTCAGCGCCACCGTGGCGATGGTGCCGGCGATGAACGAGCCGATCGCCGCGGTCGCCAGCGCCTGGCCGGCGCGCCCGGCCTTGGCCATCTTGTTGCCTTCGAGCGCGCTGACGATCGAGCCCGACTCGCCCGGGGTGTTCAGCAGGATCGAGGTGGTCGAGCCGCCGAACTGCGCGCCGTAGAACACGCCGGCGAACATGATCAGCGAGCCGGTCGGGTCGACGTTCTGCGTCACCGGCAGCAGCAAGGCCACCGTCACCGCCGGCCCGACACCCGGCAGCACGCCGACCGCGGTGCCGAGCGTACAGCCGATCAAGGCC
Organism: Candidatus Competibacteraceae bacterium; assembly: GCA_039807445.1. Taxonomy (GTDB): domain Bacteria; phylum Pseudomonadota; class Gammaproteobacteria; order Competibacterales; family Competibacteraceae; genus JBDHRG01. Next base: position 1,812 of record JBDHRG010000048.1, read on the forward strand.
CACATCAGGTTGGCCGGCGTCAGCGCGACCGCGAAGCCCGAGTTGAACAGTTCGATCAAGCCTTCCATCACAGCCACCCCGTCACCAGCGCCGGCAGGTTCACGCCCAGCCAGCCGAACGCGTGATAGATCGAAGCCGACAGCAGGAACGCCGCGGCCACCGACATCGCCAGCCGTCCGCCGAGCGCGCGCGCCACGCAGGTGCCGAGCAGCGTGCCGGCCAGCGTGAAGCCGACGGTGCCGATCAGCACCATCTGCGCGACCAGCCCGCCGGCGACCCAGGCCACGGCCTTGCGGTCGAAGGGCTGGTGGTCGTGCGGGCCTTCCTCGAGCGCGGGGAAGCCCTTGTGCCAGGCCTCCCACAGCAGGATGGCGCCGAGCCCGAGCAGGCCGAACGCGACCACCGAGGGGAAGAAGCGCGGGCCGATGCGCGCGTAGCCGGCATCGGCATGGATCAGCGGGATCTGCGCCAGCATCGCCAGCCCGGATGCCACGACGCCGGCCGCGACCAGGACCTGGCCGAGATCGCGGACGCGCGTCATTGCGGCTTCGCTCCGAGGTTCAGCTCGGGCAGGATCGCCGCGACGCGCTTGTGCTCGTCGGCGAGGAAGCGCCTGAAGGCGTCGCCGTCGAGGTACAGGTCGATCCACTGGTAGGTTTCGGCCTTCTTCTTCCAGGCTTCGTGGTGCACCGCGGCATCGACGCGTTCGGTCAGCGCCTTGGCCTGCGCCGCGCTGATCTCTGGACCGCCCCACACCGCACGCCAGTTCGCCAGCACCACGTCGATGCCCTGCTCCTTCAGCGTCGGGATGTCGATGCCCGGCAGGCGCTCGCCGGCGGACAGCGCCAGCGCGCGCAGCTTGCCGGCCTTGATCAGGTCGGCGAGCTCGCCGTAGCCGCTGATGTAGGCGGCGATGTGGCCGCCGAGGATCGCCGCCTTGCCCTCGCCGCCGCCGGCATAGGGCACGTAGTTGAGCTTGCCCGGGTCGACGCCGAGCGCCTTGGCCATCAGCCCCGCCTGGATGTGGTCGACGCCGCCGGCCGAGCCGCCGCCGATCGCCACGCCGCCCGGATTGGCCTTCAGCGCCTCGGCGAAGTCCTTCAGCGTCTTGAGCTTGGAGTCGGCCGGCACCACCAGCACGTTGTACTCGCCCATCACGCGCGCGATCGGCGTGAGCATGTCGAGGTTCACCGGCGGCTTGTTGGTCTCGATCGCGCCGACGGTGACGATGCCGCCGACGAACAGCGCGTCCGGATCGCCCTTGGCGTTGTTGACGAACTGCGCCAGCCCGATCGTGCCGCCGGCACCGGCCTTGTTGTCGACCTGCACGCGCTTGGCGAGGCCGGCGGCGCGCAGCGCCTCGCCGAGCGTGCGGCCTACGCCGTCGAAGCCACCGCCCGGGTTGGCCGGCACCAGGATCTTGACGACCTCGACCGGCTCGGCGGCGTGCGCCAGTGACAGGCTCAGCGCGGCGACCGCGGTTGCCAGAATCTTGCGCATCGACATGAATCCTCTCCTCGGTGATTGTTCGGGCCGTTCCCGCAGCCATGGCAAAAACCCTTCCGTGTGGTGGAATACTAGAAGCCGTTGCTGTCACCGAGCTTTCGCGTTGCGGGGGAATCTGATCCGATGCGCATCCTCTTGGTCGAAGACGACGACGACCTCGGCAATGCGATGCTGCGCGCGCTGCGCAGCCGCGACCATGCCGTCGACCGCCTCGCCGACGGGCGCCTGGCCGACAGCGTGCTGCGCACCGAAGCCTTCGACCTGGTGATCCTCGACCTGACGCTGCCCGGCTGCGACGGGCTCGACGTGCTGAAGCGCCTGCGCAGCCGCGGCAGCCGCGTGCCGGTGCTGGTGGTGACCGCGCGCGGCGAGCTCGAGCAGCGGATCGCCGGGCTGGACCTCGGTGCCGACGACTACCTGGTCAAGCCCTTCGCGCTGTCGGAGCTCGAGGCGCGCGTGCGCGCGCTGCTGCGCCGCGGCCAGGGGCAGTCCGACCCTCGGCTGGTCCACGGTGCGCTGGTGTTCGACACCGTCGCGCGTCGCCTCAGCGTCGCCGGCGAGCCGGTCGAGCTGCCGCGGCGCGAGCTGTGTCTGCTCGAAGTGTTGCTGGGCCGCGTCGGCCAGGTGGTCAGCAAGGAGCAGATCGCCGAGAAGCTGTTCGGCTTCGACGACGAGGCCGGCCCCAACGCGATCGAGCTGTACGTGCACCGGCTGCGCAAGCGGCTCGGGTCGGCGGGGCTGAACATCCGTACCGTCCGCGGCCTCGGCTACCTGCTGGAGGAGCCTTGACGCCGAGCGCGGGAGCGGACTGGTCGATCCGCCGCCGGCTGCTGGCCTGGCTGCTGACGCCGCTGCTGCTGGTGTGCGCGGCGCTGCTCGCCGCCAACTACGTGCAGGCGCGCCATACCGCCGACCTGACCTTCGACCGCCTGCTGACGGCCTCGATCCTGGCGATCGCCGACCGCGTGACGGTCGTCGACGGCCGGATCGAGGCGGACCTGCCGTCGGTGGCGCTGGAGATGCTGTCGTCGACCTCGCAGGACCGCGTGTTCTACCGCATCGGCGGCCCCGGCGGAGCCTTCGTCACCGGCTACCGCGACCTTCCCGGCCCGGCGGCGGCAGTCCCGGGACGGATCCGGTTCGACGACGCCGACTACCGCGGCGAACCGATCCGGGTCGCCGCACTGGCACGCCCGCTCGCGCCCTGGGGCCTGGAGGGCGAAGTCCGGGTGCTGTTGGCGCAGACCCGCGGCGAGCGCGACCGCCTGACCCGCGAACTGGTGCTGGCCTCGGCGCTGCGGCTGCTCGTCGTCGTGGTGCTCGCCGGGCTGATCACCGGCTTCGGCGTGCGTGCCGGGCTCGCGCCGCTGGCCGGGCTGCAGCGCTCGATCCGCAGCCGTTCGCCCACCGATCTGAGCCCGATCACGCAGCCGGTGCCGCGCGAGGTGCGCACGCTGGTCGACGCCATCAACCAGCTGATGGAACGCCTGCAAGCCAGCCTCGACGCGATGCAGCGCTTCATCGCCGATGCCTCGCACCAGCTGCGCACTCCGCTGGCCGGGCTGCAGGCCGAAACCGAGCTGGCGCTGCGCGAGCACGATCCCGCGGCGCTGCGCCAGGCGCTCGCCCGGCTGCTGGCGATCACCCGCCGCACCAGCCGGCTCGCGAGCCAGCTCTTGAGCCTGGCGCGTGCCGCGCCGCAGGGCGGTGCGCCGGTGCTGGCGGCGCTGGATCTCGGTACGCTGGCGGCGGCAGTGACCCGCGAAGCGGTGCCCGCGGCGCTGGCCAAGGACATCGACCTCGGCTTCGAGGGCGGCGCAGCGGCGCGGGTGGACGGCGACCCGCTGCTGCTCGCCGAGCTGCTGAAGAACCTGATCGACAACGCGCTGCGCTACTGTCCGCCGCAGGCCCGCATCACCGTGCGCACGCGCGCAAGCGAAGCCCGGTCCGCGACGCTCGAGGTCGAGGACGATGGTCCCGGCATCGCGGCCGATCAGCGCGAGCGGGTGCTCGAACGCTTCTACCGCCCCCCGGGAACGCCCGGCGAGGGCAGCGGCCTGGGGCTGGCCATCGTCCGCGAGATCGCCGAGCGCCACGGCGCGGTGCTGACGCTCGCCGACGGCGCCGGTGGCCGCGGTCTGCGGGTGCGGCTCGACTTCCCGGCCCCGAGCGGCGCGGAACCGCGCAGCGCTCCCCCGACTGCAGGCGCAGACCGATGACGCTCCTGGTCCGCCTGCTGCTGCTCGTCGGTCTGATCTGGAGCCTGCCGCCGCGGGCCGAAGTCGCGCATTTTCCGCCGCGCCCGCAAGCCTTCGTCTCGCCGCGCGACATCAGCCTCGAGGAGGGGCCGCTGACGATCTACGGCGCCACCGACCTCGACTTCATGCGCCCGCTGCTCGAAGCCTTCCAGCAGCGCCATCCGCTGATCGACCTCAGCTACCACCAGCTGGGCAGCACCGAACTCTACGAGCGCTTCGTCCGCGAGGCGGACGGCGGGGCGCCGACGGCCGACGTGGTGCTGAGCTCGGCGATGGACCTGCAGATCAAGCTCGCCAACGACGGCTATGCCCAGCCCTACACCCCCCCCGCTGCGCTGCCCGCGTGGTCACGATGGCGCGACGAAGTGTTCGGCTTCACCCACGAGCCGGCGGTGATCGTCTACAACCGGGCGCTGGTGCCGGCCGACGAGGTTCCGCGTTCGCGCCGGGAACTCCTGCGGCTGCTCGAGGCACGGCGCGAGCACTATGCCGGGCGGGTCGGCACCTACGACCCCGAGCGCAGCGGCGTCGGCTTCCTGTTCACCAGCCACGACGCCGAGCTCTCACCGGACTTCCGCCGCCTGGCCGCCGGCCTCGGCGCTGCCGAGGTGCAACTGTTCGGCAGCAGCGCCGCGATGCTCGAGCGCGTCGCCGACGCCCGCCTGCTGCTCGCCTACAACGTGCTCGGCTCGTACGCGCAGGCCTGGGCCGAGCGCGAGCCGGCGATCGGCATCGTGCTGCCGCGCGACTACACGCTGGTGATGACCCGCCTGGTGCTGATCCCGCGCGCTGCGCCGCAGCCGCGGCTGGCACGGCTGTTCCTCGACTTCCTGCTCGGCGAGGACGGCCAGCGCGTCGTCGCCGGCCCGGCGCACCTGTACGCGATCCACCCCGGGGTCGACGGCGAGCTGACCGCGCGGCGCCTGCGGGCGCTGCTGGGACCGGCGCTGCAGCCGATCCAGGTCAACCCCAGCCTCTTGGTCTACCTCGACCAGGCCAAGCGCCGCCGCTTCCTGCAGCAGTGGCGGCAGGCGCTGACCGGTCCTCGCGACTGAGCGCCTGCGCTGAAACGCTGGCGGCGTCGATTTCCGAACGGAGCCGACAGCGTGGCGGCCACCGGACGATCGCCGCGCGCCGGTGCTCGCGGCGTGGACCACCTGCGCCTAAATTTCGACGGTACCCTCCGGTTGACACCGACTTGGGACGGCAGCCGCCCGGTGCAAGGGATCACCAATGGAAGAGCCTTCCGCCATCCGAAGGTCGACGCTGCGCGCCTTGCCCGGCGCCCGTTCCGTCTCGAGCCGCCATGTCCGAGTCTTCGTCCCCGTCCAGAGCCTTCCCGTTCACCGGAATCCGCGCCCGCCTGGTGGCGCTCGTGCTGCTGACCGCGCTGCCACCGATCGTCTTCTTCACCGAATACGCCCTCACCGCGCGCGAAGAACGAATCGCCGAGGCCCGGCGCGATCTGGAGGCCGTCGCACGGGACGCCGCCCGCGAACTCGAAAGCTCGATCCGCGGTGCCCAGGCCGTGCTCTACGGTCTCGGGCGGGCCCCGGAGCTCCGCGATCCGCGGCATCCGGACTGCTCGCGCCTGCTCGCCGGTCTGCTCGCACAAGCCCAGTACTATGCCGGCCTGTTCGTCGCGGACGCCGAGGGGAATCGGGCATGCGACGCGGAAACGGGCGTGCCAGCGATCGACCACGCCGACCGGGAGTACCTCGAGGCCGCGCTGGCGACGCGCGCCCCGCTGATGGGCAAGCCCGTGTTCGACCGCACTTCCGGGAAGACCCTGCTACCCTTCGCAACCCCCCTGCTCGACGCCGCCGGACAGGTGCAGGGCGTGCTGGTCATCACCCTCGACCTGAGCCGCTTCGGCCAACGTTACGTCGCCGCATCCTCCACGCGCGTCGTGGCCCTCTGGGGCGAGGACGGCACGGTGCTGTTCCGCCACCCCGACGTCGAGGGATGGACCGGCATGCGCGCACCGGATGCGCCGCTCATCCGGGCCGTGCTTACCGCGTCGGCGCCGGTGGTGACCGAAGCGATCACTCCGGCCGGCGGGAGACGGATCGCCGCCGTCGCCCCGCTGGACAGCGTGCCGGAGACGGGCATCAAGATCAGCGTCGGCATCGATACCGACGAGCTCGCCGGGGAGGCGCAACGCCAGTTCCGCGGTACGCTGACCACGCTGTTCGTGACTGCCGGACTCGCGCTGGCCGGTGCGCTCCTGCTCGCCGAGCGCTTCATCCGTCGCCGGGTGGCGGCACTGACCAGCGCCGCCGGGCGCATCGGCCGCGGGGATCTCACTGCCCGCGCCGGGGAATCCTACGGCAGCGACGAACTCGGGAGCCTCGCCCGCACCTTCGACATGATGGCTGCGGCGATGCAGCGGCACGTGGCGGAGATCGAGCGGCGCGGCGAGGCACTGGGGGAAAGCGAGGAGCTGTTCCGCTCGGCGATGGACCATTCCGCGATCGGCATGGCCCTCGTCACACCCGACGGTCGGTGGCTAAGGGTCAATCAGGCCTTGTGCCGGATCTTCGGCCATACCGAGCAGGAACTGCTCGCAACCGATATCCAGGCGATCATCGATCCCGACGATCTGGATGCCGATCGGGAGCAGATCCGCCGGACGCTGGCCGGGGAGATCAAAACCTACCAGATCGAAAAGCGCTACCTGCGCAAGGACGGCGGCACCGTCTGGGCCCTGCTCACCGTTTCGCTCGTGCGGCATGCCACCGGCGACCCACGCTACTTCATCAAACAAGTCCAGGACATCACCGAGCGCCGGCGGCTCGAGGGCGATCTGCGCGCGCTCAACGCCAGCCTCGAACGCCAGGTCGCGAAGCGCACCTCGGCGCTTGCCGCCGCGGAACGGCTGCTCCGCGACATGACCAATGGTCTGCCGGGCGCGGTGTATCAGTTCGAGTGGCCCGTGGGCGAGGCGTCCCGCCTCAACTTCATCAGCGAGGGCGTCGTCGCGCTCACGGGTTTCCCGGCGGAGGTGTTCCTGCAGGACGCGATGCGGCTGATCGAGCTCGTCGTCGAGGCCGATCGTCCCCGGGTCCAGCAGACCGTATCCGAGGCGGTCCGCACGGCCACCTACTGGGCGGCCGAATACCGGATCCGGCGCGCGGACGGACGCGTCATCTGGACGCTCGGCCAAGCGCGACCTTCCCGCCTCGGGGGACGCACCGTATGGAACGGCTACTGGGTGGATGTGAGCGCACGCAAGGAAACCGAGGCTGCGCTGGAGCGCGCCAAGGAAGCGGCCGATGCCGCCAACCGGGCGAAGAGCGCCTTCCTCGCGATGATGAGCCACGAGATCCGCACGCCGATGAACGCGATCCTGGGCATGATCGAGCTCCTCGGCCTGTCCGCGCTGAGCGACGAGCAGCGCAAGACCCTGGACATCGTGCACGACTCGTCGCAATCGCTGCTGCAGATCATCAACGACATCCTCGACTTCTCCAAGATCGAGGCCGGTCGCATCGCAGTGAGGCCGGAGCCGGCCTCGCTCACGGATGCGATCGAGAAGGTGGTCTTCGCCCTCGCCGACAGCGCGAGCCGCAAGGGCTTGCTGCTGGAAACGACGCTCGACCCGTCGGTGGCGCCGGTGCTGGTTTTCGATCCGCTCCGGCTGCGACAGATCCTTTTCAATCTGGTGGGCAACGCCATCAAGTTCACCGAAAGGGGCAGGGTGGAGACCCGGTCCACGCTCGTCGCGGACCAACAAGGCACTCAACGGATCCGCATCGACGTCGAGGACACCGGGATCGGGATCTCCGCCGAAGACCAGGTGCACCTGTTCAAGCCTTTCGTGCAGGCGGAGTCGGACACGACACGGCGTTTCGGGGGCACGGGGCTGGGACTCGCGATTTCCATGCGCCTGGTCGAGCTGATGGGGGGAGCGCTGACGCTCGAGAGCGCCTTGGGGCAAGGCACGACGATGAGGCTGTCGCTCGAGCTGCCGGTCGGCAACGCTACCAGCGAGCTCGCGGCGGCTCGCGAGGCGACGGGCAGCGGCCCGTCGCCGCCCGTGGCGATCGCGCGCTCGCCCCGCGGTGGCCAGCGGGTGCTGGTCGTCGAGGACAACGGTACGAATCGGGAAATGCTGCAGCGCCAGCTCGCGATGCTGGGCTGCGAGGCCGATCTGGCGGGCGACGGCGAACAGGCCCTGCGCCTATGGCAAACGGACGATTACGCACTGGTCATCACCGACTGCCACATGCCGGTCATGGATGGCTACACGCTCGCCCGCAGGATCCGGACCGCGGAGGCCGACGGTCCGACACCGCGCAGAGTGCCCATCGTGGCCTACACCGCCAATGCGATGCCCGAGGACGAGGAAGCCTGCCGTGCCGCGGGCATGGACGATTTCCTCGCCAAACCGGCAGGACTCGCCGCCCTCGGCCGGATCCTGGAGGCCTGGATCCCCGCCGACGATCGGGCGCCGACCGATCTCGCCGCGCAGGCGAATGGGACCGATCCCGGGCACGAGTCTGCGAACCAGGCCGGTGTCGAGTTCCCGATCGACCACGAGCGCCTGCGAGAAATGATGGGCGGGAACGATGTCCTGGCGCGCGAAATGCTCCTGCGCTTCCGCGACTACCTGCCGGACGAAGCGCGCGCGCTGAACGCCGCCTTGGGCGGCGAAGACTGCACCGCCATCGCCCGTACGGCACATCGCCTGAAAGGGGCGGCGGCGGCGATCGGTGCCTTGCGCCTCGCCGCGGTCTGCGCGCGCATCGAAGCTACCGCCCGGGCGGTGGAGCGTACGCCGCTGGCCGATCTGCAGCACGCGCTCGTGGATGAGATCCGGCGACTGTGCGACTATCTCGAGAGGACGTGAGCATGGAGGCTGAACGATGGCGCCGGAGGCGGAGGCGGAGGCGGAAGGATCGAACATCGCGCAGGCGGACGCGATCCGCGTGCTGATTGTCGATGACGACGGTTTCATGCGCTCGCTCATCGACGGGATGCTGCGCAGCTTGGGCGTTCGCGAGATCTATCACGGCGAAGACGGAGCGCACGCCCTTGGGCTGCTGGCCGGCGAGGCACAGGGCGTCGACCTCGTGATCTGCGATCTCGACATGCCGCACATGGACGGCATGGAGTTCATGCGGCTCTTGGCGGAGCGCGCCGACGGGGTCGCGGTGCTCGTCCTGAGCGGGAAAGGGAGCGCCCTGCTGTCAAGCGTCGAGCTGATGGCTTCGGCGTTCGGGCTGCGAGTCCTCGGCGCACTGCCGAAGCCGCCCACCGTGGCCCTGCTTCGGGAGGCGCTGACACGGTGTCGCGAGAGGTCGGCGGATCGCCCATCGCGTCCGATCGTCATTCCAGCCGCGGAAGTCTTCGCGGCCCTCAAGACCGGCGAGTTCGAGCCGTACTTCCAACCCAAGGTCGAGTTGAAGACACGCAAGGTCCACGGAGCCGAGGCGCTGGCGCGCTGGGTGAGCCCGCAGCGCGGAGTGTTGTCGCCGGCCGCGTTCATCGCGACGGTCGAAGACAACGGCTGGATCGACGAGCTCACCTGCCTGATGATCGACAAGGCCGTGCGATGGCGTCGCCGGTGGCAGCAGGACGGCCTCGCGATCCCCGTGAACGTGAACCTGTCGATGAGATCCCTGAACGACACGCGTTTTTCCGGGCGCCTCCTGAGCATCGTTGCCGCCGCGCGAGGCGTCCCCCGGGACGTGATCCTGGAGGTCACGGAAACCACCGCGATGACCGATGTGGGCCGATGCCTGGAGAGTCTGATCCGGCTCCGGCTCAGAGGGTTCGGCCTGTCGATCGACGACTTCGGTACCGGGCATTCGTCGCTGCAGCAGCTCGGGCGCGTGCCCTACACGGAACTGAAGATCGATCGATCGTTCGTCAACGGGGCCTGGCAATCTCCGCGGCTGCAGGCCGTGCTCGAGGCGAGCCTCGAGATCGCCAGGAAGCTCAACCTCACCACCGTCGCCGAGGGTGTCGAGGCGAAAGAGGACTGGGAGTACCTGCTCAGCGCCGGCTGCCAGCTGGGCCAAGGGTATTTCATCGCCACGCCCATGCGTGGAGAAGACTTCCCGCGCTGGGTGCGGGCGTGGCGCTGAACGCCGCCCGCGCGCGCCACCGCGGCTGTTCTTCGACTTCCTGCTCGGCGAGGCCGGACAGCGCGTCGTCGCCGGCCAAGCAGTCGATCCGCAAGACCGCTTTCAGGGAAGGCCAGCCGGATCGAGCACGACAGGAGACATTGCGTTCGGGGAGGCCGCGGCCCCTCCATTCGCGAGGCCTACCCTCGCAATCCGCATCTTTCAGGCCGATCCCGTATCAACTCGCCACCGCGCGTTGCGCGGCCCGGTCGGGACGAAACTGGAACGCGGAGGCTCCTCAAGAAGCCGTCACCCCGGCGAAAGCCGGGGTCCAGATGCCCGTGACATCGCAATGTCTTCTGGATTCCGGCTTTCGCTGGAATGACGCAGAGGGAAATCGGATACCTCATCAGGGGTAAGTTTCTCCTTAGCCACCGCGGTCGCGGCGCTCGAGCAGCGCGTACAGCGGCCCGCTGGCGAGCACGACGGTCAGCATGCGGATCACGTGGAACGACGTTACCAGCGGCACGCCGAGCGCGAGCGCCTGGGCGGTGATGCACATTTCGGCGATGCCGCCCGGCGAAGTGCCGAGCACCACCGCCGGCGCCGGCAAGCCGGCCAGCGCCCCGAGTGCGGCGCCGAACAGCGCCGCCAGCGCGATCATGCCCAGACCCAGCGCCGCGACACCGGCCAGGAAGCGCGGCGCGGCGCGGAAGAAGTCGGGGGAGAAGCGGCAGCCGAGCGCGACGCCGATCGCGAGCTGGCCGGCGACCGAGACGCCGCGCGGCAAGCCCGAAGGCAGCCACCCGGTCGCGGTCAGCGCCGCGGTGACGAACAGCGGCCCGATCACCCAGGGGTTGGGCGGACCCAGGCGCTTCCAGACCAGCGCGCCGAGCAGCGTCAGCGGCACCAGCACGCACAGCCCCGGTGCGCTGACGGCGTGCGCCACGCTCGCCCGGCTGTCGAGGCCGTGCACGCCGCTGGCGGTGAAGGCGGCGGGGACGATCAGCACGACCAGCAACACGCGCAGCGTGTGCGCGGCGGCGACGCGGTCGACGCGTGCGCCGTAGCGCTCGGCGAGGTTCGCCATCTCCGAGGCGCCGCCGGGCATGCAGGCGAAGTACGCGGTGCTGGTGTCGACCCCGGTGAGCCGCGCCAGCCCGCGCCCGGCAGCCGCGCCGAGCGCGAGCGCGAAGGCGGCGCCGACCGCGACCGCCGGGGCGAAGGCGGCGAGTTCGGCGACCACCTCCGGCGTGAACCACAGCCCGAGCCCGGTGCCGATCGCCCACTGGCCGAGGGGCCGCGTGCCCGGCGGCGGGGCGAGCGGCACGCCCGCGATCCGCAGCGCTGCGGTGACGAGCACAGGGCCGATCATCCACGGCACCGGCACCCCCAGCCCCGCCGCGATCAGCGCGCCGACGAGGCCGATCAGCAGCGTCGCCAGCCAGACCGGCCACCGCCCTCCCGGCACCGCTCAGCCTCCGGCAGCCAATGCGCCGGCACGGCCGCGGCGTAGCCGGCGAACCAGCGGCGGCACCACCAGCATGGCGATCGCCACCGCCCACAACCCGACCGAGATCGGGCTGTGCCAGAGGATGCGCACGTCGCCGTCCGACAGCGACAGCGCCCGGCGCAGGTTCTGCTCGAGCATCTCGCCGAGCACGAAGCCGAGGATCAGCGCCGACATCGGGAAGTGCAGCTTGCGCAGGATGTAGCCGGCCACGCCGAGCACGACCGCCAGCACCAAGTCGAAGCCGGTCGCGTGCACCGAGTACACGCCCACCGCACTGACCGCGGCGATGCCCGGCACCAGCATCGCCATCGGCACCGTCAGCATGCGCGCGAACACGCCGACCAGCGGGATGTTCAGCACCAGCAGCACCACGTTGGCGACGAACAGCGAGGCGATCAGCCCCCAGACGATGTCGGGCTGGTTCTGGAACAGCATCGGTCCCGGGGTGATGTTGTACAGCGTCAGCGCACCCATCATCACCGCGGTGGTGCCCGAGCCCGGCACACCCAGGCACAGCATCGGCACGAAGGAGCCGGTGGCCGAGGCGTTGTTGGCCGCCTCGGGCGCCGCGACGCCGCGGATGTCGCCCTTGCCGAAGGTGCCCTCGCGGTCGTACATGCGCTTGGTGCTCATGTAGGTCAGCGCGCTGGCGATGGTCGCGCCGGCGCCGGGCAGCACACCGATGAAGAAACCCGCCACCGAGGACAGCACCGTCGCCCAGCCGGTCTCGATCATCTCCTTCAGATTGAACAGCTTGCGCCCGGTGGCGGCGACCAGCTGCTGGCCGCTGTGCGTCTGCTCGATCATCAGCAGGATCTCGCTGACCGAGAAGAAGCCGATCACGACGACGATGAACTGGATGCCGTCGGACAGGTGCACCGAGTCGAAGGTGAAGCGATAGGTACCCGAGTTCGCGTCGACGCCGACCGTCGCGAGCGACAGGCCGATCAGGATCGCGAGCAGGGTCTTCATCGGCCGCTCGCCGACCATGCCGCCGAGGCTCGCGACCGCGAGCACCATCAGCGCGAAGTACTCGGCCGGGCCGAAGGCCAGCGCCCATTCGGCCAGCAGCGGCGCGAACAACACCAGCCCGAGCGTCGCGAGCGCCGAGCCGACGAACGAGCTCCAGGCCGAGATCGACAGTGCGACGCCGGCCAGGCCCTTGCGCGCCATCGGGTAGCCGTCGATCGCAGTCATGATCGCACCGGCGTCGCCGGGCACGTTGAGCAGGATCGACGAGATGCGTCCGCCGTACTCGCAGCCCATGTAGACGGCGGCCAGCAGGATCAGCGCCGTCTCCGGCGGCAGTTTCATCGCGAAGGCGAGCGGCATCAGGATCGCGACACCGTTGATCGGACCCAGGCCCGGCAGCAGGCCGACGATGGTGCCGATCAGCGCGCCGGCGAAGGCCATCAGCAGGTTGGTCGGCTCGAAGGCAACGCCGAAGCCCTGGCCAAGGAAGTGCAGGGTTTCCATGTCTCAGACCCCCGCGGCGGCGAACAGGCTGCCGAGTGGCAGCACGACGTCGAGCAGGCGGTCGAAGAACAGGTACATCAGTCCGCCCATCGCGAGCCCGCCGATGACGCATGCCTTCCAGCTGCCGCCGAACACGCGCCCGAGCGCCACCGTCAGCAGCGCGGTGCTGAGCGGGAAGCCCAGCGGCTCGAACAGGAACGCATAGGCGAACAGCGCGGCGATCGCGATCAGCAGGTGCGCTCGCACCGTGCCGTGCGGCCAGCCGAAACCGATCGCGGCCGGCCGCAGCACCAGGGCCAGCGCGCAGACGGCCATCAGGCCGGCGAGTATCAGCGGAAAGGCTCGCGGACCGACCGGTTCGTACGAGAACGGCACCTCGATGCCCCAGGCGATCCAGGCCATGCCCGCGCACAGCGCGAGCCAGACCAGACCGAACAGACGTTCTTCACGCATGGCGATGTCCCCCTCGCCCGGCCCACTCCCGCGGAGCGGTCGGGCGGGAATAGCGGCTGGCTTACTGGATCAGGCCGAACTCGCGCGCCTGCCGTTCGTAGTCCTTCACGGCCTGCTTGACGTAGGCGTCGAGCTCGGCACCGGTCTTGGCGAAGGGGAACAGGTCGCGCTGCGCGCGCAGCTTGTCGAACTCGGGCGTGGCCATCAGCCTGTCGAAGGTCTGCACCCACCAGCGGTACTCGGCGTCGGAGACCTTGGGCCCGACGTAGAAGCCGCGGATGATCGGCCAGGAAACCTCGAAACCCTGCTCCTTCGCGGTCGGCAACTCGGCGAGCTTGCCGGGCAGGCGCGCGTCGGCGAGCACCGCGAGCACGCGCACCTTGCCGCCCTCGAGCTGCGGCGCCAGCTCGCCGAGGTCGCCCGAGTAGACCTGGACATGGCCGCCGAGCAGCGCGGTGAAGGCTTCGCCGCCACCCTCGAAGGCGACGTAACGCATGGCCTGGTGCTTGACGCCGGCCTGCCTGGCGATCAGCGCGGTCTTCATCCAGTCCTGGCTGCCGACGGTGCCGCCGGCACCGAACACGATCTTGCCAGGGTCGGCCTTCAGCGCCTCGATCAAGTCTTTCAGCGTCCTGAACGGCGAGTCGGTGCGCACGGCCACCACGCCGTAATCGGTGCCGATGCCGGCGACCCAGCGTACGTCGTTGACGGTGTACTTGCCGAACTTACCGATCGCCAGGTTCAGCAGCGACCCGCCCGAGAAGGCGACAATGGCGTTGGGGTCGGCCGGCCGCTGCGCGACGATGGCGTTGTACGCCACCGCGCCGATGCCGCCCGGCATGTAGGTGACGCGCATCGGCGTGTCGATGTACTGGCCGTCGAGCAGGCCGGACTGCGCCAGCTTGCAGGTCAGATCGAAGCCGCCGCCGGGCTTGGCCGGGGCGATGCACTCGGGTTTTTCGGGGGCGGCGATGGCGCCGGCGGCGCCCAGCGCGATCAGCAGGCCGCCGAGCGCAGCCAGGCGAGTGGGGGTCTTGTGCATGCTGTCATCCTCAAGCGGTGGTGCTCCCGCCCCGGCGGGCGGATTCTCCGGGATCTCAGTGGACGCCCGGGGCCGATCTCCGATGCCGTGGCATCGGTGCGCACCGTAATCGGGGCCGGCTTTCAGATGGCTTTCAAACTTCCGTAAGCTTGTCGGCATCCCGCCACCCGGAATGAAACATCCGTCATGCGCATTCTGCTTGCGGAAGACAACGACGAGCTCGCGCTGTGGCTGAGCCGCGCGCTGCAGTCGCGCGGCTTCGCCGTCGACCACATCGCCGACGGCCGCGCAGTCGACCAGGCGCTGGCGACCGTGCCGTACGCCTTGGCGATCCTCGACCTCGGGCTGCCACGGATGGACGGGCTCGAGGTGCTGCGACGCTTGCGCGCGCGCGGTGGCGCGACGCCGGTGCTGGTCCTGACTGCGCGCGGCGAGGTAGCGGACCGGGTCAGGGGGCTGGACCTCGGCGCCGACGACTACCTCGCCAAGCCCTTCGAGCTCGACGAGCTCGAGGCGCGGGTCAAGGCGTTGCTGCGCCGCAGCAGCGGCCACGAGCGCCCGCTGGTGAGCGTGGGCTCGCTGGCCTTCGATACGGTCGGCCGCGTCTTCACGCTGGCCGGGCGCACGCTGGCGCTGACTCCGCGCGAAGCCGCGGTGCTCGAGGTGCTGGTGCTGACCGCCGGGCGCGCGGTGCGCAAGCAGCAGCTGTTCGAGCAGGTGTTCGTGCTCGACGACGACGTCGGCCTCGATGCGATCGAGATCTACGTCCATCGCCTGCGGCGCAAGCTCGAGGGCTCGGATGTCGCGATCACCACGCTGCGCGGTCTGGGATACCTGCTGGAGCGGCGCGGTGAGCCGTCCTGACCCGGGCGGGTCGCGATCGAAACCGCTCGGCAGCCTGCGCGGCCAGCTGCTGCGGCGCCTGTCGGCACCGCTGTTCGCGCTGTGGGCGCTCGGTACCTTCAGCGCCTACCGCGAGGCAGCCGATGCCGCCACGCTGGCCTACGACCGCACGCTGCTCGCTTCGGCGCGTGCGATCGCCGAACGCGTGTCGGCGCTCGACGGGCGGGTGACGGTGGACGTTCCCTGGGTGGCGCTCGACACGTTCGAAGCCGCCACCCCAGGACGGATCTTCTACCGCGTCGGTGGCATCGCGGGCGAGTTCGTCTCGGGCTACGACGACTTCCCCCTGCCACCGCCGGGCCTGCGGCGCAGCGAGCTCTACCCGGCGCTGGTGTCCTTCTACGACGGTGAATACCGCGGCATGCCGATCCGGATCGCGGCACTGCACCAGCCGGTGGTCGAGGGCGGGGTGCAGGGCATGGCGCTGATCCAGGTCGGCGAGACGCTCGAGGCACGCCGCACGCTCGCGCGCCAGCTCTTGCTCGGCACGCTGTGGCGCCAGGGACTGCTGGTGCTCGCCGGCGCGCTGGCGATCCTGCTCGCAGTGCGCGGTGCGCTGCGCCCGCTCGAACGCCTGCGCCGCGCCGTCGACAGCCGTACGCCCGACGACATGCGGAGCTTCGATGACACCGCGGTGCACCGCGAGGTGCGCCCGCTGGTCGCGGCGCTGAACCATTACACCGAGCGTCTGCACGCGCTGGTCGAGAGCCAGCGCCGCTTCATCGCCGACGCTTCGCACCAGTTGCGTACGCCGCTCGCGGTGCTCAAGACCCAGGCGGCGCACGCGCTGGCGCACGAGGATCCGACGCTGTGGCGCGAAGCGCTGCGTGCGATGCAGCTTACCGTCGACCGGATGGCGCGGCTCGCCAACCAGCTGCTGTCGCTGGCGCGCGCCGAATCCGCTGCCGCCGCCGAACGCGCGCCGCTCGAGCTGATCGGGCTGGTCAGCGAGCTGTGCCTGGAGCGCGCGCCTGATGCGGTGAGCCGCGGCATCGACCTCGGCTTCGAAGCACCGGACGGCGAATGCCGCGTGGACGGCGACGCGACGCTGCTGCACGAACTGCTCGCCAACCTGCTCGACAACGCGCTGCGCTACGTGCCCGCCGGCGGGCGCATCACGGCGCGGGTGCGGTGCGCGCCCGGCGTCGGGGCCTGCATCGAGATCCTCGACGACGGCCCCGGCATTCCGCCGGCCGAGCGTCGGCGCGTGCTCGAGCGCTTCTACCGCCTGCCCGGCAGTGACGGCGAAGGTTCCGGGCTGGGGCTCGCGATCGTGCGCGACATCGCCCGCGTGCACGGCGGCAGCGTCAGCCTCGGCGAAGGGCTGGACGGGCGTGGCTTGGGCGTGCGCGTCGAGCTGCCGGCGCAGTCCCCCCTCCATTGGTAGCGTCCGGGCTATCGGTGCCGGCGCCGTAGCGGACAGGCGTCGTCGGGCGGCTCAGCAGTACCAGCTCGAGCGGGTCGGCTGCCGCCGCCATGCCTCGAGGAAGGCGAGCAGGCCGCTCAGCCAGCCGCCCGGGGCGCGCCTGGGCTGATAGATCGCCAGCACGGCGTTGGCGCTGCGCGCTTCGACGCCCGCCTTCGCCCGCCCGAACTCGGGGCGCAGCACATTCGACTTGAAGCGGCTCATGGCATTCACCTCGCTGATTTCGAATCCCGGCCGGATCGTCCGGCGCTCGGGAAACATCATCGAATCTCGGTGGGTTCCGCTCAAACGACTTATCGTGCAGTGCAGCATGAAGATTTCTTGAAACGCGCCGTGCCCGCGCCGGGAATCGACCACCTCCTTCGGCATCGGCATGACAGCTAGACGAAAGCTCGGCTCCCCAGAATGCACCTCGACGGTCCGGACCGCTGCGGTTGGTCCGAAGGCCGGGGGACAGGAGGAGATGCGATGCAACTGACAGGCATGCTGCACGGCGCGAAGCTGCTGCGCTACGTGGATTTCCCGACCGCCGAGGTGCTCGGACCCGAGGCCGACGAGGACGCCATCAAGGCGCTGATCGAGCGCTGCGGCGCGGTGTTCGTCAAGCCGATCTTCAGGGGTGGGGTCGGCAAGAAGGGCAAGGCCGGGCTGCTCGGCCGCGCCACCGACCTCAGGACCGCGCTGGCCGAGAAGGAGCGCCTGTACTTCGCCGAGCACCGCGTGAAGCACGGCGTGAGCAAGGCCCAGGGCGTGACCTTCGAGGGCGCGGTGCCGGCCGAGCACGAGGTGTACTTCTCGATCGCCGACGCCACGCGCTTCCGCGCGCCGACCATCACGCTGACCCACCGGGGCGGCATGGACATCGAGGCGCTGCCCAGGGACCAGATCGCCGAGGTGCCGTTCGAGGCGCTGACCGGGCTGAAGAGCTTCGTGATCGCCAACGCGCTGTCCGACCTCGGCGCGCCGAGGGAAATCGTCTCGCCGCTGGTGCAGCACCTGCCCAAGCTGTGGGAGCTGTTCCACCACTACGGCATGACCACGCTCGAGCTGAACCCGATCCGCATGATGCCGGGCAAGGGCGGGCGGCTGGTGCCGGTGGCCTGCGACTTCAAGTGCGGCTTCGACCGCGACGATCCGCGCTGGGAGCGCCTGAACCTGCCGGTGCACCTGTTCGCCGCCGACACCTCGGACTTCGAACAGGAAATCAATCAGCTGCGCACCTACCA
Organism: Candidatus Competibacteraceae bacterium; assembly: GCA_039807445.1. Lineage (GTDB taxonomy): Bacteria > Pseudomonadota > Gammaproteobacteria > Competibacterales > Competibacteraceae > JBDHRG01. The sequence goes on from JBDHRG010000048.1 coordinate 19,686, forward strand.
GGGGCAGAGCGACGTCTACGTGATCAACGCCGCGGGCACGATCCTGGCACCGACCTTCGGCGGCGGCGCCAACTCGCTGGTGACGCAGGCGCTGGGCGACGACGCGATCATCTCCTCGGACTTCGGCGGCAACCCGCCCTACGAAAAGATGCGCGACGTGGCGCGCATCTGCTTCAAGCACTGGCTGGCGCAGTCGAACGTGCTGTTCATCATCGGCGGCAAGTCCAACAACACCGACATCGACGTGACCTTCCGCGCGATGGCCGATGCGCTGCGCGAGCACTTCGGCGCGCACGGACCGACGCCGCTGTACGTGGTGGTCGGGCGCGGCGGGCCGAACCTGATCCGCGGCATGGGCGTGCTGAAGGACACCTGCGAGGCGCTCGGCCTGCCCTACCGCTTCTTCGGCTTCGACTCGGCGATGAGCGAGGTCGTCAATCATGCCCAGGCCGCCGACCGCTGGATGAAGGCCGGCGGGCGCGAACAACTGGCGCGCAAGCTGGGCCTCGGCGCCCAGCACGCGGTGTGAACCGGATCGGGAGGCGATGAAGCGATGCACAAGCAAGGTGTAGGGGATTTCAAGTACTTCGTCGGCATCAGCTCGCTCGAGCAGGTGGCGACGCGCGCCGACCGCGTCTGCGTGCTCAACATCCTCGGCGGCGAGTCGAGCGAGGTCACGCCGGTGAGCCACGCCTACTCGGGCGGCAACGTGGCGTTCGGCACCTCGCCCGGGCGCAGGGGGCAGATGCTGAAGACGCCGAGCGGCGAGGTGCCGGTGTTCAACAGCGTGCGCGAGGGGCTGGACGCCGGCCACCGCTTCAACACCGGCGTGGTCTACCTGCCGCCGGCGGGGGTGCGCGACGGCGTCGCCGAGCTGATCCGCGTCAACCCGGAGCTCGCCAAGATCGTCATCGTCACCGAGAAGGTGGCGGTGCACGATGCGCGCGAGATCCGCGCGATGGCGCAGCAGAGCGGCATCGACATCTTCGGCGCCAACTGCCTCGGCGTCGCCGACGCCTGGAACCGGGTGCGCATCGGCGGTGCGCTGGGGGGCGACCACCCCGAGGAGTCGCTGATCCCGGGCTCGGTGGCGCTGTACTCGAACTCGGGCAACTTCACGACGACGATCGCGCAGTACCTCGCCACCGCCGGCTGGGGCACGACCACGGCCATCTCCAGCGGCAAGGATCTCTACATCCACTTCGCCGCGCCGGAGTTCGCCTACGCGCTGGCCAACGACCGCCGCAGCCGGGCCGCGGTGATGTACGTCGAGCCGGGCGGCTACTACGAGCAGGGCCTGAAGCTCACCAAGCCGACCGTGGTCTGCGTGGTCGGGCGCTGGAAGGCCAGGCTCACCCGTGCCGTGGGCCACGCCGGGGCGATGGCGGGCTCGGGCGACGATGCCGAGGCCAAGGAGCGCTGGTTCATGGAGGCCTTCGGCGTCGACGGCCTGTTCTCGCCCGAGCAGCCGGTGTGTTCGGCCAAGGGGGCGGTGGTCACCAACATCGCCCACATCCCGCTGGCCCTGACCCGGGTGATGGCGCTCAACGGCGTGGTGCCCGACTTCGAACCGCGCGGCAGCCTCGCGCTCAAGCCCTGGTTCGGCAACGCCCAGGGGCTGGACCTGCCGCCCGAGCTCGACCTGCCGGTGGTCGAGGCCGTGCCGCCGTACAATGCCCAGATCGCGGCGCTCGGCCGCCAGATCGGCCGCAGCTTCCCGCGCCAGGCGATGAAGGATGCCTCGGGCGCCTCGCAGATGGACGCGCAGACGCAGATCACCCGCCTGCACGGCCTCAGCGTGCTCGAGCTCTCGCGCCAGCCGCTGGAGTCGAACCTGTGCTTCGCGCTGCTGCGCGAGCCCAACGGCGCCAACGACAACGCGCTGGTCAACGTCGCCCTCGCCGCCCACGTCAACCTGCACGGCGACCCGCTGCTCGCCGCCGCCGACGCCGCGCGCGCGGCCGGCAACGCCCCCAACGCGGTGCTCGCCGCCGCCGCCAGCCTGCTCGGCC
>JBDHRG010000049.1:0-21506 GCA_039807445.1 Candidatus Competibacteraceae bacterium
AGCGCGTGGATGTGGCCGCGGCGCACGTCCAGGTCGACCTGGTCGACCGCAACGAAGCCCTTGAACTCCTTGACCAGGCCGCGCGTTTGCAACACGTAGTCGTCGGCGACTGCACTCATCCCTCCCCCCTTTGCTTGCCGGCCCTGCCATCCCCTGGGCCGTTTCTTGTGATGCGGCGGTGGCCGATCTTATCCAGACTGTTCCGGAAGTGTCCAGCTCTCCGTAACGTTATCGAAAGTGTCCTGATTTTCGGACACAGATGCGGCTGTGACGCGCCGCGCCCGTTCAGAATGGCACGGCTTTGTTGCCGCTTTGATGACGGCTGGCCTGGCACCACAATCAAATGAGAATTATTATCATTGAATCGACCATCTCGGAGGTGCCTATGAGCTTCGTCCTCGATGCCTGGCTGGAGCGCCCGGAGCCGCGGCTGCGCGTGCTCGACGGCAAGCGCGTGGTGCTGGATCTGCCGCCGGCCGTCGTCCGCCGCCTGCTGGAGAGCGGCGAGCTCGTCGCCGAAGACTTCCGCCAGCCCTGCCGCCACGCCGTGCAGGCGCTGATCCGCCGGCTGTTCCTGCTCGGCTGCGTGCGCGAGGCGCGCCTCGGCGAAACCTGCGGCGACTGCGAGCGCTGTCTGCGCGCCGGACCGCCGCGCCGCGCCGCGCTGCTCGCCTTCCCGGCACCGACGGCGGTGCACTGACGATCCAAAGCTCGGTGCGTGAAGCGTGAAGCGTGAAGCCAGGGGCACAGTTTCGCCATCACGTCTAACGCTTCACGTCTCACGTCTCCCGCCCCCTTCCTCATCGCTCATCCCCATTCCTCGTACCTCACCCTCGTCGCCGCGCCTCGATCACGTTCGGCAGCGCAGCGATCTTGTCGAGCACGCGCGACAGCTGCGCCACGTCGCCGACCTCCAGTGTCAGCTGCACGCGCGCGATGCCTTCGGCGCGGTCGCTCTGCATGTTGACCGCGAGCGTGCCGATCTTGTCGTTGGCGAGCACCGAGGTGATGTCGCGCAGCAGCCCGGCGCGGTCGTAGGCCTCGACCTGGACGTCGACGCGGTAGCGCGCCGCCACCGCCTCGCCCCAGCTGACCTCGATCAGCCGCTCGCGGTGGTGCTCGATCAGCTCGAACAGGTTCGGGCAGTCCTGGCGGTGGATCGTGACGCCGCGACCGCGGGTGATGAAGCCGGCGATCGGGTCGTACGGCACCGGATGGCAGCACTTCGCGCTCTGCGTCAGCAAGTTGCCGACGCCGCGGATCTGCACCTCGCCGCCGCCCTCGCCGCTGCGTCTGGGTTTGACCAGCGGCGGCAGCACTTCCTCGGCCGTCGGGTGCGGCAGGATCAGGTCCTGGACGACCGACACCACGTGCGCCGTGGTCATGTCGCCGCGGCCGAGCGCGGCGTACAGCTCCTCGGGCCTAGCGAAGTGCAGCTTCTCGGCCAGGCGCTCGAGGTTGAGCTTGCGCACCGACAGTCGCGCCAGTTCGCGCTCGAGCGCCGCGCGACCGGTGGCGATGCTGTTGTCGAGGTCGAGCTGGCGGAACCACGAGCGTACCTTCTCGCGCGCGCGCGTCGACCTCAGGTAGCCCAGATGCGGCGACAGCCAGTCGCGGCTCGGCGCCGGCAGCTTCGCGGTCAGCACCTCGACCTGCTCGCCGTTCTTCAGCTCGTAAGTCAGCGGCACGATGCGGCCGTTGACCTTGGCGCCGCGGCAGCGGTGGCCGACTTCGGTGTGCACGTGATAGGCGAAGTCGAGCGGCGTGGCGCCCTGCGGCAGCTCGACGATCTGCCCCTTGGGCGTGACCACGAACACGCGGTCCTGGAAGGCTTCGGCCTTGAAGCGGTCGAGCAGGTCGCCTTCGCCCTCGCGGTTGTCGAGCATCTGCCGCAACCAGGCGATCTGCTGCTCGAAGCCGCTGCCCTGGCTGGCGCCGCCCTCCTTGTAGCGCCAGTGGGCGGCGACACCGAGTTCGGCGCTCTGGTGCATCTCTTCGGTGCGGATCTGCACCTCGAGCGTCTTGCCGCCGGGGCCGATCACCGCGGTGTGCAGCGAACGGTAGCCGTTGGCCTTGGGATTGGCGATGTAGTCGTCGAATTCCTGGCGGATGTGGTTCCACTGCGCGTGCACCACGCCGAGCGCGGCATAGCAGTCGGCGACCGAGTCGACCATCACGCGCACCGCGCGCACGTCGAAGATCTGCTCGAAGGGCAGCTGCTTGCGCTGCATCTTCTTCCAGATGCTGTAGATGTGCTTGACGCGCCCCTGGACGTCGGCGCGGACGCCGGCACGCGCGAGTTCGTCGCGCAGCTGCGCGATCAGCGCGTCGATGTAGGCTTCGCGCTCGGTGCGGCGCTCGTCGAGCGCGCGCGCGAGCTTGCGGTAAACCTCGGGTTCGAGGCAGCGCAGCGCCAGGTCTTCGAGCTCCCACTTGACGCGCGCGATGCCGAGGCGGTTGGCGAGCGGCGCGAACAGGTCGCGCGCCTCGCGCGCCAGGCGTTTGCGCTCGGCTTCGGACAGCGCGTCGATCCGGTGCATCCGCGCCAGGCAGCCGGCCAGCGCGATCAGCACCACGCGCAAGTCCTGCGCCATCGCCAGCAGCATCTTGCGCAGGCTCTCGAGCTGGCGCCCGTGCGGCTGGCCCTGCTGGTGGAACTCGCCGATCACGGCGAGCTTGCCGACGCCTTCGACCAGCGCGGCGACACCCGCGCCGAAGCGCGCCGTCAGCGCCTCGCGCTCGATCCGCTTCGAAGCCCACTCGGGCTGCAGCAGCGCCGCGGCGACCACCTCGTGGTCGAGCTTGAGCTCGGCGAGGATGTCGGCCACCGCCAGCGCCTCGGGTGCCGGCTCGCCGGGATGGTTGGCCAGCACCAGCGCACGCGCATCGCGCACGGCCTCGACCTGCTCCGGCGTCCAGCGCACCGGCAGGCCGGCGAGCCAGGCGTCGAAATCGAGTTCGATGGGTCTGTTGACGGCGACCACGGCTTGGGGCTCCTTGTGCCTCTGTCGGCCACGGGGATGGCCGCATAGCTTACCCCCGGGCGAGCATGGATGGGCGTGAAGCGTGAAGCGTGAAGCGTGAAGCGTGAAGCGTGAAGCGTGAAGCGTGAAGCGTGAAGACGGTGGCACAGTTCGCACATCACGTCTCACGCTTCACGTCTCACGCGCCCCATCCCCCCACCCCTCATTCCCCGCCAGGCGCCTTTGCGGTACAAGGGCAAGCCTGCGAACGATGCCGAGGTCGAGAGTGGATTACCTGCCGATATTCCTGAACCTGCGCGGTCAGCCGGTGCTGGTGGTCGGCGGCGGTGAGGTCGCCGAGCGCAAGGTAGCGCTGCTGCTGGAAGCCGGCGCCGCGGTGACGGTGGTCGCCCCCGCGCTGTGCCCGGCGCTCGAGGCGCTGGCCGCCGCCGGGCGCATCGCCGCGCTGCGCCGCGCGTTCGCCCCGGCCGATCTCGACGGCATGCGGCTCGCGATCGCCGCGACCGATGCGCTCGACGTCAACCGCGAAGTCTCGGCGCTGTGCGAGGCGCGCGGCATCCCGGTCAACGTCGTCGACCAGCCCGAGCTGTGCGGCTTCATCATGCCGGCGATCGTCGACCGCGGCCCGATCCAGATCGCGCTGTCGACCGGCGGCGCCTCGCCGGTGCTGGCGCGGCTGCTGCGCGGGCGGCTCGAGTCGCTGATCCCGGCCGCCTATGGCCGGCTCGCCGCGCTGACCGCCGAGTTCCGCCAAGCGGTGCAGGAGCGCCTGAGCGCGCCCAAGCGCCGCGCCTTCTGGGAACAGGTGCTCGGCGGGGCGATCGCCGAAGACATGCTCGCCGGGCGCGAGGCGCGCGCGCGCGCGCGGCTGGCGCAGGCGATCGCGGCCGGCGACGCCGGCGTTGCCGAAACCGGCGAGGTGTACCTGGTCGGCGGCGGCCCCGGCGACCCCGACCTGCTGACGTTCCGCGCGCTCAGGCTGATGCAGCAAGCCGACGTGGTGGTCTACGACCGGCTGGTGTCGGCGGACGTGCTGGCGCTGGCGCGCCGCGACGCCGAGCGCATCTACGTCGGCAAGGCGCGCAGCCAGCACGCGCTGTCGCAGGACGACATCAACGAACTGTTGATCCACCTGGCGCGCGAAGGCCGCCGCGTGCTGCGGCTCAAGGGCGGCGACCCGTTCATCTTCGGCCGCGGCGGCGAGGAGATCGAGCGCCTCGCCGCCGCCGGCATCCCGTTCCAGGTGGTGCCGGGCATCACCGCGGCCTCGGGCTGCGCCGCCTACGCCGGCATCCCGCTGACGCACCGCGACTGCGCGCAGAGCGTGACCTTCGTCACCGGCCACATGAAGGACGGCGAGCTCGTGCTGAACTGGGCGGCGCTGGCGCAGCCGCGGCAGACGCTGGTGTTCTACATGGGGCTGCACGGCATCGCGCAGATCCGCGACCGCCTGATCGAACACGGCTTGCCGGCCGACACGCCGGCGGCGATCGTCGAGCGCGGCACCTCGCGCAGCCAGCGCGTGCACGTCGCGACGCTGGCGGCCCTGCCCGAGCGCGTGGCCGAGGCCGGCATCCAGCCGCCCTCGCTGGTCATCGTCGGCGAAGTCGTACGACTGCGCGAAAAGCTGTCGTGGTTCGGAGATGGGTGAACGGGAATGAGGAATGAGGAATGAGGCGCGAAGGCGCTGGCACAGTTTGCATATCGCGTCTCACGTCTTTTCCCATTCCCCATTCCTCATCCCCCGAACCATCACCCCTCGCGCGCCAGCGGCTGGCCGAACACGTCTTCGGCCGGGCGCGGCTGGCTGATGAAGTAGCCCTGCGCGTAATCGATGCCGATCTCGCGCAACAGCTGCAGCGCCGCCTCGTCCTCGACGTACTCGGCGATGGTCTTCTTGCCGAAACCGGCAGCGATCTGGCCGAGCGCGCGCACGATCAGCTGGTCGTCCGGGTTCTCGGCCAGGCCGCGGATGAACGAGCCGTCGATCTTCAGGTAATCGACCGGGAAGTGCTTCAGGTAGGCGAACGACGAGAAGCCGATGCCGAAGTCGTCGAGCGCGAAGCGGCAGCCGAGGCTCTTGATCGCCAGGATCGCCGAAGTCGCCTGGGCGAAGTCGGCCACCGCTGCGGTTTCGGTGATCTCGAAGATCAGCTTCGAGGTGTCGACCCCCGAGGCCTCGAGCTCGCGGCTCAGGTGCGGCAGCAGTTCGGGGTCGTTGAAGGTGTGGCCCGAGAGGTTCAGCGAAAAGCTGACGTGGATGCCGCGGCGGTGGATGTGGGCGAGGTAGTGGATCGCCTTCGACAGCACCAGCCGATCGACCGAGTGGATCAGCCCGCTGCGCTCGGCCGCCTCGATGAACTGGCCGGCGCTCACCACGCTGCCGTCGGGCTCGAGCATGCGCAGCAGCACTTCGTAGTGACTGACCATGCCGTCGGCGATGCGCATGATCGGCTGGAAGTACAGCACGAAGCGGTCTTCGGCCAGCGCCTGGGCGACGCGTTCCTTCCAGAATACGCGGTCGCGCAGGCGCTCGCGTGAGGCGTCGCGTTCGGAGAACAGGTGCCAGTGGCCACGCCCGGCGTCCTTGGCTTCGTACATCGCCAGCTCGGCGTGCGCGAGCAGCTCTTCGACGCTGTCGCCGTGCTCGGGGAACAGCACGATGCCGATGCTCGCACTGACGTGGTGCGCACGCCCGCCGACTTCGCAGCACAGCGCGCCGATCGCCGCATGGACCTCCGCCGCCAGCCTCGAGGCGGCGCTGGCGTCGAGATCGCGCACCAGGACCGCGAACTCGTCGCCGCCGAGCCGCGCGACCAGATCGGCGGCGACCAGCTCGCGCACCAGCGCGTTGGCGACGGTCTTCAGCAGCCGGTCGCCGGCGAGGTGGCCGTCGGCTTCGTTGACGTACTTGAACTGGTCGAGGTCGATCAGCAGCAGCGCGCCACTGCGGTGCTGGCGCTGTGCGGCGCCGAGCATCAGCTCGAGCTCTTCGTGCAGCCGGCGGCGGTTCGGCAGCCCGGTCAGCGTGTCGTGGTCGGCCATCCACGCCAGCCGCGACTCGGCGCCGCGGCGCTCGGTGATGTCGAGCCCCACCGACAGCACCGCCGGCTGGCCCTCGCCCTTCAGCCGCGAGTGGTACCAGATCACGTTGCGCAAGCCGCCGTCGCGGCAGGCGAGCAGCGACTCGTGGCGGCAGTGGCGCTGGCCGGCGGCCAGAATCGCTTCCGGGCGCCCTTCGTTGCCGGTCTCGGAGCGCAGCAGCTCGGCGAAGACGCGCCCGACCAGCTCGCGTGCCGGATAGCCGGTGACGGTCTGCGCGAAGGGGTTGGCCATCACGATGCGGCCCTGGGCATCGAGCGTGAAGATCGCGACCTGGGCGGTGTCGAGCAGGCTCGAGATGAAGTCGCGCTCGTGCGCGAGTTCGGTCATGCGCCGCGACAGCGTCTGCGTGCGCTCGGCCACCTGCCCCTCGAGCGCCTCGAGGCGATCGGCGAGCGCGACCGTGGTGCGGTCGAGGATGTCGATCTCGTCTTCGCGCCGCTGCGGCTGGCGTGGCGCCACGGCACGGCGCACGGCTTCGAACGCGCCCTGCGCCAGCAGCGGCAGCGTGTTCGCGGTGCGGCGCAGCCGCGACATCGGCCCCCACAGGATCACCAGCAGCAAGAGCTCGGCGCCGACCCAGCCGGTGACGCCCGCCAGTGCGCTGTCGCGCGCGGCATTGCGGATGCCGGCCAGCGCCGCGCTGATGTCGTCGATCACCAGCAGGCGCACGCCGGCTGCTGCCGCGCCCTCGGGCAGGCTCGACACGCGCAGCTCGTAGGCGCGTCCGCCGTGCTCGACGGTGACGCCGGCGGCGGCGCGATCGAGCCCGTACAGCCCCGAGGCGGTGGCCAGCAGCGGCAGCGTGGTCTCGGGGTGCGTCAGCGCCGCGACATCGACGCCCCAGTCGCTCAGGCGCCCGAGCGCGGTGGCGCGCGCCGCGCCGGCCCCCACCCGCAACAGGCCGATCCGGGTGCCCGAGACGGCAGCGAAGTTGTGCACCAGCTCGGCCAGGTTGGCGCCGAGCAGCACCGCCGCGCTGCGACCCTCGACCAGCACCGGCGCGGCGAGGAACAGCACGCACTCGGGCGCGCACGACAGCGCCGTCTGCGGCGCCTCGCGCTCGCGTGCACGCGCCACCAGACCGTCGAGGCCGGCGTCGGCGCGCTCGGGATCGACCGTCCAGCCCTCGATGCGCCGCCCGCTGGCATCGAAGAACGCGATCAGCTCCAGCCCCATGTCGAGCTGCAGCGCCGGCCACTGCGGATCGAACGCGTGCTGCACCGCGGCGCGGTCGCCGGCGGCCAGGGCCGACAGCATCCCGGGCATCGCCGGCAGCAGTACCGCGAGCTGGCGCAGACGCTCGAGCGACTGCCCCATCAGCGCATCGAACTCGCGCAGGCGCGCGTCGCGCGCCTTGCCGCGCTGCTCGTGGAACTGCGCGCTGAGGTTGTGGAAGCTGAGCCAACTGCTGCCGAGCGCGACCAGCAGCAACACGATGCTGGTCAGCAGCAGGGCACGCCATTTCAGGCTGAAGAAGAGGCCGCGCTCGGCCTCCCGGGCATCGTCGTCGATCACATCCACCGTGCGGGCATCCGTCATGCAGGCAGCCGCCGCCCGGGCACACGCCGCGTCGCCGAGCATGTGGCTACTCCACCCGCAACCGCTTGACGCGGTCGGTGATCCGCGAGCGCTGCAGGTAGCCGATCGCGCCCGGCGTGCTGGCCACCCGCTCGAGCATCTCGGCTTCGCTGGCGAGCTGCACCGGCGTCTGCCCGGTGCCCGAAAAGATCAGCCGGTCCCACGCCAGCCGCAGCTGGTGCGGGTACAGGCCGACGAGCTCCTTGCAGAAAGCGGCGTGCAGCGGATCGTCGTCCGCCAGCGTGAAGACGCGGATCGGTGAACCGTCGCGCCAGGTGCGCAGGCGCATGCCGAAGATCAGCCGCACGGCGTTGCGCGACAGCACCCCCTGCTCCACGGTGAGCGATGCGATCAGCTCGACCTCCGGCGGCTCGTCCGCCATGGTGCGGCCGGTGCCGACCAGGGCGAGGAGCAGGCAGACACGGCCCAGCCATCGCCTCATCCTCCATGCCCCGGGCCGAATCCGCACCGATCCATCAAGAACTGTCCCGTCTCACGTCGTGCTTGTTTCTGACTGCCGCGGAGACCCGCCAGCCATCCGTGTCTCCGCGCGAGGCGGTCGAACCACATTGAACCGGAGGCGCCGCGGCTTGGCAAGGCTCGGGCGTTGGCGTACCGTAGCCGCGCCGCCGCCCGCCGGGCGGCCCTCCAGCACAGCCTGAGCACTGGTCATGCGCAAACCCCGCGTCGTCGTCGGCATCTCCGGCGGCGTCGACTCCTCGGTCGCGGCGCTGCTGCTCGTCGAACAGGGTTACGACGTGCACGGTGTCTTCATGAAGAACTGGGACGACTCGTACGACACCGGCGCCTATTGCACCGCCGCCGACGACGTCCGCGACGCCCGGGAAGTCTGCGACGCGCTGGGCATCCCGCTGCACACGGTGAACTTCACGCGTGAGTACCGCGAGCGCGTGTTCGCACATTTCCTGCTCGAGCTCGAGCGCGGCCGCACGCCGAACCCGGACATCCTCTGCAACAGCGAAATCAAGTTCAAAGCCTTCCTCGCGCACGCGCGGCGGCTCGGCGCCGACGCCATCGCCACCGGCCACTATGCGCGGCGCATCGAGCGCGACGGCCGCAGCCTGCTGCTGAAGGGGCTCGACCCGGGCAAGGATCAGAGCTACTTCCTGCACGCGCTGTCGCAGGCGCAGATCGCGCGCGCGCTGTTCCCGGTCGGCCACCTGTTCAAACGCGAGGTGCGCACGCTCGCCGAGCGCGCCGGGCTGATCACCCACGACAAGAAGGATTCGACCGGGATCTGCTTCATCGGCGAGCGCGACTTCCGCGAATTCATCGCCCGCTTCCTGCCGGCCCGCCCCGGCCCGCTGCTCACGCCCGAAGGCGAAACCGTCGGCGAGCACCAGGGGCTGGCCTTCTACACCCTCGGCCAGCGCCAGGGTCTGAAGATCGGCGGGCGCAAGGGCGGCAGCGGCGAGCCCTGGTTCGTCGCCGGCAAGGACCCCCGACGCAACGCGCTGATCGTCGTCCAGGGCGAGCATCCGCTGCTGTACGCGCGCGGCCTGCGCGCCAGCGGCCTGGGCTGGATCGCCGGCGAGCCGCCGGGCGCGCCGTTCGCCTGCCGCGCGAAGACGCGCTACCGCCAGCCCGATCAGGCGTGCACGATCACCCGCCTCGCCGAGGACGGCTGCGAGGTGGTGTTCGAGGCGCCGCAGCGCGCGGTGACGCCGGGCCAGTCGGTGGTGCTCTACGACGGCGAGACCTGTCTCGGCGGCGGCGTGATCGAATCGGCGCTCTGAGCCCCCCTTCCGGACGCAATCAGCACAAGAACCGAGAACATGCAGAAGACCGACCGTGAACGCGCGATCGCGCTAGCCGGCCTGTTCCAGGCGGTGGCGCTGGTGCGTGACATCGCCTACACCGGCCAGTGCTCCAGCGCGGATGCCGACGTCTGCCTGGGCAGCCTTTTCCGGATCGACGCCGAGGACGTCGAGGCGGTGTACGGCGGGCTGTGGGGCTTGCGCCGAGGCCTGAAGCTGCTCGCCGACGAGTTGCGCACGCCGCGCGAGATGGAGCTCGCGCGCTACACGGTGAACCTGCTGGCGCTCGAGCGGCACCTGGCGCAGAACGCGCCGATGACCCGGCGGCTGCGCGCCGGGATCGAGGCGCTCGCCCCGCGGCTCGCCGAACTCGGCCCGGGCGACGCCGCGATCGTCGCCGAGCTCGCGGAACTCTACAGCGGCACGATCAGCACGCTGACGCCGCGGATCATGGTCAACGGCGAGCAGCGCCACCTGAGCCACCCGGAAAACGCCCACCGCATCCGTGCGCTGCTGCTCGCCGGGCTGCGCTCGGCGGTGCTGTGGCACCAGGCCGGCGGCCGCCGCTTGACGCTGCTGCTGCGTCGCCGCCGCCTGCTCGAGCAGGCGCAGAAGCTGCTCGGCGGCGGCTGAGGGCGTCGCGAGCTGCCCGGTGGTCCGGTCGCGCGCCGCGCCGCTCACTTCTCGACGAAGGCGCGCTCGATCACGTAGTCGCCCGGCTCGCCGACGCGGGGTGAAACCTTGAAGCCGCGCGCGTCGAGCAGCGCCGAGGTGTCCTTGAGCATGCTCGGGCTGCCGCAGATCATCGCGCGGTCGTGCTCGGGATTCAGCGGCGGCAGGCCGATGTCCGCGCACAGCTTGCCGCTGTCGATCAGGTCGGTCAGCCGTCCCTGGTTGCGGAAGGGCTCGCGCGTGACGGTCGGGTAGTAGATCAGCTTCGCGCGCACGGCGTCGCCGAAGTATTCGTTGTTCGGCAGCTCCCGGGTGATGTAGTCGGCGTAGGCCAGCTCGCTGACGTAGCGCACGCCGTGCACCAGCACGACCTTGTCGAAGCGCTCGTAGGCTTCGGGGTCCTTGATCAGGCTCATGAACGGCGCCAGCCCGGTGCCGGTGCCGAACAGGTAGAGGTGCTTGCCCGGCAGCAGGTCGTGCAGCACCAGCGTCCCGGTCGGCTTGCGGCTCACCAGCAGCGGGTCGCCGACCTGGAGGTGCTGCAGGCGCGAGGTCAGCGGGCCGTTCTGCACCTTGATGCTGAAGAACTCGAGCTCTTCCTCGTAGTTGGCGCTGGCGATGCTGTAGGCGCGCATCAGCGGGCGCCCCTCGACCTCCAGACCGATCATCACGAAATGGCCGTTCTCGAACCGCAGCGACTCGTCGCGCGTGGTCTTGAAGCTGAACAGGGTGTCGTTCCAGTGATGGACGCTCGTCACGCGCTCCGTAACGAAAGTGGTCATGACTCGAAATCTCTTGATGCTCCGCGCGAGCGCTCGCGCGGATCGGCTGAAAGAACGCGACACGGGCCGGAGGTCTGGCAGCGGGCGGACCCTCGGGGGCCCGGCGCGCTCCACGGTCGCCACCTCGCTCGTCGCCTCCGCTCGCGAACAGGCGCCTCCAGGGACGGCGCAGCGGAATCTACCACGACTCGACGCCGCGCGGCTCGGACTCGAGCGACTCACGCTCGCAGCGACTCCGCCGGCCCGGGCGCTGCCTCTATCAGGGTGGGGTCTGCCTGGCCTGAGGTTCAAGATCAATTCATGTTGCAGTGAACAAATCTCGTTTGTGGCAACGGCTTGCCGATCATACGATGCGTGCCATCGAAAGGTTCCCGGTCACCCCACGAAGGCTCCGGGCATGGTTCGGTCGCAGGGCGGGTACCGCCACGAGCGGAGCATCGCGCCGGACCGGACATTGCAGACTGTAGGTGAGTACCATGTTCGACACCCTGTTCAAGCTGTTCGAAACCCAGACCGCCGGCTTCGTCGGCAGCACCCACGCCAGCGGCCGCACCGCCGAGGCGTCCGAGGCGGGCTTCAGCCGTATCAACCACTTCGTCGCCGACTGGAGCGCCGCCGAGACCCGCCGCCCGTCGTCCCTCGGCGGGCTGATCGCGACCTGGCGCCAGCGCCACGCCGAGCGCACGGCGCTCGCGGCGCTGGACGATCGGACGCTGGCCGACATCGGCCTGAGCCGCGCCGATGCCATCGACGAGGCGCGCAAGCCGTTCTGGCAGGTGTAAGCGCGTTTCGCAGCGCCGGATGCCGAAGGGCGCCCCTCCGCGGGGCGCCCTTTTCGTTTGGAGGCGGCCGCCGGCCGACAGGCACCGAGTTGGATCACCGCCCGGTCCCGCCGATGTCAGCTTTCTTTACAAGCACTCGCGGGTCAGCGACGACGCTTCGTTGATTTCAATCAAAAAAATAATCATGGCGCGCTTGATGCCCGAGGAATCCGCCGGTGGTGCCCGACCCTCGCCAGCCAGGACCCGCGTCGCACGGCTTTCCGGCCACCCCGGCGCGGAACATTCCGAGGAGGCAGCCATGAACGACTTGCAGCCAGCTTCTCCGGGGCGGCGGTACCGGAGTGCGGTACTCGCCGTCGCCCTGGGAATCACCACCCCGGTCTACGCCGGGCCGATCGGTTTCGACATCTTCTACCAGTTCGGCTTCACCGATGCCGGCCTTGCCGCCACCGGCTGCGATCCGGCCGATCCCGCCGGCGCCTTCTGCATCCCGAGTTCGGAAACCCCCACCACACCTTCCTCGATGCGCCCGACTGGACCCTCGTCGTCCCCGCGGGCGGCGCGACGCTGACAGTCGTCGATGCCTTCGAGGCCGGCGACCGGTTCGAAGTGTTCGACTTCGGCATCAGCCTGGGGCTCACGTCGCTGCCGACCGGCAGCGACGACTGCGGTGACGATCCCGTCCCCTGCCTGGCCGATCCGGACATCAGCCAGGGCGTGTTCGCGCTCGCGCCCGGGGCGCACGCGCTGAGCCTCGTCCCGGTGCTGAGCCCCGGCGGGCTCGGCAGCGGCTACCTGCGCGTGCAGCAGGGCATCGTCCCCGAACCGGGCGCGCTGCTGCTGCTCGGCGTCGGCTTGGTGGCGCTGCGCCTGGGCGGGCGCAGGCGGACTTGACCGTTCCACACCCCGCCGGACTGGCGGGAAGGGGGAAGCCATGGCATCCCGAACCTTGCACCGCGGCGCCTGGTCGCCGCTGACCCTGACCATCGCGCTGGCGCTGTCCACCGGGCGCAACGCCGCGCTCGCCGCCGATCCGCCGCTCACGCGCTTCGCCGGCCCCACCGCGTCGCAGCCCCTGGCGTTCAGCGGCGACGGCGCCTGCCTCGCGGTGGCCAACCCCGACAACAACAGCGTGACCTTCTTCGACGTGCGCGCCGACCGCAACCGCTGCCTGGCCGAAGTACCGGCCGGCCGCGAGCCCAACGGCGTGGTCTTCATGCCCGACGGCAAGAAAGCCTACGTCGCCAACACCGTCAGCGGCACGGTCTCGGTGATCCGCGTCAACATCGCCAACGGCGCGATCTCGCGCCCGCTCCGCAACATCGCCGTCGGCACCGAACCCTACGGGCTGGCGCTGACCCCGAACGGCCGCAAGCTCTACGTCACCAACGCCCGCTCGGGCAACGTCTCGGTGATCGACACCGCCAGCGACGTGGTCGTCAGGACGCTGACGCTCCCGGGCTTCGAGCCGCGCGGCATCGCGACCAGCAACGACGGCGATGCCGACGACAACGACGAAACCGTTTACGTGACCCAGCTCCTGGTCCTGCCCGTGCCGGGCAAGGTCGACGGCCAGGACGACGCCAAGGTGGGGCGGGTCACGGTGCTTTCCACCGCCACCGACAGCATCACCGGCGATGTGACACTGCTCCCGATCGCCGATACCGGCTTCATGGCGAATGGCGACGCCATCGCCCGCATCCCGCCAGGCCCGGACTTCGTCTTCACCACCGGCGCCTATCCGAACCAGCTCAACGGCATCGCGATCAAGGACGGCTTCGCCTACCTGCCCAACACCGGCGCCTCGCCCAATGGCCCGGTGCGCTTCAACGTCAACACCCAGAGCCTGCTGGCGGTGATCGACCGCAGCCGCAACATCGATGCCGGCAAGACGATCAACCTGCACACCGCGGTGCGCGACCAGACCGATCCAGCGCGGCTGTTCATCACCCAGCCCTGGGCGATCGCGTTCAAGCACGGGCTCGGCCAGGGCTACGTGCTCAGCGCCGCCAGCAACATCGTCGTCAAGATCGCGCTCGACTCCACCGGCATGCCCGCGGTGCAGAGCGATCCGGCCGACCCGGGCCGCGTGCTGCAGATCCCGGTCGGCAGGAACCCGCGCGGCATCGTCGTCAACGCCGCCGACACCCGCGCCTACGTGATGAACTACGTCTCGCGCGACGTCTCGGTGATCGACCTGAGCGGCCCCCGCGAGCGGGTGCTCGCCAGCCTGCCCTCGAGCGCGCTGCCCACC
Source organism: Candidatus Competibacteraceae bacterium (assembly GCA_039807445.1). GTDB lineage: Bacteria > Pseudomonadota > Gammaproteobacteria > Competibacterales > Competibacteraceae > JBDHRG01. The sequence goes on from JBDHRG010000049.1 coordinate 13,936, forward strand.
CCCGGCACCCTGGCCGACAAGATCCACATCGGCAAAGAGCTGTACAACACCTCGGTCGGCCAGTTCGACCCGCCGGCCCAGGCCGGGCGCATGTCGGCCGGCGGCTGGGGCTCGTGCGCGAGCTGCCACCCCAACGGGCTGAGCGACAACGTGGTGTGGATCTTCGCCGCCGGCCCGCGCCGCACCATCCCGCAGCACACCGACTTCGACCAGACCGATGCCACGCGCAGCACCCAGCGCGCGCTGAACTGGTCGGCGATCTTCGACGAGGAGCAGGATTTCGAGCTCAACATCCGCGGCGTCTCCGGCGGGCTCGGGCTGTTCGTCGGCAGCGACGGCAACACGCCGGACAACACCCCGCCGGTGGCGGCCTTCGACCCGGCCAACGGCCCGCCCAACACGGCGCGGCGCCAGGTGACGGTGCGCGGCGTCGGCGCCTGGGACGCGATCAAGGCGTTCGTGCAGTTCGGCATCCGTGCGCCGATCTCGCCGGTGCCGGACACCGATACGGCCGCACTCGCCGGCCGTTCGCTGTTCCAGGCTGCCAACTGCCAGGCCTGCCACGGCGACGCGCAGTGGACCTCGAGCCGGGTGCGCTTCACCCCGCCGCCCGTGGCCACGCTGGTTTCCAACGGCCAGTTGATCGGCGAGCTGCGCCAGGTGGGCACCTTCGACCCGACGGCGCTGAACGAGATCCGCGCCAACGCCGCACCGCCGCTCGGTGCCGACGGCTTCGCGCCGGCCCCGCTGCTATCGGTGTTCGCCTTCCCCGACACCCTGCTGCACAACGGCACCGCCCCCTCGCTCGACGCCGTGCTGCAGAACGTCACCCACCGCAGCGCCGGCACCGGCGGCGTCGACACGCTGAGCAACCCGGCCGACCGGCTGCGGCTGGTGCGCTTCCTGCTGTCGATCGACGCCCCGACTTCGACAGTTCGTTGCAACTGATTGATTTTATTGGGATAAAACGTGCCACTACAAACTACCGTCATTCAATAAAATCAATAGCTTAACCTCACAACTGTCGAACTTCGGGACGCCGGAACGCCGCCGATCCCGTGAGGCGGACGCGGCTCGGCGACTCAGGGCCGCCTGTACGGGCGGCCCTCCTGTTGTGGACCGCCGAGGCATCCGCCTACATCTCGGCTCGGAGTGCTGCGAGCCTTTCGCAGACTTCGTCAAAGGACAGCGCGGCCCCTGCCAGTGCCACCAAGAGTTGCGAAGCAGCGATCACGAACCGGTCGCCAGCCGAGATCCGCATATCAGCCTCGGCCAGAATGCCAGTGAGTGCCTTCGTGCGAGCGAGCACCTGGTCAAAGCCCTTCTCTGCTACGGTGCGGCCCTCGCGCTTGCGGCAGACCAGGATCGCATCGAGACTGATCGGCTCCTTGGCTGCCGACTTCGGGCTGGCGCCTCGCAACTCCGCATGTACAGGATGCGCTGCCACGATCTCGAGTCCGGCATTGACGATCGCCTCGTAGATGGCTGCCCACCCCTCGGGTCGCGAATGATGGAAGCTGAAGGCCAAGATCCCGTCGTCTTTCAGTACCCGGCGACAATCGGCAAAGACTCGCGCAAGCTGATCCGAGAAGACACGCGCATTCTTGTGCTGAACCTCGTTAGGGTTCGATGAATTCTTTCGCTTGAAAAACGGATAGGTCTGAGCTAGCACGGGAGCGAGCCATGCGAAGAAGAAGTCGCTGAGTTCACTGTAATGGACGAAATCGAAATAAGGTGGATCAGTGATCACCGCATCCACTGTCCGGTCAGGCACGGGTAGATGGCCGCCATCTCCATTCAAGACCAGAGCACCGCATTCGTTCCGACAGAGTTCATCCCAGGACTCGGCCAGCGGCATGTCTATAGGTTTGCTGACGACCTGCTTGACGCTACCGGTTGCACTCCCGAGCAGATCGGTCTCGATCCTCAATTCGAAGGGTTCACGCAGGTACCTCTTTGCGCGCAGCAGCCGCGATTCAAACAGAGTCGAAAACGTGCCGCTACTCTTTTCAGTCCCCCAGACACTGTTTTCCAGCGGCGTGCGTTCCGGCTTCAGAATATGATTGGAAAACATATGGCGCACCGCCCCCGTTCCTTCGCCCTTGAAGCTGCAGAACATATTGTTGAACTCCAGGGTACTGGAGAATAGGCAGAGAAATTGTTCGCGAACAGTTCGATCTTCGATTCTGAGAATCGACCGCAACAACAAGCCGAGCGCCAACAATTGGCGCGCATTGAAGAAGTCTCGCCACTGAAGATAATTGTACCCCCTCGCCTGGTTCGTATTGTGCCCTGGTCTGACATCCAAACTCGGAAGAGGCAGACTTTCGGAAGCGAGTCTGCATTCGGCCGCTTCGAAAAGCGCCTCATCTTCCGACCGAACACGCAAGTAGACCTTCTCACCGTTTACCCGCAACGCGAGCATTGCGTACATCCGATGCTTCGGAGGAGACCCATCCTGTGGCAGCAAGTCCTTGACCCGATAGCGCGCCCCATCTTTCCCAGTGACGTACTGCCCTGATGCCGGTCCCTGCTGTGGATTGAAAATCGCATTGCAATCCGGACAGCGAAGACGTGTCGAATCGTACCGCGCCTCGATCACTCCCCAGCAGTTCGGACAAATGATCTGGGCCTTCGGTTTCTTCTTCGGATAAGCGTCACGACTGAATATGTAATTGTCGAACAGCGGAATTTTCTCTCCCTTCGGCGTCTCAACATATTTGACCCAGAAAAAATAGAGAACCGGAATCATCTCTCCAGTCCCGGGATCACGCGTCCGATAGTATTTCTTGATCTCCGTAGCCACTTCTTCTTCGAAACGCGCGAAGGCTTTTCGCAGCGCGCCTTCACTGACCGAAGTCAATCCCTGTCGAACTAGAAACGTACTGACAGGATTGATGTCGGTTCCGATAGCCTTACAACCGAGCTTCAAAGCCTCGCCGATCGTCGTACCGCTTCCCATGAAGGGGTCGAGCACGGTTCGGCCGCGAAACTCGTGAGTGCGATAGAACTGCTCCCATACCCTATCCTTGGGGCCAAGCAGAGCTCCTAAGGTGATCCCCCTGAAAACGGAACCCAGGCGGGTAGCCCACCACTTGTGGATATGGTAAAGAGGTCGATTGATCTCCTTCCGCCAACTCTCACGCTCGGCAAGCTGGCTGATTTCGACTATCGGAAAACCCGACTCCAGAGAGGTGGTCCGATCCCTGAAGGGCTCATCCGGGCAAGCCGACGGCACGCGATCAGCCATCATCACTCCTCGTCCACCCCAGGCCGCTCCGCAGGCTCTGCCAAGCCAGTCACCATCCTGACTGGTTTCGACGACTGCGACTTCAATCGATATGCGACGAACCTGTGCTGGACTCCGACGCCAGGGTTGGGAATCTTCTCGGCGGTCAACGCATTGGTACGCAGATCGAATCTGTACCCGACTACGAGCTCGGCGGACTCGACGCGCACCAGACGTCCCACTTCCTGGAAACGCTCGTCAATATCGAAACCTTCTGGCAAGATCAGTGTCATCAATCCGGTCGTACCTTCTGTCAAGACGAAAGGCGTGGGAGCCACATACATCTTCCGATCCCGGATCATGATGTCTCCGTAACTTCCGAATCCCCTGACGCTCTTGTTCTTGTGGACATAGTCGCGATCTGCATTCAGGAAGTCGCCATGACAGATCACGAGATCGATGACTGGATATTCTTTCTTGCCGTTCCCATTGACTTCGTACGGCACGAGATCGACTGGATAGCGGCCGAAAACGTAGAATATCTCTCGTCCGTTGTGGAGTCCACTTGGTATCTGACTATTGCAGTCGTAGTCCCGCTCGCGTCCCGGATAGGCCAAACCCTTGGCCTCGAATCCTTCCGGGCTGTTCACTAAGCGAAAATCTGGATACGCGTTCCGGCCTGCTGCATCGAAGTGAAAACCGCACGATTCCAGCCGCTTCTCGAACCAGTTCTGAAAGTGAAACTCTTTGTCTTTGACACTGACCGATTCGATCAGCACACCGTCATGGACGGCCTCGACGCATTTCGCAAACACGTCGAGACATGTCGTCGTTGACATTACTTCACTCCCTATACAGACTCAAAGTTTTGAAATATTAAGAAAAACCCCCCTCCAAGACAAGTCGAACTCGAGAGGGCATCGAGCAACCCTGAATACGCTCGGCGGACGCATGGCGGAAGCGAAGCGGAGCAGCAAGTCAGCTCTGCCATTGAGCGAGTACGCTGTTCCAGATGCAGACCACCAACCTCGCCGCGATCGCTACCGCCTTCGGCGGGCGTGCACTCAGACCGCCTCACACTACAAGCGCCTGCAGCATTCGATGCTCGTAGGGGGTGGTTCCTGCTCGTCGCCTTGAGAACCCGCGGCTTTCGCTTCGAGGATCGCCTCTGACCAAGCCCGAACGGGGCGTCGTTACGCTGCCACTTTGGCTCACCCCAGCCGCTCGAGCACGCTACACTGCCTGCACCGGCGCGCCCGTGCAGCAGGCCCTCGGCGCTCAGGCGCTCATAGGCGTCGGTGACGGTCTTGCGCGAGACGCCGAGCGTGCGCGCCAGTTCGCGGCTCGGCGGCAGGCGTTCGCCTGCCGGTCAGTCGGCCGTCGAGCATCGCCGCGCGCAGCTGCCTGCCCGACCAGATCATCGCGCCCGTCGAGCGCCAGGTGCCACTCCATCCCGCCCTCCCCGCCTTGGTCTCCCCGAATTATCGAGAATTGGCGATCGACGCCAGACCATGCAAGCGCCAGCATGGCTGTCCGTGCCGGGGCATCCCGCCCCGCGTCACCCAGGGAGGAGATCCACCATGAAACCCCGCTACGACCTCTACCAGGCTTCGCCGGGCGCGCTGCAGGCGATGCTCGGGCTCGAGCAGCACCTGTCGGGCTGCGGTCTCGACAAGGGCCTGCTGCACCTGGTCAAGCTGCGCGCCTCGCAGATCAACGGCTGCGCCTTCTGCGTCGACATGCACACCGCGCAGGCCCGTGCCGACGGCGAGAGCGAGCGCCGCCTGCACTCGGTGGTGACCTGGCGCGACGCCCCCTTTTTCGACGAGCGCGAGCGTGCCGCGCTGGCCTGGGACCGAGGTGCTGACGCAGCTCGCCGACGAGGCGACACTGGAGCAGGCCTTCGCGGCGCTGCAGCCCACTTCAGCGAGCGTGCGATCGCCGACCTGTCGCTCGCGATCGTCACGATCAACGGCTGGAACCGCCTGGTGCGCGCCTCGGGCAAAGCGCCGGAGTGAGGCGCGCTTGCGTCATCGATCAAGGAAGGTGATGCGTTCCATCAGCCGCATTCGTTGGACGGCGGCGCCGGTTTGCGACACGCTGCGCCGGTGCCGCGCTCCGCATGACGACCCCGAGGATCCCAGCCCGTGAACCCCGCCTCCCGCGCCTCGAGCTACTGGCTGCTGTCGCTGACCGCCGCTGCGGTCCTGATGATCACGATGGGCGCGCGCCAGTCGCTCGGGCTGTTCGTCGCACCGCTCGACCGCTCGACCGGGCTCGGCATCGGCGCGATCAGCTTCGCGATGGCGGTCGGCCAGTTCGTCTGGGGGGCTTCGCAGCCGGTGTTCGGCGCCGTGGCCGACCGCTACGGCTCGGGCCGCGCGATCGTCGCCGGCGGGCTGCTGCTGGCGGCCGGGCTGGCGCTGGCGCCCTTCGCCGACAGCGAAGCCGGGCTGGTGCTGAGCATCGGCGTGCTCGCCGCGGCCGGGGCCGGCGCAGGCAGCTTCTCGATCCTGATCGGCGCGACCGCGATGCGCCTGCCGCCGCAGCGGCGCGCGTTCGCCGCGGGCTTCATCAATGCCGGCGGCTCGTTCGGGCAGTTCGTGTTCGCGCCGCTCGCGCAGGCCGTGATCGCGTCCTTCGGCTGGGTGCAGGCGATGCTGGCGATGGCGGCGCTGTCGCTGGCGACGCTGCCGCTGGCGTGGCCGCTGCGGCGCCGGCCCGCCGCGGCGCACACCGCCGGATTGGCGTCGGCCGAGCCCGGCCTGCGCGCGCAGCTCGCGCTCGCGTTCCGCGACCGCAGCTACTGGTGCCTGCACGCCGGCTTCTTCACCTGCGGCTTCCACATCGCCTTCCTGGTCACGCACCTGCCGGGGGCGGTCGAGCTGTGCGGCCTGCCGGCCAGCGTCTCGGCGGCGTCGCTGGCGCTGATCGGGCTCGCCAACATCGCCGGCAGCCTCGGCGCCGGCGCGCTGGCGCAGCGCTACCGGATGAAGTGGCTGCTGTTCTGGATGTACGGCTCGCGCGCGCTGATCGTCGCGCTGTACCTGGTCGCGCCGAAGACGACGACGACCTTCTACGCCTTCTCGATCGCGCTGGGGCTGACCTGGCTCGCGACCGTGCCGCCGACCGCCGGGCTGGTCGGCAAGCTGTTCGGCACGCGCTACCTGGCGACACTGTTCGGCATGACGCTGCTGTCGCACCAGATCGGCGGCTTCTTCGGCGCCTGGCTCGGCGGCATCGCGCTGGTGCGCTTCGGCGATTACGACTGGATGTGGTACAGCGACATCGCCCTCGCCGCCGCCGCCGCGCTGGTCAACCTGCCGATCCGCGAGCGCGCCGTCGCGCGCCCGGCCGCAGCCGCCGCCTGAGCGGGCCCACGGGAACGGCGGATCGCGCGCCCGCCCGCGTCGCCGACGCGGATGATACGCGCAGCCGGCGGCCTACACTTCGCGGTGGTGCCACCAGCGGAGAACAGGCCCATGTCGGACGCGCGGCTCCGCCTGCTGCAAGAGATGCCCGTCTTCGGCGGCATCCGCGAAGACACGCTGAGCTTCCTGCTCGGACTCGCTCCCGTCGTCGCGGTGCCGAAGTGCAGCCACTTCTTCCGCGAAGGCGAGACGGGCACCTCGATGTACGTCCTCGAGCAGGGACGCGTCGCCATCCTGAAGGCCTGGGAAGGACGTATCTTCCTGCTGCGCCACTTCGCGGCGGGCGACTGCTTCGGCGAGGTCGCGCTGATGGATTTCTGCCCCCGCGGCGCTTCGGCCTTCGCCCTCGACGACTGCCGCGCGATCGAGGTCTCGTGCGCGACGCTGTATGCGCTGTACGAGAAGGATCTCGAGCAGTTCGTGATGATCCAGATGAACCTCGGCCGCGAGGTGTGCCGGCGACTGCGCATGGCCGACGCAGATCTCTTCCGCACGCGGATCGAGGCCAACACGGTCGACGGTCGCCTCATCTTCGCGACCGCAGAGGCCGACTGAGCGCGGCCGCCGGGCGGTCGATCCGATCGGGTGAACGGCTCGTCGCCGCCTTCGCTCACCCCCGTCGGGGGATTCGCCTAGCTCGCGGTTCCGGGACTGCCGCCCCCACCCGCGAACACGGCCCTGATGGCGCGCAACCGTCCGGAACTCTCCGCGACCCGACGAGACGGGTGCCGTTACTCGTGCCTCGCTCCTCGTACCTGCTATTTGAACTCGCCCTTGGCCTGCAGGTCGGCGTGGTACGAGGAGCGCACCATCGGCCCCGAGGCGACCTGGGCGAAGCCCAGCGCCAGCGCGTCCTCGCGCAACTGCTCGAACTCGGCCGGGGTGACGTAGCGCTCGACGCGCAGGTGATG
>JBDHRG010000298.1:0-3441 GCA_039807445.1 Candidatus Competibacteraceae bacterium
TCGGGACTGCAGGCGGTGCATTGGTCGGCAGTCGGGGCGGCCAACGCGCGCGATTCCGAGATCATGGCGTATGCGGCCGCGAACGCTTATGTCGTTCTGACGCACGACCTGGACTTCGGCGCGATCCTGGCCGCGACCCACGGCGAGAAGCCGAGCGTCGTCCAGATCCGCGCGGAGGACGTCAGTCCCGAGGCGATCGGCAGACACGTGGTTCTGGCGTTGCGGCCCTGTCAGCCCGATCCGTCGGGCCTCGATTCGAAAATCGATGTGCGCCGCTGTCCGCCTGTGCACGGGCGTGGTCAAATCGGGGCACTACCGCGGCAAGGAGGTCCCTTCCGGTGTTTCGTCCGTACAGCTTTTTTGTTTTCGCCGTCATGTTCGGTGCCGCATCCGCCGTCGCCGAACCCGCTGATCACTACCAGCTCGGGCTGGGCTGGACGCCCGGGATCTGCGCCGAGGGCGCCAAGGCCGACGATCCGCGCTGCGCTGTCGGGGCGGTCGGCGGCTTCGTCGTCGACGGGTTGTGGCCGCGCGATGCGCAGGGGCAGGCACAGGCGCCGTGTGCAGCCGAAGGCGCGCTGCAGCGCCACCTGATCGACCGCCTGATGGCGCTGATGCCGGGCGCGCAGCGCGTGCAGCAAGCCTGGCGCGAGCAGGGCGCCTGCGTCGGCACGACGCCGGCCGGCTACGTCGAGGCGGTCGAGAAGGCGCACGCCGCGGTCAAGGTGCCCGAAACCTACGCCGCGCCGACGCAGGAGCTGCGCGTGCCGCTGGCGAAGCTGCGCTCGGCCTGGCTGCGCGCCAACCCGCGGCTGTCGGCCGAGGGCATCGCCTTCCGCTGTGAGGGGCGCGCGCTGACCGAGGTGCGGATCTGCCTCGACCGTGGCTTCGCACCGCGCGCCTGCAGCAGCGAGCTGCGCGATGCCTGCCCGGCCAGCGTGATCGTGCGCACCGCGGCGCCGGCCGCGCCGGCAGAACCCGCTGCACCGGCCGCGCCTGCCCCGACGCTGCCGGCACCGGGCGGATCGGGCGGATCGGGCGGATCGGGCGCGCCGGTGGGCGGCTGAGCGGCTTCACCGAAGCCCTTCCCCGCTCGCCGACCCGGACGTGTTCGCATCGTGGCAGCGGTGTACCGGCCTTGGCCGCCGAGCCTTTTCCCGACTACAATGTCCGGCCATTTTTCCCGAGCCGGATCAACACCATGCGCTACCCAGAAGCCTTCGACGTGATCGTGATCGGCGGCGGCCATGCCGGCACCGAGGCGTGCATGGCCTCGGCCCGGATGGGGCTGAAGACGCTGCTGCTGACGCACAACATCGAGACCGTCGGCGCGATGAGCTGCAATCCGGCGATCGGCGGCATCGGCAAGGGGCATCTGGTCAAGGAGATCGATGCGCTCGGCGGCGCGATGGCGCGCGCTGCCGACCGCGGCGGCATCCAGTTCCGCATCCTCAATTCGCGCAAGGGGCCGGCGGTGCGCGCCACCCGCGCGCAAGCCGACCGGGCGCTGTACCGCGCCGCGGTGCGGGCGATGGTCGAGGCCCAGGCTGAACTGCGCGTGTTCCAGCAAGCGGTCGACGACCTCCTGGTCGAAGGCGCACGCGTGGTCGGCGTGCGCACCCAGACCGGGCTCGAGTTCTGCGCGCGCGCCGTGGTGCTGACCACCGGCACCTTCCTCGCCGGGCGCATCCACGTCGGGCTGCAGAACTACGAGGGCGGGCGCATGGGCGACCCGCCGGCGAACACGCTGGCCGCTCGGCTGCGCGAGCTGGCGCCGCGCGTCGGCCGGCTCAAGACCGGCACGCCGCCGCGGCTCGACGGCCGCAGCATCGATTACTCGAAGCTGGCCGAGCAGCCGGGCGACGAACCCTGCCCGGTGTTCTCGTACCTCGGCACGCCCGCCGAGCACCCGCGCCAGGTCGCGTGCTGGATCACGCACACCAGCGAGCGCACGCACGACATCATCCGCGCCGGGCTGGACCGCTCGCCGATGTATACCGGCGTGATCGAAGGCGTCGGCCCGCGCTATTGCCCCTCGGTCGAAGACAAGATCGTGCGCTTCGCCGACAAGACCGCGCACCAGGTGTTCCTCGAACCCGAAGGGCTGAGCACCTGCGAGGTCTACCCCAACGGCATCTCGACCAGCCTGCCGTTCGACGTGCAGCACGCACTGGTGCGCTCGATCCCGGGGCTCGAACACGCGCACATCACCCGCCCCGGCTACGCGATCGAGTACGACTTCTTCGACCCGCGCGATCTGCGCTGCTCGCTCGAGAGCAAGCACCTCGGAGGGCTGTTCCTCGCCGGACAGGTCAACGGCACCACCGGCTACGAGGAAGCCGGCGCGCAGGGCCTGCTCGCCGGCATCAACGCCGCGCGCGCCGCACAGGGGCGCGAACCCTGGTATCCGCGCCGCGACGAGGCTTACCTCGGCGTGCTGGTCGACGACCTGATCACGCGCGGTACCGCCGAGCCCTACCGCATGTTCACCAGCCGCGCCGAGCACCGGCTGTGGCTTCGTGAAGACAACGCCGACCTGCGCCTGACCGAGGTCGGCCGCGCGCTCGGGGTGGTCGACGATGGGCGCTGGGCGGCGTTCTCGGCCAAGCGCGAAGCGATCGAGCGTGAAACCACGCGCCTGCGCCAGGCCTGGCTGCGCCCGGGGCAGTTGCCGACGGCGTTCGAGCAGCGGCTCGGCGGCCCGCTGGCGCGCGAGACGCGCGCGCTCGAGCTGCTGCGCCGGCCGGAGGTCGGCTACGACGACCTGGTCGCGTTGCCCGAGCTCGGCCCCGGCCTCGACGATGCCGTGGTTGCCGAGCAAGTCGAGATCCAGGCCAAGTACGCCGGCTACATCGAGCGCGCGCAGCATGAGATCGCGCGCGCACGCCACCACGAACACACCGCGATCCCGGCGGCGCTCGATTACGCCGAGGTCCGCGGCCTCTCGGCCGAGGTGCGCGAAAAGCTCGCCCGTGTCCGCCCCGAGACCGTCGGCCAGGCCGCGCGCATCCCCGGCGTCACCCCGGCGGCGGTGTCGCTGCTGCTGGTGCACATCAAGCGCGGCGAGCGGCGCAGCGCCTGAGCCCGCACTTTTCGCCCCATCCCGCCCCGGGCTGCTAGGCTACGCGGCATACCCCTGGACAAGAGGGAGACGGGGTCAATCACCCCAGCCTTCAGGCTGGGGCTTGTGAGGGCAACCTCGCCAGCCCCTGATTGACCAGACCAAGAAAGGAGCTTTTTCCCAATCTACGTTGCGCACAGGATCGAAGACCAACGGCGGAGTGCTTCTCCAGCTCCGCCCTCTTGAAGCCGCAGATGCAGACAAGCCCCGGGGTAGGCACGAAACGATCTGCGGCCGGCGCCGTGAGGCGTCACCCGGTGCGCAACAGGGTCGAGGAGAGCGCGGCCCGCAAGGGCTGCCGTGACCAGGCCCGTAAGGGC
>JBDHRG010000299.1:0-3411 GCA_039807445.1 Candidatus Competibacteraceae bacterium
ATCAAGCACGTGATGAGCGGCATCAACCCGCAGGGCTGCCAGGTGTTCGCGTTCAGACAGCCCTCGACGGAAGAGCTCGACCACGACTTCCTGTGGCGCACCACGCGCTGCCTGCCCGAGCGCGGGCGGATCGGCATCTTCAACCGCTCATACTACGAAGAGGTGCTGGTGGCGCGCGTGCATCCCGAGCTGCTGGCGCGGCAGAAGCTGCCGCCCGCGTTGGTCGGGCCGCGGATCTGGGAGCAGCGCTTCGAAGACATCCGCGCCTTCGAGCGCTACCTGGCGCGCAACGGCGTCGCGATCCGCAAGTTCTTCCTGCACGTGTCGAAGGACGAGCAGCGCCGGCGCTTCCTGGCCCGGCTCGACGAGCCCGAGAAACACTGGAAGTTCTCGGCCGCCGACGTCGCCGAGCGCCGCCACTGGGACGACTACCAGCGCGCCTACGAAGACGCGATCCGCCACACCGCCGCCCCGCACGCGCCGTGGTTCGTGGTGCCGGCCGACCACAAGTGGTTCACGCGGCTGGTGGTCGCCGCCGCGGTGATCGACGCGCTCGCCGGGCTCGGCCTCGCCTACCCCGAACCCGACGCCGAGCAGCTCGCCGGGCTCGAGGCCGCGCGCGAGGCGCTGCGCGGCGAGGGCGGCTGAGGCGGCGACCGCCGGCAGCCGTCGACGAGCCGACGCCAATGAGCGCTCACACGCACGACTACCTGAAGGGCACGCTGCTGCAGATGCTCGCCTGGGCGGGAGCGGCGGCGCTGTTCACGCTGATCCGCTACGTCGGGCTGGAAGGGAAGCTGTTCCTGAGCATCGATCTGTCACACCTCGACTGGAGCTACCTGTTCGGCGTCAGCCTGTCGGCCGGCGCAACGATCGGTTTCGCCTACGGGCTGATGGACATCGCGCTCGACCGCCCGCGCCTGCGCCGCCTGCCCTACGGCGCGCTGATCGCCATCCAGTCGAGCTTCCACCTGCTACTGATGCTGCTGGTCCTCGGCGCGGTGTTCGCGCTCGAAGTGCTGAAGTTCGGCCAGGGCTGGGATCACGCGCGCTGGCTCACGCTGGTGTTCAGCGCCAACACCGGGGTGATCCTGCTCTACACCGCCATCGTCAGCTTCTGGCTCAACTTCCTCAAGCAGGTGGACCGCAAGTTCGGACCGGGCAACCTGGTACGCCTGATGCTCGGCACCTACTACCGCCCGCGCGAGGAGCAGCGCATCTTCATGTTCATCGACCTCAAGGGCTCCACCGGCCACGCCGAGCGCCTCGGCCACGTGCGCTTCAGCGAGCTGATCCAGGACTGCTTCCAGGATCTGTCGGTGGTGATCCTCAACGAGGCGCAGGTGTACCAGTACGTCGGCGACGAAGTCATCCTGTGCTGGGACGTCGGCCCGGGCGTGAAGGACGGCAACTGCCTGCGCGCCTTCTTCGGCTTCCGCCGCCAGCTGCAGCGCCGTCAAGCGTACTACCGCACGCGATACGGCCTGATGCCCGAGTTCAAGGCCGGCGCCAACATCGGGCTCGCGACGGTGGCCGAGGTCGGCGAGATCAAGCGCGAGATCTCGTTCCTCGGCGATGTGCTCAACACCGCCGCACGCATCGAATCGATGTGCAACCAGCTCGGCCAGGCGCTGCTGATCTCGAAGCCGCTGCACGATGCGCTGGACACGCCGCCGGGGTTCGCCATGGCCTCGATGGGCAGCATCGAGCTGCGCGGGCGCAGCCGGACGGTGGAGATCTTCGCCGTCAGTGAAACCGTGGCGGGTGGCTTGCAGCCGATGGCGCCCGGATGAGGCGTGGACTCTGGCATCGGCCCGCACCTCGATGATGGGGTTGTTTGAAAACTGGTCCTGAACTGTGGCTAATCGCCTGCCGCCAACGGAGGGCCAACTCAGGATACGAGGCCCAACTCATGGTCATAATGGCTGTTTTCGTCTTGATCCTTTTCCTGTACAGCCTGGTCTCGCAACGCCTGGAGCGGACCGTCTTCACCGCACCGATCGTGTTCACCGTCGCGGGGGCTCTGACCTTCGTGCTGTCGCCGGGGCTGAGCGAATTGGATCTCGATCGGGAAGACTTTCTGCTGATCGCCGAGGTCGGCCTCGTGATGACGCTCTTTACCGACGCCACGCGCATCAGCCTGCAGAGGCTGACGGGGAACCGCAACCTACCCGTCCGCCTGCTGAGCACGGGAATGCTTCTGACGATCCTGCTCGGCGCCGTGATCGCCATGGTGGTTCCGGGCGGGCTCTCCTGGTGGGAGGCGGGCATCCTGGCGGCCATCCTGGCGCCGACCGATGCCGGCCTCGGCGAGGTGATCGTGAACAGCCCGCAGGTGCCGGTGCGCATTCGTCAGGCCCTCAATGTGGAGGCCGGCCTCAACGACGGGCTCTCGGTGCCGTTCCTGATGCTGTTCATCGCCCTGGCCCTGGAGACTGGCGACGGCACAGGCGCGGTACTGGCTCGATTTCTGGGTGAGCAACTCGGCTACGGTACCCTGGTCGGGCTCGGGATCGGGCTGGCCGGGGGATGGCTGCTGGGCCTCGCTCGGCGTCGGGGATGGATGGCTGCACCGCTGCAGAAACTCGGCCTGGTGGCGCTGCCGCTGCTCTGCGTGCTGATGTCCGAAGCCACGGAGGCGAGCATGTTCATAGCGGCTTTCGTCGCCGGGCTCGCGGTTCAAGTCGGCTTCAAGGAGGCCCGGGCGGACAGCGTCGAGTTCACCGAAGAGTGGGGGCAAATATTCGATTTCTTCGTGTTCTTCCTCTTCGGGCTGCTCGTGGCTCGGGCCTGGCCCCAATTCAGCCCCGCGCACCTGCTCTATGGCCTTCTCAGTCTGACGGTGGTGCGTATGGTGCCGGTGGCGATCGCGCTGACGGGCGCCGGTCTGAGCCGGCCGACCGTACTGTTCATGGGCTGGTTCGGCCCGCGGGGGTTGGCGTCGATCGTGCTCGGGCTGGTCTACCTCGAGCAGCAGGCGGACCTGCCCGGCGAAACGACCATCCGGCTCGCCGTGATGGCGACGGTACTGCTCAGCATTTTTGCCCACGGCTTGAGCGCACTGCCCGGAATCGATCTCTACCATAGGAGCATCGCGTCGTTGGACGCGGGCGCGCCCGAGCACCTGGCGGTCGAGAAACAGACCGCCGACCGATAGGCATGCTGCGAGGCCTACCTGGAGCGCCGAGGATTCCAGTAAACAACGTCCGATACGGAGGCGCGCGATGACCAAGAAGGCGGCGAAGCCGAAGAAGACGAACAGCGACAAGCGGCACGGCGCAGACGACCTTCCCGTCGTCGCCCCGCCCACCGCGCCCGAGGGCCTGGAGCGCGACGCGCGCGCCGCGGCGGGCAAGGCGCTGCGCCAGCAGGTTCCGCGCGGCGCACACGCCGAGTGGATGTCCGCCGCCG
>JBDHRG010000300.1:0-3358 GCA_039807445.1 Candidatus Competibacteraceae bacterium
CCACTCCCCCTTCGCCCAGGCATCGCGTTACGCCAGGTGGCGACTCGCCCTTTGCAGGTGTTCTTTCACGTTAACCTGTTCCGCGATCTGTTCGCCGGCATCCGCGACATCGTCGGCGGGCGCTCGGGCAGCTACGAGAAGGAGCTGCGCCGGGCGCGCGAGATCGCGATGGACGAGCTGACGGAAGCGGCGCGCGAGCTCGGCGCCAACGCCGTGGTCGGCGTCGACATCGACTACGAAGTGCTCGGCAAGGACAACGGCATGCTGATGGTCAGCGTCACCGGCACCGCGGTGATCGTCGAGTGACGGTGACGGGGGTATCCCGGTGAGGCCGGTCCGCCACCCACCCTCGCCGGCCCTGCAGCCCCACGGCCTTCGTTGCCGTGCAGCGGGCCACCTCCGAAGCCTTGCTCCCGGCGGCCAAAAAGCCCCCTGCACTCCTTTGCAGGGGGACGGGGGTCAGCGCATCCCGGCCGAGGTGCGGCGCGCGAACGTGCCCCCGCGGAACACGGGCGGGACTCTGGGGCGGAAGGATCATGGAAATCCCGCGGAGCCGCGGGACGGAGCGGGCTGACCGGTCAGGGCCGGCTTCCATGCCTTCGGCGCCTTCCTTCGCATGGCCGACATCGAGCCAACATCGTATAGACCAGGATCGGGCCGGGCGGAAGGCTGCACGCCGCGAACCGCCCCGCATCCGCCTCATCGCTGGCGTGCGTTCCGGCGCGGCGGGTGCGCGGCGGACCCCAGCCGCAGTACGTTGCGGCCGTCGCGCAGCAGCATCACCTCGTCGGCGAACATCTGCCGGCCGAGCAGCGCCACCTCGGCCACGCCCGGCAGCGGGTAGGCGCGGATGTCGTCGGCACGCGGCTCGATCAGCCGCGCCAGGCGCGCGAGCAGCGCCTCCAGCTCGGCGCGGCGGAACTCGCCGACGAACACCGAGTACTGCACCCGGCAGGCATCGTGCTCCAGACAGCGCGCCACCCGCGCCAGGCGGTGCGGATCGGCGATGTCGTAGCTGATCAGGTACAGCCGTCGCGCTTCCATCGTCCCCCCTGGTCCGGGCCTTCAGCCGTCGAGATCGACCAGCCAGCCGTGCAGGCGGCTGAGCAGCGTCTCGCCGAGCCGGCGCAGGCGCTCGGCGCGCGCCTCGAACAGCCGCACCAGCTCGGCGTCGCTGACCGCCAGCATCAGCCCGCCGGCGGCTTGCGCATGGCGCCGCTGCAGCAGCTCGAGCACCGGCAGGTGCAAGTCCCAGGCGAGCAGCGCGGCGAGGTCGTGCACCAGCGCCAGCCGCTCGCCGAGCACGCGCAACTGCGCGGCGCCGAGGCCGCGCCCGGCCAGCAGTTCGGCCACCAGCGCCGCGAGCAGGCCGCGCAGGCGGCGCTCGACGAACGCGAACACCGTCGGCCCGGCGTAGCTCTGCGCCAGGTCGGCGACCGCCCGCGCCAACCGCGCCGGCGGCAGGCGCTGCGGGTCGAGCCCCAGCCGCCGGCACAGCGCGCGGCGCGCCTGACTCTCGACGTTGGCGCACCAGTCGGCGTAGCGCGCTTGCCAGTCCGGCCGGTCGAGCAGGTCGCGCAGCCGTTGCCACAGCGTCTCGCGCCGGTCGGATTCGCCGAACAGATAGCCGCGCACCGCACCGTCGCGGCGCAGGAAGGTCACGCTGATGCCGCGCTCGGCGCAGGCCAGCAGCGCCTCGGTGCTCCAGTCGACCGCGCCGCTCGTCACCACCCGCGACAGCCGCCCGAGCGGGTACAGCGTATCGGCGCGTGCCGGCAGGCTCAGCTTCAGCGCCGGTCCGTCGAGCGCGATGCGCGTACCGGGCCGGCCGTTGACGTACAGCGGCTTCACGCGGCGCCCTCCAGCAGCGGCGCCGCCTCGAGCAGGCGCCGCGCCAGTGCGTGCGCCTGGCGTCGCAGCCAGCGCCGCCACGGGCGGGCCGCCAGTTCGTAGCGCGCGTAGAAGGTCTGGCGGCCGGTCTTGCCGAGCAGGCAGGCGCCCTTGTCCGCGGCGAAGTGCTCGGCGGCGAGCGCGCGTTCGCGGAACAGCGTCCAGACCAGCGCATCGAGGCGCGGGCGCAGCGGCTCGACCAGATCGCAGGCCAGCGACTCGCGCTTGTAGCTCGGCTCGTGCAGAAAGCCGAGCAGCGGGTCGAGCCCCGCCGCGTGGCAGGCGCCGACCGCTTCGGCGTGCAGCAGCGTGTAGCCGAGCGACAGGCAGGCGTTGACCGGGTCGCGCGGCGGGCGGCGGTTGCGGCCACTGAAGCCGAGGCTGTCCGGGAACAGCGCCGTCAGCGCCGCGAAGTAGCGCGCCGCGCCGGCGCCCTCGAAGCCGCGCACCGCATCGAGCGTGTCGGCCGCAGCCAGCGCCCCGAGCACGCCGGCCAGCGCCTGCGCGCCGTCGAACAGCGGCTTGCGCGCGTCGGGCCGCGCCGCCAGCGCCGCCTCGAGCAGGCGCTGCTGCGCCTGCAGCTTGCCCGCCACCAGCCCGCGCGCGAACGCGAGCTTGACGCCCTCGTCCTGGCACAGCCGGTACTGCGCCAGCCGCCGGCGGCCGTCGGCGTGGCCCTCGCCGAGCACGATCGCCGTGCGCCGGCCGTGGCGGCCGCTCAGGCACAGCAGCGGCGTGCCCTGCTCGGCCAGCGCGCCGAGCAGCCGGGTGTCGATGGTCGCCTGGCCGCGGACCACCACCCGCTCGAGCAGCTTCAGCGGCACGGTGCGCGGACGCTCGCCGGGCTCGGCGATCACCATCAGTCCGCCATCCAGCCCGAGCTCCAGCGCCTTGCGGTCGAGATACAGCGATCCCATGTCCCCTCCTCCCCTCAGCCCACGTAGAAGAAATCCGGGTCCGCCGGCGGCACCGCGATGCCGAGCGTGCAGATGCCGTCGGTCCCCGCGAGCGGCAGCAGCATGAAGCGGTCCTCGGCCGGATCGATGATCGCCGCCACCTCGGCGAGCAGGTCGCGCCGCTCGGCCGGTGTCAGGAAGCACTCGAACACCGACTTCTGCCGCCCGGCGGCGTGCTGCTTCAGGAGCCACAGCGCATCGCGCAGGCGCCCCGGGTCGGCGATGTCGTAGGCGGCGATGTAGAGATCACGCTGGCTCATGCTCCGCAGGAAACACCGGAAACGGGCCGGGGAGCGGAGGCGACAAGCTTGTCGCGGCTGGCGGCGCGTGCGCCTGCGCGTGCTACACTGCTGGCGTTCCGGGAAACCCAGCGATGTTGTACGCAAGCAACAATATGTTAGCTCCGAAACTATCGCCGACCTTCCGCAACCCCATCGGCAAGCGGTTGATCGGAAAGGGTTTCTGGCGTCGAGGAGTCCGGAACATAGCCCTGATGAATAAGGGATTAAGAC
>JBDHRG010000301.1:0-3352 GCA_039807445.1 Candidatus Competibacteraceae bacterium
CGAGATCAAGTACCTGTGCCTGGGCATCTGATGCCCGTCAGGGGTGAGGAGCGAAAAGACTGACTTCGCCGCCTCACGCCTTCCTCCCCCTCACTCCTCAGGCGAACGGCGCGCTACAGCGCGCTGTCGAGCTCCTCGATCAGGATCTCGCGCTGCTGCAGTGCCGCCAGGCCGGTGTCGCCCAGGCGCTGCGCGACCAGCGTCAGCAGCCCTTCGACCAGCAGCACGAAGGCGCACATGCTGTTGCTGTAGAACACGCTGCCGTTGGGCACGAAGAAGCGGTGGCGCGCGACCTCGGCCAGCGGCGAGCTGCGCGTGTCGGTCAGGGCGATCACCGCCATGCCGTGTCTGGCGGCGATCTGTGCTGCGGCGATCGAGCTGCGGGTGTACGGAAAGCAGCTCGCGACGACGACGGCATCGCCCGGCTGCAGCTGTGCCAGGCCGTCAGCCACCCCTTGCCGTCCCGCATCGAGCACGCCGACGTCCTGGCGCAGCATGCCCAGCGCGTACGACATGAAGAAGGCGAGCGAGCTGAACTGGCGCATGCCGTGGATGCGCACGCGGCGGGCCGAGGCGAGCAGCTCGGCTGCCGCCTCGAACTCGGCGGCCGCGATGCCGTCGATCAGCGCGGCGATGTTGGCACTCTCCTGGCGCCCGAGGCGGGCGAGCAGCGCCAGGCTGTCCTGCTCGCTGCCGTAGAGCAGCCGCGTCGCCTGCTCGCTGTAGAAGTGCCGCCCCTCGGTGAGCTCGCGGCGGAACACGTCCTGCAGCTTGCTGAAGCCGCCGTAGCCGAGCCGCCGGGCGAGCCGCGACAGCGTCGCCGGATCGACGCCGACCAGCGCGGCGAGCTCGGCGATCGACGACACCGCCGCCTGCTCGGGCGCCTCGATCAGCGCGGCGAGCGCCCGCAGCGCCTGCCCGCCGAGCGTGAACTCGGCTTCGCGGCGCTGGATGCGATCGAGCAGCAGCCGCAGCCCGGCGAGCGTGTCGGGAGCTCGATTCGTCTCCGGTTCCATCGAACTCTCCATGACGCCGCGCGCCGCGGATGACCTCAACTTCGGGTGACGGCCAGCAATCCCCGCCCCGAGGGAGCCTCGGCCATCGCATCGGTGTAGACGTCCCATTCTACCGAACGCGGACCGACCACGAAGATCGCGGTGGCGAGCGTGTTTTCGTCGTCGGGATCGTTCGGATCGGCGCGATGGATCGGCAGCGCGGCATCGGCGCGGTCGCGCAGCAGCGCGAGCGCCTGCGCTGGCGTTGCCTTCGCGCCGAGGGCCTGTGCGAGCCCATCGCCGCGCGCCTGGCGTGAGCCCGAGCTGCCGGTGACGCGCTGCGGGACGTGCGCGAGGCGCGCGTCGATCAGGTGGTTGGCGTGGACCTTCGGCACGGCGACCTCGGTCAGCGCGCAGCCGGCGGCGGTGGCCTCGAGGCTCAGCAGGCGGGCGTCGCCGGCCTGGGCCAGGCCGTGGTGGAAGGCGCCGGCACGCTCCGGATCCGAGAGCACGGCCACGGCGGCGTCGAGGGTCTCGGCGTCGAGCGCGGCCCGGGCGAGCACTTGCCGCGGCAGGCCAGGGCGCAGCTCGCGCGGGCGGATGTTGTTGACGGTGATGGCCAGGCCGCGGGCATTGACCGCGAAGGTGTGCCCCGGCAGCGAGCCCGGATAGGCGAAGCTGCTGAACGCCAGGCCTTCGCGCGGCTGCGCGTGCACCAGCGCGCAGTGGCCCCGCAGCGAGGGCAGACCGTCCTCGTTGTGCGCGAGCATCATGCCGTCCGCGGTCGGTGCGAGCAGCGTCGTGCAGCCGTCGACGCCGGAGTCGACGAAGTCGCCGCGGCAGTTCCACAGGAACACCTCGTCGAAGGGCAGCTCCAGCCCGGCGGCGAGTCCCTCGAGCTCGCGGAAGTGGCGCGGGAAGCGTGCGCGCACGAGCTCGATCATGTGCCGCGCCTCGGGCGAGCCGGCACGTGCGGCAAGCCGCTGCCAAAGCCCGAGCGGGCGCAGATGGCGATGTGCCGCGGCGGCGCCGAAGCGGCCCAGGCCATAGCCGATGTCGAAGGCGTCGCCTTCGAGGTGCACGGAAATCAGCATCGAGGTTCTCCGGTCAGGCGACGTGCTGCAGGAAGTCGCGCAGGCGCTGGCTCGGCGGTGCGGCGACCAGCTCGGCGGGCTTGCCGTCCTCGACGATGCGACCCCCGTCCATGAAGATCAGCCGCGAAGCGACCTTGCGCGCGAAGTCGATCTCGTGGGTGACGATGACCATCGTCATGCCTTCCTCGGCCAGGTCCTGCATCACCTTGAGCACCTCGTGGCGCAGCTCGGGGTCGAGCGCCGAGGTCGGTTCGTCGAACAGCATCAGCTTGGGCTTCACGGCGAGGGCGCGCGCGATCGCGACGCGCTGCTGCTGGCCGCCGGAGAGCTCGGATGGGTAGTGGTCGGCACGCTCGGCCAGCCCGACCTTGGCGAGCAGCTCGCGCGCCAGTTGCTCCGCCTCGGCCCTGGTCGCACCCCGCACCCGGACCGGACCGAAGGCGACGTTCTCGAGCGCGGTCAGGTGCGGGAACAGATAGAACTGCTGGAACACCATGCCGGCCTCGAGGCGGATCAGGCGCGGGTCGACCTTGCGGTCGTTGACGTCCAGCCCGTCGACCACCAGCCTGCCCGCGCTGATCTCCTCGAGCTTGTTGATGCAGCGCAGCAGCGTCGACTTGCCCGAGCCCGAGGGGCCGATCAGCACGACCACTTCGCCCTGCTCGATGCGCAGGTCGATGTCGTGCAGCACCGGCAGCTTGCCGAAGGACTTCGAGACCTTGTTGAACTCGATCATGCTCATAGGATCTTCATCCTCCGCTCCAGCAGCCGCAGCGCGCCGCTGAGCGTGCCCAGCATCAGCAGGTAGATCAGCGCGACCGCCGTCCAGATCTCGAGCGCCCGGAAATTGCCGGCGATGACTTCCTGGCCCTGGCGCGTCAGCTCGCCGACGCCGATGACGATGAACAGCGAGGTGTCCTTGAGGCTGACGATCCACTGGTTGGCGAGCGGCGGGATCATGCGCCGGAAGGCCAGCGGCGCGACCACGTAGCGGATCGCGTCGCGCCCGGAAAGCCCGAGTGCGAGTCCCGCCTCCCTGAACCCCTTGTGGATCGACAGCGCGGCGCCGCGCGTGATCTCGGCGATGTAGGCGCCCGAGTTGATCATGATGGTCACGACCGCCGCGGTGAGCGCGTCGATACGCACCGGCACGGCCAGCGGCAGCGCGAAGTAGATGAACATCACCTGCACCACGATCGGCGTGCCGCGGATCAGCTCGACGTAGATCAGCGCCAGGTGGTTGACGATCCAGCCGCCGTAGGC
>JBDHRG010000050.1:0-20990 GCA_039807445.1 Candidatus Competibacteraceae bacterium
CGCCTCGAGGGCACGGGGGCGGCGCTGCTGGCCGACCCCGAGGTCAGGCGGGCCTACCTCGGCGGACACTGAGGACGGCAGGGACGAGCGCCGGCACTCGAGCCTCGCCCCTTGCCGCGATTACCGCGATGCCGTTCGATGTCCATGTCGGTGCTGATCGAGCCAGACGGCATCGCCGGATGCCGATGCCTTCGACGCGCACTCGCTGGCCGTGCCTGAGCTTGGTGTTCAAGGCGCGTTCTCCGAGGCATTGCGCCGCCGGGCAGAATCGCCGCGCTCGTCTAGACTCCCATCGGGCTCAGCCCACATGGAGGGCGCGACCATGATGACTCCCCCCTGGAACGCGATCGGTCGGCAGCTTTCCGCGGCGCTAGGCGCCGGCTTCGCTCTGCGCGACGTGCAACCTGTTGCCGGCGGCTGCGCCTGCGCCAGCTGGCGTATCGAGGGCGGCGGCAAGACCTTCTTCGTCAAGACCGGCCCGGCCGAGCGCGCCGCGGTATTCGAAGCCGAGATCGCCGCGCTCGACGTGCTCGCCGCGACCGGTGCGGTGCGCGTGCCGCAGCCGCTGCTGACCGGCGCCGACGAGCGCCTGGCCTGGCTGGTGCTCGAGCACCTCGAGCTGCGCCGGCGCAAGCCGCCGACCGACGCCCGTCTCGGCGAAGCGCTGGCCGCGCTGCACCGCCACACCCGCTCCGAGTACGGCTGGTCGCGTGGCTCGTGGATAGGCTCGACGCCACAGGACAACGTCCGCGACACCGACTGGACGAGCTTCTGGCGCGCGCGCCGGCTCGAACCGCAGCTGCGGCTCGCCGCCGAGCGCGGCTACCGTGACCGGCTCGAGCCGCTCGGCGCGCGCCTGCTCGAGCGCCTGCCGGCGTTGCTCGGCGACCACCAGCCGCCGGCTTCGCTGCTGCACGGCGACCTGTGGGCCGGCAATGCCGCGGCGCTGGCCGACGGCACGCCGGTGCTGTTCGACCCGGCGCTGTACTACGGCGACCGCGAAGCCGACCTGGCGATGAGCGAGCTGTTCGGCGGCTTCGCCTCCGAGTTCTACGCCGCCTACCGCACCGCCTGGCCGCTCGACGAGGCGGGCTACCGCGTGCGGCGCAAGCTGTACCAGCTCTACCATGTGCTGAACCACTTGAACCTGTTCGGCGAAGCCTACCGCGCCGGTGCCGAAGACACGATCGAGGCGCTGCTGGCCGAAGCCGGCGGCTGAGATCCCGCTCCGATGGTCGCCGCCTGCCTTCCCTCCCCGGCAGGGGAGGGAAGGCAGGCGATAGCCCGCTGCGTCAATCCCAGTCGTGCTCGCGGTCTTCCGCGATCGCGGTTTCGTCGGCCTCCATGATTCGCACCAGCTCTTCGCGTGCCTCCCGCGCGATGCGCGCGCGGATCTCGGTCGGCTCGGCGCGCAGCGTGTACAGCCGCGCGAGCAGCGCTTCGTCGTGTGCGCGGAAGTGCTGGCCGCGGCGGTGCGCTTCGTGCGCGCCGAAGCCGAGCCGGCGCAGCGCCTCGACGCCGAGCGCGAGCGCACCGTCGAAGCTCTCGCGACGCAGCGCGCTGACGCCGCGGTCCATCAGCTCGAAGGCATGCAGCACGTCCCAGGCGCGTGCGAGTACCGCCACCTGCGGGTGGGCTTCGCGCACGCGCTCGACCAGCGCCAGCGCGCCGGCGCGGTCGTCGAGTGCGATCACCAGCAGCTTCGCGCGCGCGAGGCCTGCCGACTCGAGCAGTTCGAGCCGGGTGGCGTCGCCGTAGAACACGCGGAAGCCGAAGCGGCGCACCGCCTCGATGTGGTTCGGGTCGTGGTCGATCAGCGTCGCCGCGATGCCGTTGGCGTGCAGCAGGCGCGCGACGATCTGGCCGACGCGACCGAAGCCGGCGACGATCACCTCCGCCCCCTGGTCCTCGATCGCGTCTTCGGGCGGCCGACCGAGGCGCGCGTGGCGTGGCGCCAGCACGCGGTCGTGGAACAGCATCAGCAGCGGCGTCATCATCATCGACAGCGCGGTCGCGATCACCAGCAGCGCGTGCGTCTCGCGCCCGACGATGCCGAGCGTCGCCGCCTGCGCGAACAGCACGAAGGCGAACTCGCCGACCTGTGCCAGCGCCAGCGCGAAGGGCGCACGGTGCGGTGCCGGCAGGCGGAATGCGCAGGCCAGCGCGTACATCAGCGCCGCCTTGCCGGCCACCAGCGCCGCCGCCAGCCCGAGCGCCGCCAGCGGCTGCGCCGACAGCGTGCCGAGGTCGGCACCCATGCCGATGGCGAGGAAGAACAAACCCAGCAACAGCCCCTTGAACGGCTCGATGTCGCTCTCGAGCGCATGGCGGTACTCGGAGTCGGCCAGCAGCACGCCGGCGAGGAAGGCGCCGAGCCCCATCGACAGCCCGACCGCGTGCATCAACCAGGCGATGCCGACCACGATCAGCAGCGCCAGCGCGGTGAAGGCTTCGCGCAGCCCGGCGGCGGCGACCGCGCGGAACAGCGGC
The DNA here is from genome assembly GCA_039807445.1 of Candidatus Competibacteraceae bacterium. Lineage (GTDB taxonomy): Bacteria > Pseudomonadota > Gammaproteobacteria > Competibacterales > Competibacteraceae > JBDHRG01. Next base: position 2,491 of record JBDHRG010000050.1, read on the forward strand.
CGCGTCAGCCAGCGCCCGGCGACGATCACCAGCGCGATCGCTGCCAGCGCCTTCGCCACCCCCAGCCCCTGCCCCTCGACCGCGCGCGTTGCCGGCGTCAGCAGCGGCAGCACGGCGAGGATCGGGATCACCGCGACATCCTGGAACAGCAGGATCGCGAACGCCGAACGCCCCATGCCGCTGCCGAGCAGGTTGCGCTCCTTCAGCACCTGCAGCGCGATCGCGGTCGAGGACAGCGCCGCGCCGACGCCGATCACCAGCGCCGCACCGCCGACCTGCCCGAGCGTCCAGGCAGCCGCGGCGAAGGCGGCGCCGACCGCCAGCCCCTGCGCGCCGCCCTGGCCGAACACCGGGCCGCGCAGCGCCCACAGCCGCGCCGGGCTCAGCTCGAGCCCGATCAGGAACAGGAACAGCACCACGCCGAACTCGGCGGCGACGTTGACGGTGTCGAGCTCGTGGACGAGACCGAGCCCCCATGGGCCGACTGCGACGCCGGCGAGCAGGTAGCCGAGCACCGCGCCCAGCCCCAGGCGCTGCGCCAGCGGCGCGCCGAGCACCGCGGCGGCGAGCAGGATCACGATCTGGTCGAGGCCGTGCATCGGATGTCCTCCGTGTTCGCCGAGCCGCTTGCTCTACGGTTCCTTGTCGGGCTGCCAATCGGCGAGCCGCACGCGGTAGGCTTCGGCGTGCGCGGCGATCTCCTCGGTCGAGCGCGACGCTGCGCCCTGCAGCAGCAGCGGCGTGCGCCAGCGCATGCCGCAGTAGCGCGCGGTCGTCTCCAGCGGCGTCAGCAGCTCGGCCACGGTGTAGCGGTTCTTGCCGGCGCGTCCGTAGGCTTGCGGCCCGCCGCCGGTGCTGATCACCGACCACCATTCCTTGCCGCGCAGCGCGTCGCCGCCGCGGCCGAAGGCGAAGCCGTGGCTCAGCACGCGCTCGAGCCACTCCTTCAGCAGCGCCGGCACGCTGTACCAGTAGAACGGGTGCTGGAACACGATCGCGTCGTGCGCCGCGAGCAGCGCCTGCTCGCGCACCACGTCGATGTGGAAGTCGGGGTAAGTCTCGTACAGCTCGTGCACGGTGACGTGCGCCAGCTCGCGTGCGCGCACCAGCAGCGCGCGATTGATCCGCGAGCCGCGTGGGTCGGGGTGGGCGTGGATCAGCAGGATCGGCGGCGGCATCGCTTCGACTCCGTACGGCGCGGTTCCGGTGCAGCCTAACCGTCCGCGGCGCTGCCGCGGAAGCTGATCCTCGCTCGGAGGAGCGAGGTGATTTGAAAGGCTCATCGAAACATTTTGACTATCAATTTCACAAATGCAGTGGCCACCACCTAACATTCGGGCATGCGGGCCGGTGCGCCCGATCCTGCCCCGAGGAGTGACGAGATGAACGATCCGCAGACCCTGGCCCGCACCCCGCTGCACGCGCTGCACCTGGAGCTGGGGGCCCGCATGGTGCCCTTCGCCGGCTACGAGATGCCGGTGCAGTACCCGCTGGGCATCCTCAAGGAGCACCAGCACACCCGCGCCCAGGCCGGGCTGTTCGATGTCTCGCACATGGGCCAGGTGCGCCTGGCGGGCGCGGGCGCGGCCAGCGCGCTCGAGACGCTGGTGCCGGTCGACCTCGTCGACCTGCCGGTGGGCCAGCAGCGCTACGCGCTGTTCACCAACGCCGCCGGCGGCATCCTCGACGACCTGATGGTGGTCAACGAGGGCGACGGCCTGTTCCTGGTGGTCAACGCCGCCTGCAAGGCGCAGGACATCGCCCACCTGCGCGCGCAGCTCGGCGAGCGCGTCGCCATCAGCGTGCTCGAAGACCGCGCGCTGCTGGCGCTGCAGGGCCCGGCTGCCGCGGCGGTGCTGGCGCGCCTGAACCCCGAGGTCGCGACGATGGCGTTCATGCAGTTCCGGGCGCTCGAGCTGGCCGGCAGCGCCTGCTACGTGTCGCGCTCGGGCTACACCGGCGAGGACGGCTACGAGATCTCGGTGCCGGCCGCCGAGGCCGAGCACCTCGCCCGGCGGCTGCTGGCCGAGCCCGAGGTCGCGCCGATCGGCCTCGGTGCGCGCGACTCGCTGCGCCTGGAGGCGGGGTTGTGCCTGTATGGCCATGACCTCGACCCCGGCACCACACCGGTCGAGGCGGCGCTGCTGTGGGCGATGCAGAAGGTGCGCCGCCCGGGGGGGGCGCGGGCCGGCGGCTTCCCGGGCGCCGAGCGCATCTTCGCGCAGCTCGCCGAGGGCGCACCGCGCAAGCGCGTCGGCCTTTTGGTCGAGGGCAAGGCGCCGGTGCGCGAAGGCGCCGAGCTGGTCGATACCGCCGGGCGCGTGGTCGGCAAGGTCACCAGCGGCGGCTTCGGCCCGACGCTCGGTGCCCCGGTGGCGATGGGTTACGTCGAGACCGCTTCGGCGTCGATCGGCACCGAGCTGAACGCGCTGGTACGCGGCAAGCCGGTGCCGGTCAAGGTCGCGAAGACGCCGTTCGTGCCGCAGCGCTATTACCGCGGCTGAACCCTCCGACTGCGCCGCGGCGGCCGCAAGGCTTGCTGCGGCGTGGCGCGCGAGGTCCGGGAGTGACCCGGCTCAGCCGCCGGCAGCCGACGCCGCGCCGCGCGCGAAGCCGCGCAGGCGGGCCAGCCAACCCGGCGTCCGCGGCAGGCTCGGTTCCGGCCGAGGCTGCTCGGCGGTCGCCTGGCCCCAGGCGTCGAAGCCGTGCCGTCGCGCCAGCTGCGCCTGCAGCGCATCGCCGACGCCGGTTACGAACACGTGTGCACCGAGCGAGCGCGCAGCCGCCAGGCGCACTTCGAGGCTCAGCTCGCCGGCTTCGGCGAACAGCAGGTAGGCGGCGTCGAGCACGAGCACGTCGGGCTGCAGTGCGCGCCAGACCGGCGCCTCGCGGTCTTCGCCCTGCAACGCGGTTTCGCGCAGCGCGATCCCGAAACCGTGCGCGCGGAAGCTCGCCACCGCCCGTGCGGCGTGCTCCAGGCCCGCGGCGGGCGGCTGGCCGAACGCCAGCACCACTTGGGCGGAGCGCAGCCCGAGCTCGGCCAGAATGCTGCCGAACACGTCGCCGTGCGCTTCGCCGACTTCGGCGACGTGGCGTGGGTGGATGGGCAGGAACAGCGGCGCGCGCGCCGCGAGCTCGCGGCCGTTGAAGGCGTGCAGCGTGCGCAGCACGCGGTCGAGCCGGACGACTGCGGTACGGTCTTCGGCCGCGGCATACGCGGCTTCGGCCGGCAGGGGCCGGCCCGCGGCGTCGGCGACGCGCACCTGTGCGAAGAAGCCGCGCGGCTCACCGCGGGGGCCGACCAGGGGTTCGAAGGCGCTCGCCAGACGCAGGCCGCGGAAGTCCGCGATCGCCTGCTCGCCCTCGAGGCGAAACGTGGGCGTTGGCTGCGACGCGGATTCGAAGCGCTGGTTCAGCGAGGCGATCAGTTGCTCGCGGGACATCGCGACCTCCTCGGGTATCACCGGATGCGAAATTCCGGCCTACTCTAGAGGGCGTTGTTATTCCGGCGAACGATTATTTTCTTATCGTCAAATTCCGAAAAACTATCAACGCAGCCGGGGCGGACAGCACCCGGCCGCGTCGACGTGCGGCTCAGGCCAGCGCCTTGAACACCCGCCGTGCGGCCTCGACCGTCGCGTCGATATCGGCTTCGGTGTGCGCCGAGGACAGGAAGCCCGCCTCGAAGGCCGAGGGCGCCAGGTACACGCCTTCGGCCAGCATGCCGTGGAAGAAGCGCTTGAAGCGCTCGATATCGCAGCCTGTCGCTTCCGGGTAGCTCGTCACCTTCCGCCCGGTGAAGAAGAAGCCGAACATGCCGCCGACGGCATTGGTGCTCAGCGCGATGCCGGCAGCCTTGGCCGCGGCTTCGATGCCTGCGCACAGGCGCAGCGTCAGCGCGCTCAGGCGCTCGTGGAAGCCGGGCTCGGACACCAGCTCGAGCGTCGCCAGGCCGGCGGCCATCGCCACCGGATTGCCCGACAGCGTGCCGGCTTGGTAGACCGGGCCGAGCGGCGCGAGCTGCTCCATGATCGCGCGCTTGCCGCCGAAGGCGCCGACCGGCATGCCGCCGCCGATCACCTTGCCGAGCGTAGTCAGGTCGGGGGTGATGCCGAAGTGGCTCTGCGCGCCGCCGAGGGCGACGCGAAAGCCGGTCATCACCTCGTCGAAGATCAGCACCGCACCGTGCGCGTCGCACAGCGCGCGCAGCGCCTCGAGGAAGCCCGGCACCGGCGGGATGCAGTTCATGTTGCCGGCGACCGGCTCGACGATCACACCGGCGATCCCGGCGCCGAGCGCGGCGAAGGCGTCCTTCAGCGCAGCGATGTCGTTGAAGGGCAGCGTCAGCGTGTGGCGTGCGAGCTCGGCCGGCACGCCCGGTGAAGTCGGCACGCCCAGCGTCAGCGCCCCCGAGCCGGCCTTGACCAGCAGCGAATCCGAGTGGCCGTGGTAGCAGCCCTCGAACTTGACGATCGTGTCGCGCCCGGTGTAGCCGCGCGCCAGGCGGATCGCGCTCATCGTCGCCTCGGTGCCCGAGGAGCACATGCGCACCAGCTCGATCGAGGGCACCAGCTCGATCACCTTCTTCGCCAGCACGGTCTCGATCGCGGTTGGCGCGCCGAACGACAGCCCGGCCAGCGCGGTCTCGCGCACCGCCGCGATGATCTTCGGGTGGGCGTGGCCGGCGATCATCGGCCCCCACGAGCCGACGTAGTCGATGTAGCGGCGGTCGTCCTCGTCGACCAGGTAGGCGCCCTCGGCGCGCTTGAAGAACACCGGCGAACCGCCGACGCCGCGGAAGGCGCGCACCGGCGAGTTCACGCCGCCGGGGATGTACTGCTGGGCTTCCTGGAACAGGGTTTCGGAACGGGTCATCGCCGGGGATCCTCGTCTGCTGCGGTCTGCGCCGCGAAGAAACCGCCATTGTCGCCGCAAACGGCCGGCCCGGCCAACGACGGCGGACGTGAGGAGGCGGTCCGGACTACTTCACTTCCGCCAGCCTGTTGCCCAGCCAGCGGTATTTGCCTTGCTTCTCGCGGCTCGGACAACAGATCGGGTCACCTTTGGCGGGGACCTTCTGATCGACCAGGATCGTGCCGTCGCGCACGCTCGCCAGCGTGGCCTCGCCGGGGAGTGGCAGCGATGCGGCCGGAGCGTAGCCCTTGGCGCCCTGCGCGAGCACCGTCAGCGTGTTGCGCCAGTACGTCGGCCCGAGCAGCGCCCACACCAGCACGATCTCCGGCCTGCCGTCGCCGTTCAGGTCGGCGACGGCGCTGCCCTGCGACTGGGCGTCTTCCTGGGCGCTCTTCTGGGTGGACAGGAAGCGCGCGACCGCCTTGTCGGCCTCCTTCTGGTCGAGGGCATGGGCCGCATCGAGAGCCGCGAGGAGTCCGAGCGAAGCGGACAGGAGCAGAGCCAGACGATTGCCGTTCATGCCAGAACCCTCCATTTGCAGTGTCACATGCCTCTGCGCGGGAGCGCCAAGGCTAGCCGAGCGGCGCGCTCTCCGGAATGTGGTACAGCAGTGTGTCCATCGCTTCCGTCGCGCCCTCCAGTACCACGCGCCCGTCGGACTCGACCACCGGGACGGGTCGGGTGTTGAAGTCGAGCCAGCGCAGCTCGAGCCGGCCGACGAGCGCACGCCGCTTGGCGGCGACGCGTTCGCGCAGCGCGCGGCGCTGGAGCGGCGACAGTTCATAGTCGTTCCGGCACTCGTTGCCGCGGCCGCGCGGGATGAAGGGCAGGAGGCTCAGTCGTCGTACGCCGAGCTCGAGACAGAACGCCGCGATCCAGTCGACGGCCCATTCGCCGCCGGCGACCACGGTGGTCTGCACCGAGGTCGGCACACGGGCCGCGAGCAGGCGGCGCAAGTTGGTCGCGGTGTGGTCGAAGGCCGTGCGGCCGACCACCGCATCGTGGTGTTCGCGGTCGCCATGCACGCTGACCTTGACCTCGGTACCCGCCGCGCGCAGCGCCGGCAGCAGCGCATCGGCGAGCGCGATAGCGTTGGTGGTGAGCTTCGACTTGCCGCCGCTTGCCTTCACGTGGGCGAGCAGTTGCGACAGGGCGGGGTGGATCGTCGGCTCGCCGCCGCAGAAGTGGATGGTCTTCACGCCGTGCGCCAGCAGCCAGTCGAGGCGGCGCACCAGCGTCTCGGCCGCCGGGTGCGCGCCGCCCGGCGGTGCGAGGCAGAAGCCGCAGCGGGCGTTGCAGTAGCGCGTGACCCGGAAGCAGATCGTCGGCGGGAGATCGAGTCGCATCGCGGAACCTCCGGTGGGGGCGATGGAGAAACCTCGTTGCCGGGACGCCGAAGGCTCCCGGGCCGGCAACCCTTCAAGGCGTATCAAGGCGTAGCCTGTTTCTGCGCGCTCAGCGCCGGCACTCGGCGAGCATATTGCAGAACAGCGCGCCCTGTTCAAGGGCGTCGTCGAGCGCCACGTGGCTGTGGGGCAGCATGTCGAACCAGCGTCTGGGCATGTTGCGCTTGGTGCTGCGACGGTAGTCGCTGCGCAGCATCACCATCGCCATGGTCTTGATGTCGAGCGCCGCGAAGCTGAAGGGGCTGCGGCCGACGAAACGCATCAGATACCAGTACACGAACAGGAAGTCGAAGGCCGCCGGGTAGCCGACGAACACCGGCGGGCCGGGCAGGGCATCGAGCCAGGCGACATAGTCCACCATCGCTGCGGCGGGCGGGCGGGGATCGCGGCGACAGGCGTCCCAGGCTTCGGGATGGCTGGCCCACCATGCCAGCGTGTCGGGATGGCCGGCGGCGCCGGACAGCGGCTCGAGGTTGACCACGAAGGTGGAAACCAGGGTCTTGTCGGCCAGGTAAGCCGCCGAGCCGAGGCTCAGCAGCGAGTGCGGCCCGGGGATCGGGCCGTCGACCTCGACGTCGGTGCTGACGTAGACCTCGGCCATCACGGTGTTCCTCCTTGCTCGGCGATGCGCTCGCGCAACCAGCGCGCTACGGTGCCGTGCCCGCGCTTCGCCAGCGCCGTGCTCCAGTCCTTGCAGCGCGGCGGCGGCGGCAGTCGGCGCACCTCGGTCTCGCGCAGGCGCGCGGCGTAGCGCGCCGCCTCGGTTTCGCCGGAGCGGCTGGCGTCGAAGGCCAGCCACACGACCCGGCCCGCTGTGACCTCCGGCAGCCACGGCGCCCAACGGCCGATGGTCGCGACCGCGGCCCAGCCGCAGGCGGCCAGCGACAGCGCATCGAACAGCCCCTCGACCAGGATCAGCGGTTCGGCACGCCATCCGCCGAGCACGCCCAGCGCGCCGCCGCCGGGGCCGATGGTCAGCATCTTGTTCTGCCCGCGCACGCTGTGCAGGTAGCGCCCGTGCACCGAGGCCAGCGCATCGGCTCGGTCACGAAGCGCCACGAGCACCGCCGGCCGCCCGCCGAAGTCGGGGTCGAAGCGCACGCCCGCGGCTTCGGCGACCTCGACCGGCACGCCACGCCGCGCGACATAGGCCTCTCCGGCGGTGCCGGCCAGCGGCACGGCGCGCGCGAGGCGTTCCGCCGGATTTTCGCCCGTCCCGGGCATCCGCGGCGGGTCGACGAAGCGCTGCATCGATGAGACCTCAGCCGTGCTCGCCCAGCGGCTCGAACCTTCCCCGCCGGTTCACCCAGGCGTTCAGCCGCTCGAGGTACAGGTAGATCGTCGGCGTGATGTACAGCGTCACCATCTGCGAGAACAGCAGGCCGCCGCAGACGGCCAGCCCCAGCGGCTGGCGCAGCTCGGCGCTGGCGCCGAGCCCGAGCGCGATCGGCAGCGCGCCCATCAGCGCGGCCAGCGTCGTCATCGTGATCGGGCGCAAGCGCAGGCGGGCGGCCTCGAGGATGGCGTGCTGCGCCGGCTGGCCGGTGCGCTGCGCCTCGAGCGCGAAGTCGACCATCATGATCGCGTTCTTCTTGACGATGCCGATCAGCATCAGGATGCCGATGGTGGCGATCAGGCTGAGCTCGAGCCCGAACAGCTCGAGCGTCGCCAGCGCGCCGACCGCGGCCGAGGGCAGGCCGGCGAGGATGGTGAGCGGGTGGATGAAGCTCTCGTAGAGCACGCCGAGCACGACGTAGATCACCAGTACCGCCGCCAACAGCAGCACCACCTGGCCGGTCTGCGTCTGCGCGAAGGCGCCGGCGTCGCCGCCCCAGCGCGTGGTGACGCTGGGCGGCAGGCCGATCGCCACCTCGATCGCCTTCAGCCTGGCGGTGGCGTCGCCGAGCGCGTAGCCCGGGGCGAGGTTGAACGACAGCGTGATCGCGCGCAGCTGGCCTTCGTGGTTGACCTGGGTCGGGCCGATCTCGCGCCGGGCGCTCGCGAGCGTCGCCAGCGGCACCAGCGCGCCGTCGGCGCCGCGCAGGAAGATCTTGTCGAAGGCGGACTCGTCTTCGCGGAAGCGCTCGGCGAGCTCGAGGATCACGTCGTAGGAATCGCTGGCGGCGTAGATCGTCGACACCTGGCGCTGACCGAAGGCGGCGTACAGCGTCTCGCGGATCGCCTGCACCTCGACGCCGAGGGTCGCGGCCTTGTCGCGGCCGATCTCGACGCGCACGTCGAGCCCGCGGTTCTGCGCATCGCTGGTGGCGTCGGCGAACGCGGGGTCGCGGCCCATGCCGGCCATCAGCTGGGCCGCCACCCGCTCGAGCGCCGCGCCGTCGACGCCCTGCAGCACGTACTGGTAGCGGCTCTTGGTCTGGCGCCCGCCGAGGCGCAGGTTCTGCACCGGGTTGGGGTAGGCGCTCAGCCCGACGATTTCGCCGAGCCTGGCGCGCAGCCGGGCGACCACGACCGGCATCGGCTCGCGCTGGTCGCGCGGCTTCAGGTTGACGAACATCCGCCCCTGGTAGACGTTGGCTCCGCCGAGCGACGAGGACACGGTCGCAACGCCTGCGTCGGCGAGCACCAGGGCGGCGGCGCGGTTCTGCAGCGCCGCCATCGCCGGGTACGAGATGTCCGCTGCCGCCTCGGTCTGGATGAAGATCTGGCCGATGTCCTCCTCGGGGAAGAAACCCTTGGGAATACGCGCGTACATCCAGGCGCTGGCAACGACGGTGGCCAGCGTCAGCGCCAGCATCCAGCCGCCGTGGCGCAGCGTCCAGCGCAGGCTGGCGAGGTAGGCGGCGACGATGCGCTCGAGGCCGCGCTCGGTGTGCTGCACCCATGCATTGCCGCCATGGCCGCCGTGCCGGTCAGCGGGCTTCAGGTAGCGGCTGCACAGCATCGGGATCAGCGTCAGCGCGACCAGCGCCGACAGCAGCAGCGCCAGCGACACCGTCACCGCGAACTCGTGGAACAGCAGCCCGATCGCGCCCGGCATGAAGAAGATCGGGATGAACACCGCGACCAGCGACACGGTGATCGATACGATCGTGAACGCCACCTCGCGCGAGCCGAGCAGCGCCGCGCGCGCGGGCGCCGTGCCGGCCTCGACGTGACGGACGATGTTCTCGAGCATCACGATCGCGTCGTCGACCACCAGCCCGACCGCGAGCGTCAGCCCGAGCAGCGAGATGTTGTCGAGACTGTAGCCGAGCGCCAGCATCAGCGGGAACACGCCGAGCAGCGACACCGGCAGCGCGAGCGCCGGGATCAGCGTCGCGCTCAGCCGGCGCAGGAACAGGAAGATCACCATCACCACCAGCGCCAGCGTCAGCGCGAGCGTGAACTGGACATCCCCGATCGCTTCGCGTACCGAGCGCGAACGGTCGTTCAGCAGGCGGATCTCGACCGAGCCCGGCAGCTGCGCCTGGAAGCGCGGCAGTTCGGCGCGCACCGCGTCGACCACGGCGACGGTGTTGGCGTCGGGCTGGCGGTACACGGCGAGCTGGATCGCGCGCGCGCCGTTGACCCAGCTGCCGCCGCGGACGTTCTCGACGCTGTCGTGCACTTCGGCGACTTCGCCCAGGCGCACCGGCATGCCCTGGCGGCTGGCGATCACCAGCTCGGCGAAGGCGGCGGCGTTCGGCAGCTGGCGGTTGGCCTGGATCGTCAGCACCTGGCGCGGCCCCTCGAGCAGGCCGACCGGGGCGTTGTCGTTGGCGGCGCGCACCGCCGCCGAAACCTCGGCCAGCGTCAGCTCGCGCGCGCGCAGGCGGTCGGGGTCGACGGCGATGCGCACCGCGTAGCGCTTCTGCCCGAACACGGTCACCTGGGCGACGCCGGACAGCGTCGACAGCGCGGGCGAGACCAGGGTCTCGGCGTACTCGTTCAGCTGCGTCAGCGACAGCGCCGGCGAGGTCAGCGCCATGATCAGCACCGGCGAGTCGGCCGGGTTGACCTTGCGGTACGCGGGCGGCTGGGTCATGTCCTGCGGGAAGCTGCGCTGCGCGCGCAGCAGCGCCGCCTGCACGTCGACCGCCGCGGCATCGATGTCGCGGTCCTGGGCGAACTCGAGCGTCACCGAGGTGCTGCCGCTGGTGCTCGACGAGCTCATCGCCACCAACCCGGGGATCAGCGCGAACTGTTTCTCGAGCGGCGTGGCGACCGAGGACGCCATGGTCTCGGGGCTGGCGCCGGGCAGCGCGGCCGAGACGCTGATGATCGGGGTGTCGTAGCGCGGCAGCGCCGCGATCGGCAGCTTCAGGTAGGCGATGACGCCGGCGGCGATCAGCCCCAGGCACAGCAGCAGCGTGGCGATCGGGCGGTGGATGCAGAAGGCCGGCAGAGTGCTCATGGCTTCGGCTCGACCTCGGTGATCGCGCTGCCGGGGCGCAGGTTAGCGCCGCCCTCGGCGACCACGCGCGTGCCGACCTCGACGCCGTCGACCAGCGCCAGCCCCTGCCAGATGCGCGCGAGCTGCACCGGCTGCTGCGCGACCTTGTGGTCGTCGCCGATGCGCCAGACGAAGCTGCCCTCGGGGCCATTCTGCACCGCCGCGATCGGCACCACCGCCGCATCGCGGTCGAGCCGCGCGCGCACGCGCACCTCGACGAACTGCCCCGGCCACAGCGCCTCGTCGGCGTTGGCGAACTCGGCCTTCATCAGGATGGTGCCGCTGGCGCTGTCGACCCGGCTGTCGATGAAGCGCAGTCGCCCGGTCACGGTGGCCCCGCCCTCGAGCCGCGCCGTGACCGGCACCTCGCCCGCGGCGAGCTCGGCGCGCAACCCCGGCAGCGCGCGCTCGGGCACGGTGAAGGCGACCGCGATCGGCGCGGTCTGCGTGATCGTCAGCAGCGGCGGGTTGACCGAAGGCTGTACCAGGCTGCCCGGGTGCCAGTTGATCGTGCCGATGCGTCCGGGACCGGGGGCGCGGATCGTCGTGTACGCGAGCTCGACCTGGGCCTGCTGGATCGCGGCGCGATCGGCCTGGACCTGCGCGCGCAAGCCGTTGGCGGTTGCGGTAGCGGCGTCGAGCTCGCTCTGCGGCGCGAGCCTGCGTGCGGCCAGCTCGCGCGAGCGCGCGAGCTGGCGTTCGGCGTCGGCCAGCGCCGCCTGGTCCTTGGCCAGGTCCGCCTGCGCTCTGGCCAGCGCCGCGCGCGGCGCGGCGGCATCGAGCGTGAACAGCAGGTCTGCGGCTGCGACGCGCTGGCCTTCGTGCACATGGACGTCGCGGATCACGCTGGCGAGCTGTGGGCGCACCTCGGCGAGCGCGAGCGCGGTGACGGTGCCGCTCGCCGACAGCTCGAGCGGCACGTCGCGGCGCTCGACGGTCGCAGCGACGATCGCCATGGCGCGCGCCGCGGGCGTGGCGGCGCGCGGCGCGCCGTTGCCGGCGGCGCCGGCGGCGAACGCCAGCGCGAGCACGCAGGCGGCGCAGAGGCGGGGCAGGGCGCCGGTCATCCGGGGTCGCCGCTGTACCTGCTGCTCGAGCCTTCCCGCGCCAGGGGGTGAGCGCTCACAGGAACGCGCTCCCCGGCTGCTGCAGGAACTCGCGCTCTTCGGGCGTGCTCTCGCGGCCGAGGATCGCGTTCAGGTCCGGGAAGCGGCCGAAACGGCGGATCACGTCGAGGTGGCGCCGGGCGTAGTCGAGGAAGCTGGCGAAATCCTCGGCCAGCTCGGGCGGCGCCTCGTCGGCCAGGTCGGTGAAGGCTTCCAGGCTCTGGTGCTGGACGTTGATGTCTTCGGCGTGCTCGAGCGGCAGGTAGAAGAAGCTGCGCTGGAGCGGCAGCAGCGCGCGGTCGTGACCGAGCTCGATGCCCTCGAGCGTCAGCGCCTGGGCGTAGAGATCCTGCTCGAAGGCGCGCGGGGTACCGCGGTGGATGTGGCGCGAGCCCTGGTCGAGCAACAGGATCAGCGCCAGCCGCCCGCGCGGCGTCTCGGCCCAGGCATCGAGCGCGCCGTCGGCGGCCTGCTGCCACAGCGCGCCGAAGCGGTCGCGGATTGCCGCGTCGTAGGCGCGGCCGTTGGTGAACCACATGTCGTAGCGGTCACGGTTCAGCGAAGCCGGCCCCTCGAGCGGGCCGAACCAGAAGTCGATGAGCTCGTCGATCGGAGAGGCATGCATGGCCTGGACTCCTCGTTTCGGTGTACAGCCGTCACTCTGGCTTGACGGGTTTGCTGCGGCGCAAGGTGTTACCGCGGGCGTGCTGGCTACACTGGGGGCTGTCCGCCCGGCACCGGGCGGCGTCTCCATCCGTATCCGTATACCAAGAATCTTCCCGGAGGAAGGAATGACCAAGCACATGCGCCTGATCCCGCTGGCCGCCGCGCTCGCCGGCGTCTTGGGTGCCGCGCCCGCGCTGGCGGCGAAGACCCTGGTGTTCTGCTCCGAGGCGAGCCCCGAGGGCTTCAATCCGCAGCTCTACACCTCGGGCACCACCAACGATGCCACCGCACAACTCTACAACCGCCTGGTCGAGTTCGAGCGCGGCAGCACACAGGTGGTCCCGGCGCTGGCCGAGCGCTGGGAGGTGTCGCCGGACGGGCTCCAGTACACCTTCCATCTGCGCAAGGGCGTCAAGTGGCACACCAGCGCGGACTTCAAGCCCAGCCGCGAGTTCAACGCCGACGACGTGGTGTTCAGCTTCACGCGCCAGCTCGACCCGGCCCATCCGTATCACAAGGTCTCGGGCGGCTCGTACGAGTATTTCAACGGCATGGGCATGGGCAAGCTGATCGACAAGGTCGAGAAGCTCGACGAGCACAGCGTGCGCATCACGCTGAAGCGCCCCGAGGCGCCGTTCATCGCCAACGTGGCGATGGAGTTCATGTCGATCCAGTCGGCCGAGTACGCCGATCGGTTGGCGAAGGCCGGCAAGCCCGAGACGATCGACCTCAAGCCGGTCGGCACCGGCCCGTTCCAGCTGGTGCAGTACCAGAAGGATGCGCTGATCCGCTACAAGGCCAATGCCGACTACTGGGGCGGCAAGGCGGCGCTCGACACCCTGGTGTTCGCGATCACCCCCGACGCCTCGGTGCGCTACGCCAAGCTGAAAGCCGGCGAGTGCCAGGTGATGCCGTACCCGAACCCGGCCGACCTGGCGACGATGAAGACCGACCCGCAGGTCACGCTGCTGAGCAAGGAGGGCCTGAACATCGGCTACCTGGCGTTCAACGTTACCAGGAAGCCGTTCGACGACGTGCGCGTGCGCCAGGCGCTGAACCTGGCGGTCAACAAGGCGGCGATCATCGACGCTGTCTACCAGGGTGCCGGCACCGCGGCCAAGAACCCGATCCCGCCGACGATCTGGTCGTACAACGACGCGATCAAGGATTACGCCTACGACCCGGACCAGGCCAAGGCGCTGCTGAAGGAGGCCGGGCTGGCCGGCGGCTTCGAGACCGACCTGTGGGCGATGCCGGTGCAGCGCCCGTACAACCCCAACGCCCGGCGCATGGCCGAGATGATCCAGGCCGACTGGGCCAAGGTCGGCGTCAAGGCCAAGGTGGTGTCGTACGAGTGGGGCGAGTACCTCAAGCGCCTGAAGGCCGGCGAGCACCAGACCGCGCTGATGGGCTGGACCGGCGACAACGGCGACCCGGACAACTTCCTCGGCACGCTGCTGTCCTGCGATGCGGTCGCCGGCAGCAACTACGCCAAGTGGTGCTACGCGCCCTTCGACGAGCTGATCCAGAAGGCCAAGCGCGTCGCCGACAAGGCCGAGCGCACCAAGCTGTACCAGCAGGCGCAGGTCGTGTTCAAGGAGCAGGCGCCGTGGATCACGATCGCGCACTCGATCAGCTACGAGCCGCTGCGCAAGGAAGTCCAGAACTTCAAGATGAGCCCGTTCGGCCGCAACACCTTCTACGGGGTCGACCTGTCGAAGTGAGGGCGTCCGCTCGACCACCGGTCCACCGCTGAGCCGCAGGTGGGCAGTTCGCTGCCCACCTGCGGCTCAGCCGGCCTTGCCGGTCTCGGTCTTCGGGCGGTGGAAGGCCGGGAACAGCCGCGCGACCACGGCGCCGCGCTCGTCGAAGGCGTGGCAGCTGTTCAGGATGCGCGGCGGCTCGGCGCTCGCCGGGGCGTTGCGGCTGGCCTCCTCGCGCGCCTTGAACAGCGTCTGGTAGGCGGTGGTTGCCATCGGGCCGAGCAGCTCGCTCAGGTGGGTGCAGCCGCGCACGCCGCCGAACAGTTCCTTGAGCTTGCGGTTCCAGCCCGGGCCTATGCGCAGACCCGCCAGTTGCCGGTAAGCCGCTGCGGCCTCGGGGCAGATCGCGAACGGCGAGTAATCGGTGCACGCCTCGGCGGCGTGGATGCGCATCCCGGTGTCGATCGTCAGCCGGATCCACATGCCGTGCACCGGCTCGCCGGCCTCGATGCGCCCGCCGCGGTCGTGGTTGTCGAAGCCGTAGGTCTTGACGTCGGTCATGTGGCCTTCGATGTCCCACAGCCCGTCGTCGCGCTCGTAGCCGAAGCACTCGACCTGGCGCGTGTGCAGGTGCTTGCGCGGTGCCGGGGGCGACAGCGGCATGGCCGGACCCTCAGTCGAAGGCGGTGCCGTCGAGGATGCGCTCCTGGCGTTCCTCGGTCAGCATCAGCACGGTGCGCTTCTGCTCGGGGCCGTAGTCCCACCACTGCTCGATCTCCTCGAGCGTGCGGAAGCAGCCGGCGCAGAGCCCGATGCCGCCATCCATCTGGCAGATGCCGATGCAGGGAGAAGCCGGATCGATCGCGCTCATGATTCAAGGACATAAGGTGGCCGAATAACCGTCGGATCATACTGCGCTGCAGCAGGAGCGTCCATACAGGTGTTCGCCCGCCTGCTGGCCGACCATCGGCGGGAAGATGATGTTGCCCGCGCCGAGGAGCAGCGCGAAGGTCATGAAGCCGAGGGCGAGGAGGTCTTGGCGTCGCACGGGGCATTCCGGGGCGGTATGGGCGCGGAGAGGGCCGCGCTGAAAGCGCCGGAAACTATGCCCGCAGACCCGTACGATCAATGCACGCTGGCAAGCGTACGCGACGCCCGTTCAGCAGGATTACCATGGCAGCGGCTGGCCGTCGCGGAAGAAGCCGCCGCTGGGGCCGTCGCTGGGCAGAGTTGCGGCCCAGACGACGCCGGCCGCAGCGTCTTCGACACTGCGCTCGGCTTCGGGGCCGCCCATATCGGTGCGCACCCAGCCGGGGCTTACCGCGTTGACCAGGATGCCGTGGCCGGCGGTCTCGGCGGCGAGGATACGCGTCAGCGCGTTCAGCGCCGCCTTCGAGATCCGGTACGCCGGCCAGTGGCCGCCCATCTCGGCGAGCTGGCCCATGCCGCTCGAGACGTTGACGATGCGCCCGTAGCCGCGGCTGCGCATCAGCGGCACCAGCTCTTGCGCCAGCGCCAGCGGGCCGTAGACGTTGGTTTCCATGGTCGTGCGCAGCGTCTCGAGGCTGGCGGCGAACACGCTGCTGCCGACGGTGTCTTCGAGGCCGTGGCCGTCGAGCAGCACGCCGGCGTTGTTGACCAGGATGTCGATGCGCCCGTAGCGGCTGCGCACGAATTCGCCGAGCACGGCGATCGCCGCCTCGGAGGTCACGTCGAGCGGGTGGTACAGCACGTCGAGCCCCTCCAGGGCCAGGCGCTCGCAGGCGGCTTCGCCCGAGTCGGCCGAGCGGCTGCTCATCACCACGCGGATGCCGGCGTGCGCCAACTGCCGCGCCGTCTCCAGCCCCAGACCCCGGTTGGCGCCCGTGACCACCGCCACCGCCTTGCTGCTGTCCGCCATGCTCATGTCCTCGGAGTGCCTGCGGTCCGCCGTTGCCGGCGCGCTCGATGCCCCGGATTCTGCCAAGCGGCGCATGCGCGCTACAACCGTCCGCCATCGCGCACAAGAAAAGCCCCGCACGGGCGGGGCTCGGTACGCAGGGCTGGGGGCGGTCGTCAGTTGGCCTTGTGCAGCGCGCGCCCGTGCACCGACAGCGCAGCTTCGTGCAGCGCCTCGGCCAGCGTCGGGTGGGCGTGGATGGTGCGACACAGGTCTTCGCTGCTGGCCGAAAATTCCATCGCCAGCACCGCTTCCTGCAGCAGCTCCGAGGCCATCGGGCCGACGATGTGCACGCCGAGGATGCGGTCGGTGTCGGCGTGGGCGAGGATCTTGACCAGCCCCGCGGCGGCATCCATCGCCTTGGCGCGGCCGTTGGCGGCGAACGGGAAGCTGCCGGCCTTGTACGGCACGCCCTCGGCCTTCAGCGTCTGCTCGGTCTTGCCGACCCAGGCGATTTCCGGATGGGTGTAGATCACCCAGGGGATGGTGTCGTAGTTGATGTGGCCGGACTGGCCGGCGATCAGCTCGGCGACCATCACGCCCTCTTCCGAGCCCTTGTGCGCCAGCATCGGTCCGCGCACCAGGTCGCCGATCGCCCAGACGCCGGGGATGTTGGTGCGGCACTCGTCGTCGGCGTGAACGTAGCCGCGCTCGTCGAACAACAGCTCGGTGGCCGGGTCGGCGATGGCATCGGTGTTCGGGCGGCGGCCGACGCAGACCAGGAGCTTGTCGACCTCGAGCTCGTGACTGCCGTCCTTGTCCTGGTAGGCGACCTTGACCGCCTTCCTGGTCTTGGTGGTGCCGGTGACGCGCGCGCCGAGGCGGATGTCGAGCCCCTGCTTCTTGAACTGGCGCAGCGCATCCTTGGCGATCTGCTGGTCGGCGGCAGCGAGGAAGTCTTCGACCGCCTCGAGCACGACGACCTCCGAGCCGAGGCGCTTCCAGACGCTCCCAAGCTCGAGGCCGATGACGCCGGCACCGATCACGCCGAGGCGCTTGGGCGCCTCCTTGAAGTTCAGGCCCCCGGTGGAGTCGACGATCAGCTCGTCGTCCTTGGGTGCGGCCGGGATGTCGATCGGACGCGAGCCGGTGGCGAGGATGACGTTGTCGGCTTCGACGATCTCGACGGCGCCGTCGTGGCCGGTGATCTCGACCTGGCGCTCGGGCAGCAGCTTGCCGTGGCCCTGCAGCCAGTCGATCTTGTTGGCCTTGAACAGCTGGGCGATGCCGCCGGTCAGCTGGGCGACGATCTCGGCCTTGCGCGCCTGCATCTGGCCGATGTCGAGCTTGAGCGTGCCGACCTGGATGCCGTGGTGGCCGAGTTCGTGGCTCGCCTGGTGGTACTTCTCCGAGGACTCGAGCAGGGTCTTCGACGGGATGCAGCCGACGTTGAGGCAGGTGCCGCCGAGCGCGGGCTTGCCCTCGGCGTTGATCCACTTCTCGACCACCGCGGTCTCGAGGCCGAGCTGCGCGCAGCGGATCGCGGCGACGTAACCCGCGGGGCCGCCGCCGATGACGACGACGTCGTAAGTCTTGGCCATGGTTGTTTCCCTTTTTGTTCGTGAGGTGTGAGGAGTGAGGTGTGAGGAGGAAAGGCACGAGGAGTCTTGACACCTTCACCCCTCACCCCTCACCTCTCACCCCTGACCGGCGCGCGCCAGCGCGCCCTCAGACGTTCAGCAGCAGCCGCGCCGGGTCCTCGATCATCTCCTTGACGGTGACGAGGAAGCCGACCGCTTCGCGGCCGTCGATGATGCGGTGGTCGTAGGAGTGCGCGACGTACATCATCGGCCGGATCACCACCTGGCCGTTCTCGGCCACCGGGCGGTCCTGGGTCTTGTGCATGCCGAGGATGCCGCTCTGCGGCGGGTTCAGAATCGGCGTCGACAGCAGCGAGCCGAACACGCCGCCGTTGGTGATCGTGAAGGTGCCGCCGGTCATGTCTTCGACGGTCAGCGTGCCGTCCTTGGCACGCTTGCCGAAGTCGCCGATCGCCTTCTCGATGTCGGCGAGGCTCATCTGGTCGGCGCCGCGCAGGATCGGCACCACCAGGCCGCGCGGCGAGCTGACTGCGATGCCGATGTCGAAGTAGCCATGGTAGACGATGTCGTTGCCGTCGATCGAGGCGTTGACCGCCGGGTACTTCTTCAGCGCCTCGACCACCGCCTTGACGAAGAACGACATGAAGCCCAGGCGCACGCCGTGGGTCTTCTCGAACACGTCCTTGTACTTGGCGCGCAAATCCATCACCGGCTTCATGTTGATCTCGTTGAACGTGGTCAACATCGCGGTGGTGTTCTTGGCTTCGAGCAGGCGCTCGGCGATACGCGCGCGCAGGCGCGTCATCGGCACGCGCTGCTCGACGCGGCC
>JBDHRG010000051.1:0-20957 GCA_039807445.1 Candidatus Competibacteraceae bacterium
CGGCGCTCAACGCCCGCGTGCGCGAACAGGTGCTCGCGCTGTGTGCGCGCTTCCCGGTGTACGGCTGATAGCGGCGCCGATGCACTGTCCGTTCTGCGGCGCCGTCGACACCAAGGTCGTCGATTCGCGCCTGTCACCCGAAGGCGACCGGGTGCGGCGGCGGCGCGAATGCCTCAGCTGCAGCGCGCGCTTCACCACCTTCGAGGCCGCCGAACTGGTGATGCCGCGGGTGGTCAAGCGTGACGGCCGGCGCGAAGCCTTCAACGAAGGCAAGCTGCGCGCCGGCATGCTGCGTGCGCTCGAGAAGCGCCCGGTCGACGCCAACCGCATCGAGGAGGCGCTCGCGCGGCTGTTCAAGCGCGTGCGCTTGCTCGGCGAGAGCGAAGTCGCGTCGCGCCAGCTCGGCGAGTGGATGATGGACGAGCTGCGCACGCTCGACCCGGTCGCGTACGTGCGCTTCGCCTCGGTCTACCGCAGCTTCGAAGACGTCAACGCCTTCCGCGAAGAGATCGAGCGCCTGCAGGCGCCGAGCGGCACCGATGAGCCCGGCGAGCGCTGACGATCACCGCCACATGGCGCGTGCGCTCGAGCTCGCGGCGCGCGGGCTGTGGACCACGTCGCCGAATCCGCGCGTCGGCTGCGTGATCGTCGCACCCGATGGCCGCGTGCTCGGCGAAGGCTGGCACGTGCGCGCCGGCGAAGGACACGCCGAAGTCAACGCGCTGCGCGCCGCCGGCGAAGCCGCGCGCGGCGCCACCGCCTACGTCACGCTCGAGCCCTGCTCGCACCACGGCCGCACGCCGCCGTGCTGCGAGGCGCTGGTGCGCGCCGGCCTCGCGCACGTGGTCGCGGCGATGCAGGATCCGAACCCCAGGGTCGCCGGCCGCGGGTTGGCGCACCTCGCGCAGGCCGGCATCACGGTCGCCTGCGGCGTGCTCGAGGCCGAAGCGCGTGCGCTGAATCCGGGTTTCATCGTGCGGATGGAGCGCGGTCGGCCCTGGTTCCGGATCAAGCTCGCCGCGAGCCTCGACGGGCGCACCGCGCTGGCTTCGGGCGAGAGCCGGTGGATCAGCGGCGATGCCGCCCGTGAAGACGTGCAGCGCCTGCGCGCGCGTGCCTGCGCGGTGCTGAGCGGCGTCGGCACCGTGCTCGCCGACGACCCGAGCCTGAACGTGCGCCTGGGCGAGGCCTGGCGCCAGCCGCTGCGCGCGATCCTCGACACCCGGCTGCGCACGCCGCTCTCGGCGCGCCTGCTCGGTCTGCCGGGCACGACGCTGGTGTTCACCGCCGCCGACGAAGCCGCGCACGGTCCGCTGCGCGAGGTCGGCGCCGACGTCGTCCGCGTGCCGGCGAATGCTGCGGGGTTGGACCTCGCCGCGGTCGCTGCCGAGCTCGCGCGGCGCGAATGCAACGAGGTGCACGTCGAGTGCGGCGCCGTCCTGGCTGGTGCGCTGCTGCGAGCGGGACTGGCCGACGAGCTGGTGCTGTATCTCGCGCCGCTGCTGCTCGGCGACGCCGCGCGCGGGCTGTTCCGGCTGCCGGGACTCGAGCGCATGGACCAGCACCTGGCCCTCGAATTCATCGACGTGCGTCACGTGGGCCGCGATCTGCGGCTCGTGCTGCGCCCGACCTGATAGCCGCGCTTGCATCTGCGAGCCGCCGAACCCACGAGCCGATCACCATGCCGCTCAATACCACCGAAGAAATTCTCGAGGATCTGCGCCAGGGGCGGATGGTCGTCATTATGGACGACGAAGACCGCGAGAACGAAGGCGACCTGCTGATGGCCGCCTCACAGGTCCGCCCCGAAGACATCAATTTCATGGCGCGTCACGGCCGCGGGCTGATCTGTCTGACGCTGACGCGCGAGCGCTGCCGCCAGCTGCGCCTGCCGCTGATGGTCAGCGACAACGGCACGCCGTTCGCGACCAACTTCACCGTGTCGATCGAGGCTGCCGAAGGCGTGACCACCGGCATCTCGGCCTACGACCGCGCACACACGGTGCGTACCGCGGTCGCGCCCGATGCGAAGGCCGAAGACCTGGTGCAGCCCGGCCACATCTTCCCGCTGATGGCGCAGCCCGGCGGCGTGCTGGTGCGCGCCGGCCACACCGAGGCCGGCTGCGATCTGGCGCGACTGGCCGGGCTCGAACCGGCGGCGGTGATCTGCGAAATCCTCAAGGACGACGGTTCGATGGCGCGCCGGCCGGACCTCGAAGTGTTCGCCGCCGAGCACGGGCTGAAGATCGGCACCATCGCCGACCTGATCCGTTACCGGATGGCGAACGAGCCGACCGTCGAGCGCGTCGCCGAGTGCCAGCTGCCGACCGAGCACGGCGAGTTCCGCCTGTACGTGTACCAGGACATCGTCGAGCGCAGGCTGCACTTCGCACTGGTGCGCGGCGAGATCGACGCCGATGCCGCCACGCTGGTGCGCGTGCACTTGCCGAACACGCTCGGCGACCTGTTCGGTGCGAAGCTCGGCGAGCGCACCTGGCCGTTGCACGAGGCGCTGGCGCGCATCGCCGCAGCGCCGGCGGGGGTGCTGATCGTGCTCGGCGACCAGGACGACCCCAGGGAGCTGGTACGGCGCATTCGCCAGTACCACGCGCTGGGCGTCGAGCCGCCGCGGGTGCAGCCCGACCCGGCCGCCGAGCTGCGCACCTACGGCATCGGCGCGCAGATCCTGCTCGACATCGGCGTGCGCCGCATGCGCGTGCTCGGCACGCCGCGCCGGCTCTCGGGCCTGTCCGGCTTCGACCTCGAAGTGGTCGAGCACGTCAACCCCTGAGTTCCACCGGGCCGCCGCAGGCAGCCCGCGCGTTTCAACGAGAGCCTCACCATGCACAACGTCAAGACTTATTCGGGGGACTTCAAGGCCCCCGACGCGCGCTTTGCGATCGTCGCCGGGCGCTTCAACAACTTCATCGTCGACAGCCTGGTCGCGGGCGCGATCGACGTGCTGGTGCGCCACGGCATCGACGCCGCGCGCATCGAGCTGATCAACGTCCCCGGCGCCTTCGAGATCCCGCTCGCGGTGCAGCGCGCCGCGGCCAGCGAACGCTACGACGGCATCGTCGCGCTCGGCGCGGTGATCCGCGGCTCGACCCCGCACTTCGATTTCGTCGCCGGCGAGTGCGCCAAGGGGCTGGGCAAGGTCGCGCTCGAGCACGGGCTGCCGGTCGGCTTCGGCGTCTTGACCGTCGACTCGATCGAGCAGGCCATCGAGCGCGCCGGCACCAAGGCCGGCAACAAGGGGGCCGAGGCGGCGCTGTCGGTGCTCGAGATGGTCAGCTTGCTGCGCACGCTGGAAGCTTGAGGCCATGCGCGGCAAGAGTGCGAACCGCGGTCGCAGCTGGGCGCGCCGCTACGCGATGCAGGCCCTGTACCAGTGGCAGAAGACCGGGCAGGATGTCGCCGGGGTCGAGGCGCAGTTCATCGCCGACCGCGCGCTGCTGCGCACCGTGCACGAGGCGCAGGCGCTGGCGCAGATGCTCGGTGGTTTCGATGCCGCACCGGCGCTGGCCGAAGACCGGATCAAGTGGCTGAAGAGTGTGCTCGAGGCCGGGCTCGAGCGGCTGTTCGACGGCTTGCAGCTCGACAGCCGCACGCTGGTCGAGGCGCTGAAGCTGCTCGTGCTGGCGCAGCTGGTGCGCCAGGGCGAGGCGCCCGAAGGCTGCGGCGCGCAGCAGCGCGAGTGGCTGAAGAGCGCGCTCGAGCACGAGCAGCTGCAGCTGCACCGCCAGGGTGCGGTCGCCGCGCGCGAGCTGAAGACCCGGCTGCAGCAGGAGTCGCCGCTGCGCGAGGCGCACGATGCGCTGCTGAGCACCGACATCGTACGCGTGATCCGCGAGGCGGCGTTCAAGCGCTACCTGCGCCAGCTGCACGCCGAGCTCGACGCGCGCGGCGCCTCGGGCAACGAGCTCGCCTGGCTCGAAGCCGCGGCGCGGCGCAACTACCTCGACCCTGCGGTCGCGGTGTTCGACGAGGCGCGGCTGACGGCGCTGGTCGCCGACGTGGCGCTGTCCGACCGCGGCATCCTCGACGCCGATGTCGATTATTTCCGCGAGCTGGTGCGGCAGATCCCGGCCACGCTCGAGACGTTGAACGCCACGCTCGAGCCCTGCCTCGACCGGCCGCTGGCCGAGCTCGACCCGATCGAGCGCGCGATTCTGTGGATCGGCGTCCACGAGCTCAGCGTGCACGCCGCCGATGTGCCCTACCGCGTCGCGATCAACGAAGCGATCGAGCTCGCCAAGCGCTTCGGTGCCGAGCAGGGCCACCGTTTCGTCAACGGTGTGCTCGACCGCATCGCCAAGCGCCTGCGCTCGAGCGAAGCCGGGCGGCCGTAAGCGTATCCCGAGGGCTGACGCGATCCAGCCGATGCGGGGCGCACAGCCCTGCACCGGGTCACTGACGCGTCGCCCTGACGCGCATCATGGCGGCGCGCGGAGTTGTTTCCTAATCTGGAAACATTCCAGCCGAGCCCGGGAGCCACCGATGAGCTACGTCATCCGCACCATCCTCTACGCCACGGATCTGGGGCCGCACAGCCGCGAGGCGCTGAAGCACGCTGTGGGCATCGCCCAGCGGTTCGGTGCGAAGATGCACATCGTCTCGGTGGTGTCCAGAGACCCGATGAAGGGCGGCGACTACATCCCGCCGATGATCGAGAGCTACGTCCCGGCGCAACTGTACGAACAGGCACGGCAAGAGAACCTGAAGCAGATCCAGACTCGCATCGACGAGGGTTTCGAGCGCTTTGCCGACGAGAATCCGGGGCTCGATGCGCGCCCGCTCGTGGGCGGGGTGCAGGTGATCGAGGGCGACCCGACCGCGGTGATCCTCGCCGAGGCCAAGCGCCTTGGTGCCGAACTGATCGTGCTCGGCTCGCACGGTCATAGCGCGCTCGGAGAAATGCTGCTCGGTTCGGTCGCGCACAAGGTCACGATCAAGTCGCCGGTACCGGTGCTGCTGGTGCCACTGAACCCCTGAGACGGCGTTCGGCAAGCCTGGAAAATTAAAGTCGAAACGACGCTTGACGGGTTTCGATGCGACTGTATAATGCCGCCCCATCGCAGCGGGAATAGCTCAGTTGGTAGAGCATAACCTTGCCAAGGTTAGGGTCGCGAGTTCGAGTCTCGTTTCCCGCTCCAGTTCTCGATCAGAGGCCTCGATTCCTTCGGGGCCTTTTGATTTTCGGATCAGTCGGTAATGGCAATGCAGCCCTTACCTGATTGCCGAAGGCTAGGTGGCAGAGTGGTCATGCAGCGGCCTGCAAAGCCGTGGACGCCGGTTCGATTCCGACCCTAGCCTCCATTTGGTTTCGTGCGTGTTTTCGACCCCTGGGTGCGGTAGCCTCGAACGGCCAGCGCAGCCGGGGTTTTTTCGTTGTCTCGCGGACTTCTGCCGCGGTCGGGTGCGGTGCCCGCGGTTGCCCAGGGGGGATTTCGATCGGTAGACTCGCGGGCTTCGGATCGCGGGCGCCAGTGCATCCGCTCGGGTGGGGCTGAGCTTGCGGCTGTCGTGACGCGGGAGTGGCGGAATCGGTAAACGCAAGGGTCTTAAAAACCCTCGCCGCATGGCTTACGGGTTCGAGTCCCGTCTCCCGCACCATCACATGGCGCTTCGAGAGCGCCGTTCTGCCGGACGCCAGTGTACGGATGTCGTCCACCACCTTGCGCGCGGCTCGTGTCCCGGCCCAGGTGCTCGGGCGCCGCGGGGCGCTCAGGGCAGCGCGATGCGCGGCTTCTGCGGGTTGCGGCGGAACACCGTCGCGACGTGGCCGATGCGCTGGATCAGCTCGGCCTGCGCGCGCTCGCAGATCTGCGCGATCAGCTCGCCGCGTGCCTCGCGGTCTCCGGCGTTGACCCGGATCTTGATCAGCTCGTGGTGATTCAGGGCGATGTCGATTTCGTTCAGCACCGCGTCGGTGAAGCCGCTGGCGCCGATGATGACGACCGGCTTCAGCGGGTGGGCGAGCGACTTCAGGTGGCGCTTCTGGTGATCTTTGAGCATCGGTGGAAAGGCATGCGTGACGGTGGGGAAAAGGGGCGCAGTGTAGCACGGCGCTCGCTGTCGGTGGCGCCGAGCCCCTTGAACGGCGTCAAGTTCGAGCTCGGCGTGATCCTGCTGGTCGGCGTGATCCTGCTGCTCGTGGTCGGGCGCCTCGTCGCGGATGCCGGCACGCAGCTGCTGCTGCTCGCGGGCTACGGCGTGCTCGGCATGGTGTGGTTGATCGTGCGTACCCGTCGCGTACTGCGGCGTCGGCTCGAGGAGAAGCGCGATGGCGAGGAGTAAGAGCAGCTCGCGCTGGCTCAAGGAGCATTTTGCCGACGAGTTCGTCAAGCGCGCCCAGACCGAGGGCTGGCGCTCGCGCGCCGTCTACAAGCTGAGTGAGATCCAGGAGAAGGACCGCATCCTGCGCCCCGGCATGACGGTGGTCGATCTCGGCGCCGCGCCCGGCGGCTGGTCGCAGTACGCCGCGAAGATGGTCGGCGAGCGCGGCCGCGTGATCGCGCTCGACATCCTGCCGATGGACGGCCTGCCCGGCGTCGAGGTCATCGAGGGTGATTTCCGCGAGGAGGCCGTGCTCGCCGAACTCGTGCGCGTGCTCGACGGTCGACGGGTGGATCTTGTGATTTCCGACATGGCCCCCAATACCAGCGGGATGCGGGCTGTGGACCAGCCGCGGGCGATGTACCTGGCCGAGCTGGCGCTCGCGTTCGCGCGCCAGAACCTGCGCCCGGGAGGCGATCTGCTGATGAAGGTGTTCCAGGGCGAGGGCTTCGATGCGCTGCTGCGCGAGTTGCGCGCCGCGTTCGGCTCGGTCGCTTCGCGCAAGCCCAGGGCTTCGCGCGGGCGCAGCGCCGAAATGTACCTTCTGGCCAGGAACTATCGCCTGTAGTAAGGTCCAACCTCACGATTCAGCGCCCGAAATCGGTTCGTCGGGCGGCATCTTACGGCACTGCGAGGTGCGTGCTTTGAACGACATGGTCAAGAACATCCTGCTGTGGGTCGTGATCGCCGTGGTCCTGATGTCTGTTTTCAACAGCTTCGGGCCGCGCACGGCACCCTCGCAGCAGATGAGTTACTCGCAGTTCCTCGACGAGGTCAAGCAGGGGCGCGTCGCCCACGTGCTGATCGACGGGCGCTCGATCCAGGGGCGCACCCAGGGCGGCGAGAAGTTCATGAGCTACAGCCCGGAAACGGACAACAAGGCCATGATCGGCACGCTGCTCGACAACGGCGTCGACATCGAGGGGCGCGCGCCCGAGCAGCAGTCGCTGCTGATGCAGATCTTCATCAGCTGGTTCCCGATGCTGCTGCTGATCGGCGTCTGGGTGTTCTTCATCCGGCAGATGCAGGGCGGCGCCGGCGGGCGCGGCGCGATGAGCTTCGGCAAGTCGCGGGCGCGGATGATGAGCGAGGACCAGATCAAGGTGACTTTCGCCGATGTCGCCGGCGTCGACGAGGCCAAGGCCGAGGTCGCCGAGCTGGTCGAGTTCCTGCGCGACCCGGGTAAGTTCCAGCGCCTCGGCGGCAAGATCCCGCGCGGTGTGCTGATGGTCGGTTCGCCGGGCACCGGCAAGACCCTGCTCGCCAAGGCGATCGCCGGTGAGGCCAAGGTGCCGTTCTTCAGCATCTCGGGCTCGGACTTTGTCGAGATGTTCGTCGGCGTCGGCGCCTCGCGCGTGCGCGACATGTTCGAACAGGCCAAGAAGCACGCGCCGTGCATCATCTTCATCGACGAGATCGACGCGGTCGGCCGTCACCGCGGTGCCGGCCTGGGCGGCGGGCACGACGAACGCGAGCAGACGCTGAACCAGCTGCTGGTCGAGATGGACGGCTTCGAAGGCAACGAAGGCATCATCGTCATCGCCGCGACCAACCGTCCTGACGTGCTCGACCCGGCGCTGCTGCGCCCGGGCCGCTTCGACCGCCAGGTGGTGGTGCCGCTGCCCGACGTGCGCGGCCGCGAACAGATCCTGAAGGTGCACATGCGCAAGGTGCCGCTGGCCGGCGACGTCAAGCCGGTGCTGATCGCGCGCGGCACCCCGGGCTTCTCCGGAGCCGATCTCGCTAACCTGGTCAACGAAGCCGCCCTGTTTGCCGCGCGTGCCAACAAGCGCGAGGTGGGCATGGAAGAGTTCGAGAAGGCCAAGGACAAGATCATGATGGGTGCCGAGCGTAAGTCCATGGTGATGAGCGAGTCGGAGAAAAAGCTGACCGCGTACCACGAGGCGGGGCATGCGATCGTCGGCCGCCTGGTGCCGGATCACGACCCGGTCTACAAGGTCAGCATCATCCCGCGCGGTCGCGCGCTCGGCGTGACGATGTTCCTGCCCGAGCAAGACCGCTACAGCTACTCGAAGCAGCGCCTCGAGAGCCAGATCTCGAGCCTGTTCGGCGGGCGCATCGCCGAGGCGCTGATCTTCGGTCCCGAGATGGTGACCACCGGCGCATCGAACGACATCGAGCGCGCCACCGACATCGCCCGCAGCATGGTCACCAAGTGGGGGCTGTCGGAGCGGCTCGGCCCGTTGACCTACAGCGAGGACGACGGCGAAGTGTTTCTCGGCCGTTCGGTGACGCGCCACAAGAGCGTGTCGGACGAGACCGCGCACGTGATCGACGAAGAGATCCGCTCGGTGATCGATCGCAACTACCTGCGCTCGGAGCAGATCTTGCGCGAGCACATGGACAGGCTGCACGCGATGGCCGATGCGCTGATCAAGTACGAGACGATCGACTCCGACCAGATCGACGACATCATGGCCGGCCGCGAGCCGCGCCCGCCGGCGGATGCCGGTTCGGAAGAGCCGCCGGCCGCCGGCACGCCGGCGGCGTCGAACGGCGGCCAGAGCGGCGCGATCGGCGGCCCCGCACAGCAGCACTGAGGCCGCGCATTCGCATGATGCTGCGCTGTGCCGACAGGGGCCTGGACTTGTCCAGGCCCCGCGTGATGGGGGTCCTCAACGTGACCCCCGATTCTTTTTCCGACGGCGGCCGCTGGCTCGATCCGGAGCTGGCGCTCGAACGCGCCTGGGCGATGGTCGAAGCTGGCGCGGCGCTGGTCGACATCGGCGGCGAGTCGACCCGCCCGGGGGCTGCCGAGGTGGCGCTGGACGAAGAGTCGCGGCGCGTGCTGCCGCTGCTCGAGCGGCTGGCGCCCGCGCTGCCGGTGCCGATTTCGGTCGACACGCGCAAGCCCGAGCTGATGCGCCGCGCGCTCGCCGCCGGCGCCGGGCTGGTCAACGACATCTGCGCGCTGCAAGAGCCGGAGGCGCTGGCCGCGGTCGCGACGAGCGGGGCGGCGGTGTGCCTGATGCACATGCAGGGCGCGCCGCGCACGATGCAGCTCGATCCGCACTACGGCGACGTGGTCGCCGAGGTGCGCGATTTCCTCGCAGCGCGGATCGCGGCCTGCGAAGCTGCCGGCATCGCGCGCGAGCGGCTGTTGATCGATCCCGGTTTCGGTTTCGGCAAGACGCTGGCGCACAACCTGAGTCTGCTGAAGCACCTCGACGCCTTCGCGACGCTCGGAGTGCCGCTGCTGATCGGCGTGTCGCGCAAGGCCATGATCGGCGCGGTGCTCGATCGGCCGGTCGACGAGCGCATGGTCGGCAGCGTCGCTGCGGCGCTGCTCGCCGCCGAGCGCGGTGCCAGGATCGTGCGCGTGCACGACGTCGCGGAAACCGTGCAGGCGCTGCAGATCCTCGACGCGGTCGAAGCCGCGCACTGAACATTTGACGGCCGTCCGCAGGGACAGCGCGGGCGCAGAGGGGGTATTCGTGGACAAGCGTTATTTCGGGACCGATGGCATCCGCGGCCGGGTCGGCGAGGCGCCGATCACCGCCGATTTCGTGCTCAAGCTCGGCTGGGCGGCGGGCACCGTGCTTGCCGGCAGCGGCCAGCGCAAGGTGCTGATCGGCAAGGATACGCGCATCTCGGGTTACATGTTCGAATCCGCGCTCGAAGCCGGGCTGTCGGCCGCCGGCGTCGACATCGCGCTGCTCGGGCCGATGCCGACGCCCGGCATCGCTTACCTGACGCGCACGCTGCGCGCGAGCGCCGGCATCGTGATCAGCGCGTCGCACAACCCGTATCCCGACAACGGCATCAAGTTCTTCGGCGGCGACGGCATGAAGCTGTCCGACGAGATCGAGGCCGCGATCGAAGCCGCGCTCGAGCGGCCGATGGCGACGGTCGGCCCGGACAGGCTCGGCAGGGCCGAGCGCATCGTCGATGCGGCCGGCCGTTACATCGAGTTCTGCAAGAGCACGGTGCCGCTGTCGCTCGACCTGTCGGGGCTGAAGATCGCCGTCGACTGCGCCAACGGCGCCACCTACCACATCGCACCGAACGTGTTCGCCGAACTCGGCGCCGAGGTGGTCGCGCTGGCGGTGCAGCCCGATGGGCTCAACATCAACCGCGACTGCGGCTCGACCCGGCCGGCGGCGCTGCAGAAAGCGGTGGTGGCGCAGGGAGCGGACCTCGGCATCGCCTTCGACGGCGACGGCGACCGTGTGCTCATGATCGACCGCCACGGCGAAGTGCTCGACGGCGACGAACTGCTGTTCATCATCGCCGAAGACCGCCGCCGCATGGGGGCGTCGCTCGCCGGCGTGGTCGGCACGCTGATGAGCAACCTCGGGCTCGAACTCGCGCTGCGCGAGCGCGGCATCGCACTGCACCGTGCCAAGGTCGGCGACCGCTACGTGATGGAGCAACTGCTCGGCAAGGGCTTGAGCCTGGGTGGCGAGAGCTCGGGACACCTGATCTGCCTCGACCGGACCACGACCGGTGACGGCATCGTCTCGGCGCTGCAAGTGCTGGCGGCGATGTTGGCGCGCGGCTGCCAGTTGCACGAGCTCGCGGCCGGAATGAGCAAATTCCCGCAGGTGATGGTCAACGTGCCGGTGGCGCACAAGCTCGACTGGCTCGCCTGTCCGCCGGTGCGCGATGCCGTGCGTCAGGCCGAAACCGAACTCGCTGAGCACGGCCGCGTGCTGCTGCGTCCCTCGGGCACCGAGCCGGTCGTGCGCGTGATGGTCGAGGGCGTCGACCGCGCCCAGGTGCAGGCGCTCGCGCACGGGATCGCCGAGGTCGTCGCGACGGCAGCGGCCTGAAGCTTGCGTGCAAGGCTTGTCTTCCACCAAGGGCGCGTTTAAGATGCGCGGCCTCTTGCGGAGGTAGGACATGCGCCGGAAGCTTGTCGCTGGCAACTGGAAGATGAACGGCTCGCTCGCCTCGATCCGGGGCTGGTGCGAAACCGTCGGGTCGGCGGCGACGGACGAGGGCGGACCCGAGCTGGTGCTGGTGCCGCCGTTCCCCTACCTGGCTGAAGCTGCGGCGCGGCTGACGGCGGAGGGGGTCGCGGTGGGGGCGCAAGACTTGTCGCTGCGCGACGCAGGGGCGTACACCGGCGAAGTGTCGGGGGGCATGCTCGCCGATGTCGGCTGCAGCTTCGTGCTGGTCGGACATTCCGAGCGCCGTGCGCTGCATGGCGAAAGCGACGCGGTGGTGGCCGACAAGTTCGCGGCGGCGAGGCGCGCCGGGCTGCGGCCGGTGCTGTGCATCGGCGAGACGCTCGACGAGCGTGAAACGGGCATCGCCGAGCGCGTGATCGCGCGCCAGGTGCGTGCCGTGATCGGGCAGGTCGGCATTGCCGCCTTTGTCGGGGCGGTGATCGCTTACGAACCGGTCTGGGCGATCGGCACCGGGCGTACGGCATCGCCGCAGCAGGCGCAAGAGGTGCATCGCTATGTGCGCGGAATATTCTCGGCGATCGATGCAAATATTGGAAATTCGCTGCAAATCGTGTATGGTGGCAGCGTGAAAGCCGCAAACGCTGCCGAACTGTTCGCGATGGCGGATATCGACGGTGGCTTGGTCGGCGGGGCGTCGCTCGATGCGGCAGAGTTCCTCGCGATCAGCCGGGCAGCGGCCTGATCGGGTTGGGTGACGAATGTATACGGTGCTGTTGTTCGTGCATGTCGTGATCGCGATCGCGCTGATCGGCCTGGTGCTGATCCAGCACGGCAAGGGAGCCGACGCGGGTGCGGCCTTCGGCAGCGGCGCTTCGGCAACGGTGTTCGGGTCACGCGGCTCGGCCTCGTTCCTGAGCCGGACGACGGCAGCGCTGGCGACCGCGTTCTTCGTCACCAGCCTGGTTCTGGCGTATTTTGCCGGCAACCGCGCCGCGCCGGTCAGCGTCGTCGATCGCCCGGTGCAGCAGGTCGAGCAAGCCGCGAAGGGGCCGGCCGACGTGCCCAGCCTGCCGGCGGAGCAGGCGAAGTGAAGTCCGTCAGAGTTTTGCCGACGTGGTGGAATTGGTAGACACGCTATCTTGAGGTGGTAGTGGCTAGCGCCGTCCCGGTTCGAGTCCGGGCGTCGGCACCATACGACAAGCATCCCGAACGGGGTGCTTTTTTTTTTGCCTGCGGGTACGGTGAGGCCATGACCCGGTTCAGGTAAATGCGAACAAGTCTCTGATGCAAAAGCGGATACTGCCGGGCTTCCTTGACTTCGGACGGACTTGGTCGCTAGACTTCGCCCGCTTTTGGGCGGGGCATCGCCGCCGCCGCGACGTTCGAGCCTCACTTCCTCCAAGAGTTCGCGCACAGGGATAGCTTTGATGCTGGAAAACTATCTTCCCATCCTGGTGTTCATCGTGATCGGCGTCTTGGTGGGGATCGGTCCCATCGTCGTCGGTTTCGTGCTCGGCCCCCGCCACCCCGACAGCGAGAAGCTCTCCCCCTACGAGTGCGGCTTCGAGGCTTTCGAGGATTCGCGCATGAAGTTCGACGTGCGCTACTACCTGATCGCCATCCTGTTCATCATCTTCGATCTCGAGATCGCGTTCCTTTTCCCGTGGGCGGTCGTGCTCGACGAGATCGGCGTGTTCGGCTTCGTGACCATGGCCGTCTTCCTCGGCATCCTGGTCATCGGCTTCATCTACGAGTGGAAGAAGGGAGCCCTGGAATGGGAATAGAAGGCATCCTCGAGAAGGGCGCGGTCACGACCACGGCCGACAAGCTGATCAACTGGGCCCGCACCGGTTCGCTGTGGCCGATGACCTTCGGGCTGGCCTGTTGCGCAGTCGAGATGATGCACGCCGGCGCCGCGCGCTACGACCTCGACCGCTTCGGCATCGTCTTCCGCCCCAGCCCGCGCCAGTCCGACGTGATGATCGTCGCCGGGACGCTGGTCAACAAGATGGCCCCGGCGCTGCGCAAGGTCTACGACCAGATGGCCGAACCGCGTTGGGTGATCTCGATGGGCTCGTGCGCCAACGGCGGTGGCTACTATCACTACTCGTACGCCGTGGTGCGCGGCTGCGACCGCATCGTCCCGGTCGACATCTACGTGCCCGGCTGCCCGCCGACCGCCGAAGCGCTGCTCTACGGCATCATCCAGCTGCAGAACAAGATCAAGCGCACCAACACGATTGCCCGCTAAGGGATTGCCGCCATGGCCGAGCCTGTTGAAAGCCTCCGGGAAGCGCTGCAGTCGCGCTTCGCCGATGCCCTCGTTGGTCACACCGTCTGTTGCGATCAGCTGACGATCGAGCTCACCGACGAGCGCGCGCTCGAGGTGTTCCGCGCGTTGCGCGACGAGTTCGCCTTCGAGCAGCTGATGGATATCGCCGGCGTCGACTATTCGGCGTACGGTGTCACCGAATGGGTCACCGACGAATCGACCGCCAAGGGTTTCGGCCGTGGCGTGACCGCCCGCGCACCCGGGCGCGCCGCCGACGCCGTAGCGGAGACCGTCGCCGCAGTCGCGAGTTCCCGCCGCTTCGCCGCCGTGTACCAGCTGCTGTCGGTGGCGCGCAACCGGCGCGTGCGCGTGCGCGTGTACGCACCCGACGACGAACTGCCGGTGATCCCCTCGGTGGTCGAGCTGTGGGCGAGTGCCGACTGGTACGAGCGTGAAGCCTTCGACCTGTACGGCATCGTGTTCGAGGGGCACCCGGACTTGCGCCGCCTCCTCACCGACTACGGTTTCGTCGGCCACCCGTTCCGCAAGGACTTCCCGCTGATCGGCCAGGTCGAGATGCGCTACGACGCCGAGCGTGGCCGCGTCGTCTACGAACCGGTGTCGATCGAGCCGCGTGTGCTGGTGCCGCGCGTGATCCGCCACGACCACCGCTACGCCTCCGAATCCTGAGAGCCCGGGAGCCCCTTCGCGATGCCCGAGATCCGCAACTACACTTTGAACTTCGGTCCGCAGCATCCGGCCGCGCACGGCGTGCTGCGCCTGGTGCTGGAGCTGGACGGCGAAGTGATCCAGCGCGCCGATCCGCACATCGGCCTGCTCCACCGCGGCACCGAGAAGCTCGCGGAGTCCAAGCCCTTCAACCAGTCGATCGGCTACATGGACCGCCTCGACTACGTCTCGATGATGTGCAACGAGCACGGCTACGTGCTGGCCATCGAGAAGCTGCTCGGCGTCGAGGTGCCGCTGCGCGCGCAGTACATCCGCGTGATGTTCGACGAGATCACCCGCATCTTGAACCACTTGATGTGGATCGGCGCGCACGGTCTCGACATCGGCGCGATGACGGTGTTCCTGTACGCCTTCCGCGAGCGCGAAGATTTGATGGACTGCTACGAGGCGGTCTCGGGCGCACGCATGCACGCGACCTACTACCGTCCGGGCGGCGTCTATCGCGACCTGCCCGACACCATGCCGAAATACGAGGTTTCGAAGTACCGCTCGCAGAAGGACGTCGACGCGCTGAACGCGATCCGCCAGGGTTCGCTGCTCGACTTCATCGAAGCCTTCACCGAAACCTTCCCGGGGCGGATCGACGAGTACGAGACGCTGCTGACCGACAACCGCATCTGGAAGCAGCGCACTGTCGGCATCGGCGTGGTATCGCCCGAGCGCGCACTCGCGCTCGGCTTCTCGGGGCCGATGCTGCGCGGCTCGGGCGTGGCCTGGGACTTGCGCAAGAAGCAGCCCTACGAAGTCTACGATCGCCTCGACTTCGACATCCCGGTCGGCGCCAACGGCGACTGCTACGACCGCTACCTGGTGCGGATCGAAGAGATGCGCCAGTCGAACCGCATCATCCGCCAGTGCGTCAAGTGGCTGCGCGCGAACCCGGGTCCGGTGATCGCCGCCGACCACAAGGTCGCGCCGCCTAGCCGTGAAGAAATGAAGGAGTCGATGGAGGCGCTGATCCATCACTTCAAGCTGTTCACCGAGGGCTACTGTGTACCCGAAGGCGAAGTCTACGCTGCGGTCGAACACCCGAAGGGCGAGTTCGGCGTCTACCTGGTTTCGGACGGCGCCAACAAGCCGTACCGAGTCAAGGTCCGCGCACCCGGCTTCGCCCATCTGGCGGCCATCGACGAGATGGCCAGGGGGCACATGCTCGCCGACGTCGTCGCCATCATCGGCACCCAGGATATCGTCTTCGGAGAGATCGACCGCTGATGAGCCAGAACACATCCGAACTGCTGTCCGCCCACGCCCGCGAAGAGATCGACCGCTGGGTGACGAAGTACCCGGCCGAGCGCAAGCAGTCCGCCGTGCTCGCCGCGCTGCGCGAAGTGCAGCACGAGAACCAGGGCTTCCTGACCACCGAGCTGATGGATGCCGTGGCCGACTACCTCGGCCTGCCGGCGATCGCGGTGTACGAAGTCGCGTCGTTCTACTCGATGTACGAACTCAAGCCCTGCGGGCGCAACCACATCGCGGTGTGCACCAACATCTCGTGCATGCTGCGCGGCTCGGACGAGATCGTCGCCCACCTCGAGCACAGGCTCGGCATCAGGCTCGGCGAGAGTACCCCGGACGGCAAGTTCTACCTGAAGAAGGAAGAGGAGTGCCTGGCCGCGTGCTCGTACGCCCCGATGATGCAGGTCAACCACGTCTACTACGAGAACCTGACGCCCGAGAAGGTCGATCAGATTCTGGACAGCCTGGAGTGAGCCCGCGATGAGCGAGAATTTCCTGAACGGAATGCTCTACTCGGTGCTCGACCACGAGCAGCCCTGGTCGTTCGAGACCTATACCAGGCTCGGCGGCTACGAAGCCTGGAACCGGATCGTGCGCGGCGAGCTGTCGGCCGACGAAGTGATCGACCTCGTCAAGGCATCGGGCCTGCGCGGCCGCGGCGGCGCGGGCTTTCCGGCCGGGCTGAAGTGGAGTTTCATGCCGCGCAAGGCCCCGGGGCAGAAGTACATCGTCTGCAACTCGGACGAATCCGAGCCGGGCACCTGCAAGGACCGCGACCTGTTGCGCTACAACCCGCACGCGCTGGTCGAAGGCATGGCGATCGCCGGTTTTGCGATCGGCGCGACCGTCGGCTACAACTACATGCGCGGCGAGTTCATGGACGAGCCCTACCTGCATTTCGAGCAGGCGGTGAGGGAGGCCTATGCTGCCGGGCTGCTCGGCAAAAACATCAAGGGCTCGGGCATCGACTTCGACCTGTACCCGACGCTCGGCGCCGGCGCCTACATCTGCGGCGAGGAAACCGCGCTGCTCGAATCGCTCGAGGGCAAGAAGGGCCAGCCGCGCTACAAGCCGCCGTTCCCGGCCAGTTTTGGCCTGTACGGCAAGCCGACCACGATCAACAACACCGAGACGCTGTCTTCGGCGCCGTACATCGTACGCAACGGTGCCGAGTGGTTCCAGAACCTCGGCATCCCCGGCGCCGGCGGGCCGAAGATCTTCTCGATTTCGGGCCACGTCGACAAACC
Source organism: Candidatus Competibacteraceae bacterium (assembly GCA_039807445.1). Lineage (GTDB taxonomy): Bacteria > Pseudomonadota > Gammaproteobacteria > Competibacterales > Competibacteraceae > JBDHRG01. The sequence goes on from JBDHRG010000051.1 coordinate 16,722, forward strand.
GGGTAACTACGAGATCCGCCTCGGTACGCCGTTCAAGGATCTGCTCGCGCTCGCCGGCGGCGTCTGGAAGGGGCGCAAGCTCAAGGCGGTGATCCCGGGTGGTTCCTCGGTACCGGTGGTGCCGGGCGAGGTGATGCTGGGTCTGAACATGGACTACGACTCGATCGCCAAGGGCGGTGGCTCGATGCTCGGCTCGGGCGCGGTGATCGTCATGGACGAGACCACCGACATGGTCAAGGTCCTGCAGCGCATCTCGCGTTTCTACTTCTCCGAGTCGTGCGGCCAGTGTACGCCGTGCCGCGAAGGCACCGGCTGGATGTACCGCGTGGTCACGCGCATCGTCGATGGCCAGGGCCGGCCCGAAGACCTCGAACTGCTCGACCGCGTCGCCGGCAACATCATGGGACGGACGATCTGCGCGCTGGGCGACGCCTCGGCGATGCCGGTGCAGAGCTTCATCAAGCACTACCGGCACGAGTTCGCCCACTACATCGAGCACAAGCGCAGCCTGGTCGATGGCGCCGCCGCGGTGGCCGCCTGAGGCGGCCGCATGCACCGATCCCTGATTGCCGAACGAGACGAGAGATGAGCGAGGATCTGGTCAATATCGAGGTGAACGGTGTCCCGCTGCAGGCGCGCAAGGGCGCAATGCTGATCGAGGCCACCGACGCCGCCGGCATCACCGTGCCGCGCTTCTGCTATCACAAGAAGCTGTCGATCGCAGCGAACTGCCGCATGTGCCTGGTCGAGGTCGAGAAGGCGCCGAAGCCGCTGCCGGCCTGCGCGACGCCGGTCGCCGAGGGCATGAAGGTCCAGACGCAGTCGCCCAGGGCGCTCGCCGCGCAGAAGGGCACGATGGAGTTCCTGCTGATCAACCACCCGCTGGATTGCCCGATCTGCGACCAGGGCGGCGAGTGCGAGCTGCAGGACGTGGCGATGGGGTACGGCGGCGACGTGTCGCGCTTCGTCGAGCGCAAGCGCGTGGTCAAGGACAAGGATATCGGTCCCCTGGTCGCGACCGACATGACGCGCTGCATCCATTGCACGCGCTGCGTGCGCTTCGGCGAAGAGATCGCCGGGCTGCGCGAGATGGGCGCCACCGGTCGCGGCGAAAACGTCGAGATCGGCACCTACGTCAAGAAGGCGCTGGCCTCCGAGATCTCGGGCAACATCATCGACCTGTGCCCGGTCGGTGCGCTGACTGCCAAGCCCTCGCGCTACACCGCGCGCGCCTGGGAAATGACGCAGCACCCCGGGCTGGCGGTGCACGACGGCATCGGCTCGAACGTGTTCTTCCACCTGCGCCAGGGGCGGGTGCTGCGCGTGGTGCCGCGCGAGAACGAACCGGTCAACGAAACTTGGCTGTCGGATCGCGACCGCTTCAGCTACCAGGGGCTGTACGCCGAAGACCGTGCGCTCGTCCCGCTGGTGCGCGACAACGCGCGCCTGGTCGAGGTCGACTGGGAGGCTGCGCTCGAGACCGCCGCGGCGCGCCTCAAGGACGTGATCGCCAGGCACGGCGCCGACCAGGTCGGCGTGCTGGTGTCGCCGAGCGCCTCGGTCGAAGAGCTGTACCTGGTGCAGAAGCTCGCGCGCAGCCTCGGCATCGCCAACATCGACCACCGCCTGCAGCAGCTCGACTTCGCCAACGACGCGGTGGCGGTACCGGCGCCGCTGCTCGGACTGGCGCTCGCCGACGTGGAAAAGCTCAACGCGGCGCTGCTGGTCGGCTCGAACCTGCGTATGGAGCTGCCGCTGCTGGCGCTGCGCCTGCGCAAGGCGGTGCTGGCAGGCGGCAAGGTCGCCGTCCTCAATCCGGCCGACTACGCCTTCACCCACGCGCTCGCCGCCAAGCGCATCGTCTCGCCGGCCGAGCTGGTCAGCGCGCTGGCGCGCATCGCCGCCGCGGTCGCCGCGCTGAAGGGCGTCGGCGCACCGGCGCAGGCCGGCGAAGCCTCCGAAGCCGAGGCCGCGATCGCCAAGCTCCTGGTCAAGGGCGGCAGCAAGGCCGTGATCCTCGGCCAGCTCGCGGTGGCGCACCCGGCCTATGCGCAGCTCGCCCGCCTGGCGAGCTTCATCGCCGCGCACACCGGCGCCTCGGTCGGTACGCTGGCGCCGGGCGCCAACGCCGTCGGCGCGGTGCTGGCCGGTGCGCTGCCCAGGCACGGCGCTGGTCTGAAGCCCGCGGCGAAGGCCGGGCTCGATGCCCGCGCCATGCTCGCGCAGCCGCGCAAGGCTTACCTGCTGCTCGGCGTCGAGCCCGAGCTCGAGGCTGCGCTGCCGGCGCAAGCCGTCGCTGCGCTGGCGCAAGCCGAGCTGGTGCTGGCGCTGAACGGCTACGTCGGCGGTGCGCTCGCCGCGCACGCCGATCTCGTGCTGCCGCTGGCCGCCTATGCTGAAACCTCGGGCACTTACGTCAACCTCGAGGGCCGCTGGCAAGCCTGCGCCGGTGCCGCGAAGCCGCAGGGCCAGGCGCGTCCGGGCTGGAAGGTCTTGCGCGTGCTCGGCAATCTGCTGGGACTGGCCGGCTTCGACTACCTGAGTTCCGACGAAGTCGTGGCCGAGCTGAAAACCCAGGTCGGCGATGCGCTGCCCGCGACCGCGGTCGCCGCCGAGATCGGTCCGATCGAAGCGGCGGACGCGCTGGTGCGCCTCGGCGAAGTCGGCATCTATGCCGGCGACGCGGTCGTGCGCCGCGCCGAGGCGCTGCAGAAAACGTCGCTGGCGGTGCTCGCCGAGCTGCGCGTCAACGCCGCGCAGGCGGTCGAGCTGGGGCTGATCGAAGGCGCCGAAGCCGTGGTCGTCCAGGACGGCGCCGAGGTGCGGCTGCCGGTGCGCCTCGATGACGCGCTGCCGCGCGGCTGCGTCGCAGTGCCGGCGGCGCTGCCGGCGACGGCGGCGCTCGGCGCGCGCTTCGGCCGGATCGAGGTCCGTCCGGCCTGACCAGGGGGCGGCGGGCGGGGAGACCGTGCCCGCCGCAGCGCCACAACACAGAACAGAATCGACAGGACGAAGATCGTGGACAGCCTTTTGACCCTGGTCCTGATACTGCTGAAGATCATCGCGATCGTCGCGCCGCTGATGCTGTCGGTCGCGTACCTGACCTATGCCGAACGCAAGGTGATCGGCTACATGCAGGTGCGCCTCGGCCCGAACCGCGTCGGCCCCAAGGGCTGGCTGCAGCCGATCGCCGATGCCGTCAAGCTGATGATGAAGGAGATCGTCATCCCCTCGGGCGCGAACCGCTTCCTGTTCGTGCTTGCGCCGGTGCTGTCGATCGGCCCGGCGCTGGCGGCCTGGGCGGTGATCCCCTTCGGCGACGGCATGGTGGTGTCGCACCTCGACGCCGGCCTGCTGTACCTCCTGGCACTGAGCTCGCTCGGCGTATACGGCATCATCCTCGCCGGCTGGGCTTCGAACTCGAAGTACGCCTTCCTCGGCGCGATGCGCTCGGCAGCGCAGATGGTCGCCTACGAGATCGCGATGGGCTTCGCGCTGGTGACGGTGCTGATGGTGGCCGGCAGCCTGAACCTCAACGAGATCGTCAAGGCGCAGTCGGGCAGCCTGTTGCACTGGTACTGGCTGCCGCTGCTGCCGATGTTCGCCGTTTACTTCATCTCGGGTGTGGCCGAAACCAACCGCGCGCCCTTCGACGTCGCCGAGGGCGAGTCGGAGATCGTCGCCGGCTTCCACGTCGAGTATTCGGGCATGACCTTCGCGGTGTTCTTCCTGGCCGAGTACGCGAACATGATCCTGATCGCGGCGCTGACCGCGACCATGTTCCTCGGCGGATGGCTGTCACCGTTCCAGGGCATCCCGGTGCTCGAGACGCTGTTCGCCTGGGTGCCGGGCGTGGTGTGGCTGATCCTGAAGACCGCGGTGTTCCTGTTCGTGTTCCTGTGGCTGCGCGCGACCTTCCCGCGCTACCGCTACGATCAGATCATGCGCCTCGGCTGGAAGGTGTTCATCCCGCTGACGCTCGTGTGGGTGGTGGTGGTCGCCCTCATGAAGCTGGCCCAGGTCGGCCCGTGGTTCAACTGAGGCGAGTCCGAACATGCGTTCCATCAAGCATTACTTCAAAAGCTTCCTGCTGTGGGAGCTGTTCATCGGCCTGCGCCTGACCGGCCGCTACCTGTTCGCGAAGAAGATCACGGTCCAGTACCCGGAGGAGCGCACGCCGATGTCGCCGCGCTTTCGCGGGCTGCACGCGCTGCGCCGCTACCCGAACGGCGAAGA
>JBDHRG010000302.1:0-3333 GCA_039807445.1 Candidatus Competibacteraceae bacterium
GCGCAGGCGGTGGCGATCCACGCCTTTTGCGCCAACCTGCTGCGCGTGAGCCCCGACGCGCGGCTGGTGCTGATGGGCGACATGAACGACGGCTGCGGCTCGAAGACGCTCGACCTGCTCAAGGGCGAGGGCGTGCTCGCCAACCCGCTCGAGGCGCTGCCCAAGCGCGAGCGCTACACCTACCGCCACGGCCGCCGCCCGGCGACGCTCGACCACGTGCTGGTCAGCCCGGCGCTGCGCGGCGCGTGCGCGCGCGTGCCGCACGTGCACAGCAACGCCTGCGCGCCGGCGGCGAGCGACCATGACCCGGTGCTGCTCGAGCTGCCGGACTGAGCCGAGAAACCGCATGGACCTCACCGCCCTGCTGAGCGAGATTCCGCGCCCGGCGCTGGTGCTGGCCGGTTTCGGCGTCGCCTTCGTGACGCTGCTGTGGCTTGCGCTGCGCGGGCGCGCCGGCCGGCGCGCCTACCGCCGCGCCGGTCCGCTGTTCACGCCCGCCGAGTTGCGCTTCCTCGCCGCGCTCGAGAAGGCGGTCGCCGGCCGGGCGCGGGTCTACGGCAAGGTGCGGCTCGCCGATGTGCTCGCGGTCAAGGATTCGGTCAGCGGCAAGCACTTCTGGCGGGCGTTCAACGCGATCGCGTGCAAGCACCTCGACTACGTACTGTGCGAGCGCGACACGCTGGCGGTGATCCTCGCCATCGAGCTCGACGACCGCAGCCACGCGCGCGACGAACGCCGCGCGCGCGACGCCTTCGTCGACGAGGCGCTGGCCGGCGCCGGCATCCCGCTGCTGCGCTTCCCGGTGCGTGGCCGCTATGCCCAGCGCGAGCTCGACGAGGCGCTGCGCCCCTGGCTGCCGCCGCGGATCTGAGCCTCGAAAACGGCATCGGCCCCGCGAAGGGGCCGGTGCGCGCCGCGATCGGCTCGGGCCGCTCGCGGCGGCTCACGCCACTTCGGCGGCGGCGGCCGGCTCGGTGGCCGGCTTCGGGTCGTCGAACAGCTCGTACAGCGCCGCCAGCGCGACCGCGCGCGGCCAGGGCACTGCGAGCACGCCTTCGGCATGGGCGCGGATCATCGCCAGAGCCCAGCTCAGCCGGGTTTCGTCCAGCGCACGCAAATCGCTGAAGCGCAGCAGGCGCGCTTCGTCCATGTGGCTGCTGGCATAGATCGCCGCGAGCGCCCGCGCCGACGGGCTGCCGCGCGCCTCGCCGGTGCACCATGCGTAAACGAGCCGCTCCACCGCGGCCGCATCCAACTGGCTCATGCCTGTCGCCTCCTCGTGCGGTTGCTCCCTCGCCCCGGGCTTCCCGTCCAGCGGCGTCGCCAAAGGATAGTCGATCGCTGCGTCGGCTTCAGGCCGACGGGCGGCCGAGCGCGTGCAGCCGCAGCAGCCGCTCGCCGGTCTGCGCGGCGACGACGTCGGCGAGCGTGTAGCCGTCGAGCGCCGCGAAGAAGGCGTCCGAGGCGGCATCGAGCGCCGCCTTCAGCCGGCAGTCACCGCGCAGCACGCACGGCGGCTCGGCGCAGTCGATCAGCTCGGTGGTCGCTTCGAGCCGGCGCACCACCGCGCCGAGGCGCAGCTCGGAGGGCGCGACCGCGAGCCGCAACCCGCCGCCGCGCCCGCGCGTGGCGGTGATCCAGCCGCTCTGGCCGAGCAGGTTGACGACCTTGACCAGATGGTGGTGCGACACGGCGAAACGTTCGGCGATCTCGCCGACGGTAGCCGGTGCCTCGCTGCGACCGGCGCTCAGGTACATCAGCACCCGCAGGCCCAGATCGGTGAAGCGGGTCAATTGCATCGGATCTCCTCGCGTCGCGGCAGGAACAACGGCGGCCGGGCCGCATGGCCCTGCGGCCCGGCACTCGGCCAGAGTGAACGGTTGCCGATCGGCTGTCGCGTGCCCCGCGGCTGCGGCTCAGGCGGCGACGAGCTGGTCGGGACCGAACACTTCGTAGTGGATACGCTCGCGCGCCACGCCCCAGCCGAGCAGCGTATCGCGCTGCTTCAGCATGAAGGGCAGCGGACCGCACAGATAGTAATCGGCATCGGGCAGCTCGACTCGAGGCCGCACGCGCCCGAGTTCGATCACGCCCTCGAAGTGGAAGTCGCGCCCGCACACGTCTTCGGCGGCGGGCGCGTCGTAGAACACGATGTGCTCGACGTGGGCGCGCTCGGCGGCGATGCGCTCGACGTGGCCCTTGAGCGCGTGCACGCGGCCGTTGCGCGCGCCGTGCACGAACACCACCCGCCGCGACGTGCCCTCGAGCGCGTTCAGCATGCTGACCATCGGCGTCAGGCCCACGCCGCCGCTGACCAGCACCACCGGCGTGTCGCGGTCCTCGTGCAGGTAGAAGTCGCCGTACGGCGGGGAGAGGCGCACGGCATCGCCGACGCCGACCGACTCGTGCAGCCGGTTCGACACCAGCCCCGCCGGGTCCGCCCCTTCGCGCTTGACCGAGATGCGGAAGTACTCGCCGTTGGGCGCCTCCGACAGGCTGTACTGGCGGATCTGCTCGTGGCCGAGTTCGGGCAGGTACAGCACCAGGCTGACGAACTGCCCGGGAACGAACGGCGGCAGCCGCCCGCCGTCGGCCGGCACCAGGTAGAACGAGGTGATCAGCTCGCTCTCGGGCTCCTTGCGCGCGACGACGAAGTCGCGCCAGCCGTCCCAGCCACCGGGCTGCGTCGCCGCGGCCCGGTACAGCTCGGCTTCGGCAGCGATCAGGAGCTCGGCCAGCGCCTGGTAGGCCTCGGCCCAGGCGGCGACGATCTCGTCGGTCGCCGCCGTCCCGAGCACTTCGCGGATCGAGGCGAGCAGATGGCCACCGACGATCGGATAGTGTTCGGCGCGGATGCCGATGCTGGCGTGCTTGTGCGCGATGCGCGAAGCCACCGGCGCCAGTGCCGCCGGATTGTCGATGTTGCGCGCGTAGGCCAGCACCGCGTTGGCGAGCGCCTGCTGCTGGTGTCCCCCCGCCTGGTTGCCCATGTTGAAGATGTTCTTCAGCTCGGGATCGTGGCTGAACATGCGCCGGTAGAAATGCTGCGTCAGCTCGAGGCCGTGGGCTTCGAGCGCGGGGACGGTGGCTTTGACCAGCTCGATCGTGCGCGGGGACGGCATCATCGGATCTCCTGTAATGTGCATGGCAGATGCATGTTATAAAGCAGCATCTTACATACTCCTTGATATCCGAAACAAGTCCGCCCTGCCCTGCCGGGTGGCGCCGATGGCGGGGCGGCCGCGGTACGCCGGGCTCAGCCGCTGCCGAGCGCCTTGGCCTGCTCGCGCAGCACGAACTTCTGCACCTTGCCGGTCGAGGTCTTGGGCAGCG
>JBDHRG010000303.1:0-3328 GCA_039807445.1 Candidatus Competibacteraceae bacterium
GAAGCGATGGACAAACAGACCACCCATTTCGGCTTCCAGACGGTGGCGGTCGACGACAAGGCGCGCAAGGTCGCCGAAGTCTTCCACTCGGTCGCCGGCAAGTACGACTTGATGAACGACCTGATGTCGCTCGGCATCCACCGGCTGTGGAAGCGCTTCGCGATCAACCTGAGCGGCGTGCGTCACGGCGAGCGCGTGCTCGACCTGGCCGGCGGCACCGGCGACCTGACGCTGCGCATGAGCCGGCTGGTCGGGCCCGGGGGCCGCGTGGTGCTGTCCGACATCAACGTCTCGATGCTCGAGGAGGGCCGCCGCCGGCTGCTCGATGCGGGCGTGGTCGGCAACGTCGAGTACGTGCAGGCCGACGCCGAGCACCTGCCCTTCCCCGACAACCACTTCGACGTGGTCACGATCGCCTTCGGCCTGCGCAACGTCACGCGCAAGGAGCAGGCACTGAAGTCGATGTACCGGGTGCTGAAACCGGGCGGACGGCTGCTGGTGCTCGAATTCTCCAAGCCGGTGCTGCCGGGCCTCGGCCCGGTGTACGATCTGTACTCGTTCAAGCTGCTGCCGCTGATGGGCAAGCTGGTCGCCCACGACGCCGACAGCTACCGCTACCTGGCCGAATCGATCCGCATGCACCCGGACCAGGAATCGCTGAAGGCGATGATGGAGGCAGCCGGCCTCGAGGGCGTCGAGTATTTCAATCTGAGCGGCGGCATCGTGTGCGCGCACCGCGGCTACAAGTTCTGAGCGCCGCGATGAGCCCCTCGCTCGTGCTCGCCGCCACGCTCGAGACCGCGTTCGGACAGTTGCTGGCGATGGACCCGGGCGCCCGCGCCAGGCTGCCCACGCTGGGCGGCGCGACGATCGCAGTCGAGGTGATCGGCCCCGGCATCACGCTGTACCTGCTGCCCGGCAGCCACGACATCCAGGTCGTCGACGAATACAACGGCCTGCCCGAAGTGATCGTGCGCGGCTCGCCGGCGGCCTTCGTGCTGCTCGCACGCGGCCGCACGCCGCAAGAGGCCGACATCGAGATCCTCGGCGACCCCGGCCCCGGCAAGGCGCTGCAGGCGCTGCTGCACGGGCTCGACATCGACTGGGAAGAGCAGTTGTCGCGGTGGGTCGGCGACTTCGCCGCGTACCGGATCGGCGCGCTGGTGCGCGATCTGCTCGGCTTCGGCCGTGCGGCACGCGACACGCTGCTGTTGGACGCCGGCGAAGTGCTGCACGAAGAATACGGCTGGCTGCCGACGCGCACCGCCGTCGAGGGCTTCCTCGCCGAGGTCGACCGCGCGCGCAGCGGCGCCGACCGCCTCGAGGCGCGCCTGGCGCGGCTCGAGCGCGCCCTGAAACCCCAATAGCACGGACGCCGCCCGCGATGTTCCGCCGCCCCGCGCAACTCCTGCGCCTGCTGCACATCAACCTGGTGCTGGTGCGCCACGGCCTCGACGACATCGTGCTGGCCACGCACCTGTTCCGACCGATCAGCTTCGTCCGCCACCTGCTGCCGTGGAACTGGCTGCGTGATCTGCGGGCCCGCCCGCGTGGCGTGCGCATCCGCCTGGCGCTCGAAGACCTCGGCCCGATCTTCGTCAAGTTCGGGCAGATGCTGTCGACGCGTCGCGACCTGCTGCCCGACGACATCGCCGAAGAGCTGGCCAAGCTCCAGGACCGCGTGCCGCCCTTCCCTTCGGGCCAGGCGCGCGCGATCGTCGAGCGGGCTTACGGCAAGCCGGTCGAGGAAGTCTTCGAGCGCTTCGAGGAACAGCCGCTGGCCTCGGCTTCGATCGCGCAGGTGCATCTGGCGCGGCTGCACGGCGGCAAGGAAGTGGTGGTCAAGGTGCTGCGCCCCGGCATCGCCAAGGTCATCCGCCGCGACATCGACCTGCTGTTCATCATCGCCGGGCTGGCGCAGCGCTACTGGAAGGAGGGCCGACGGTTGCGGCCGCTCGAAGTGGTCGCCGAGTACGAGAAGACCATCTTCGACGAGCTCGACCTGATCCGCGAGGCGGCCAACGGCGCGCAGTTGCGGCGCAACTTCGCGGATTCGAAGATCCTCTACGTCCCGGAAGTGTTCTGGCCCTGGTGCCGCCACGAAGTGCTGGTGATGGAGCGCGTCGCCGGCATTCCGGTCGGTCAGATCGAGACGCTGAAGAGCCTCGGCGTCGACATGAAGAAACTGTCCGAACGCGGCGTACAAGTGTTCTTCACGCAGGTGTTCCGCGACAGCTTCTTCCACGCCGACATGCACCCGGGCAACATCTTCGTCGACGCGCGCGACCCGGGCGACCCGAAGTACATCGCGATCGACTTCGGCATCATCGGCACGCTGTCGCCGGTCGACCAGCACTACCTGGCCGAGAACTTCCTCGCCTTCTTCCGCCGCGACTACCGCCGCGTCGCCGAACTGCACATCGAGTCGGGCTGGGTGCCGGCCGAGACGCGCGTCGACGAGTTCGAGTCGGCGATCCGTACCGTGTGCGAGCCGATCTTCGACCGCCCGCTGAAGGAAATATCCTTCGGCGGCTTCCTGCTGACGCTGTTCCAGACCGCCCGCCGCTTCAACATGGAAGTACAGCCGCAACTGGTGCTGCTGCAGAAGACGCTGCTGAACATCGAGGGTCTCGGCCGCCAGCTCGACCCCGACCTCGACCTGTGGAAGACCGCCAAGCCCTTCCTCGAAGACTGGATGAACGAGCGCGTCGGGCCGAAGTCGGTGCTGAACAAGCTCAAGGCCCAGCTGCCCAAGGCCGCCGAACACTTGCCCGAGCTGCCGGTGCAGCTCGGCGAGCTGCTGCGCCAGGCGCGCCGCGGCGATCTGAAACTGCACCTGCACGCCAGCGCACTCGACAAGCTGCGCGACGAGATCCGCGGTGCCAACCGCCGCTCCAACCACACCGTGCTCGGCTCGGCGCTGATCCTCGCCGCTGCGGTGCTGACCGGACTCGATGGCCTGCAGCCGGTGATGAACGCCGGTGCCCCGCTCGCCTCGTGGCTGCTCGGCGGGCTCGGTGCCGGGCTGGTGTTGAAGGCGTGGTGGGTGGATTGAGGTTCGGGCCGCATCGGACCCGTCTGCTCCCCTCGCCAGAGGACGGGGATGCGGCACGCAGGACAAGCCGGTCCTGCGTGCCGCGCGCCTCGCTCACTGCGCTTGTGCCGCTTCGATTGCGCTTTCGCGGCGCTTCTTGTGCGCGTACAGGTTCAGCGCCTCGACGCCGACCGAGAAGGCGATCGCGAAGTACAGATAGCCCTTGGGGATGTGGAAGCCCATGCCGTCGGCGATCAGCGCCACGCCGACCAGGATCAGGAACGCCAGCGCCAG
>JBDHRG010000304.1:0-3326 GCA_039807445.1 Candidatus Competibacteraceae bacterium
AGCCGCGCGAGTGCGTCGGGCTCGTCGCCGCGGGCGGCGAGACGGGCGCAGAAGTGGTGCATGTCCGGGAAGCTCCTAGGTTCAGGGCCACTGGCCGGCGGCGGCGAGCTTGCTGCGCAGCCCCGGCAGCGGGTAGCCTTTCTTGTATGCGAGCTGCGCCTCTTGCTTGGCGAGCGCGTAGTTGTTCATGTCGACGTAGAGCAGGCCGAGGTTGTAGTGCAGTTCGGACGACTCGAGTCCGAGCTCGCGCGCCTTCTGGTATTCGGCCAGGGCCGGCTCGAGCTGCTTGTTCCAGTGCAGCTGGATGCCGTGCAGCAGCCGGACCACGGGATCCTTCGGGTTGATACGCAGCGCGCGATCGAAATAACAGTCGAGGGTGCGCGGCCAGTCGTACAGGTGTCTGCCGTTCCTCAGCGGATCGTCGACCAGCTTGCCGCCGTTGAGCTTGTTGTAGCGCATCAGCGTCCACAGTCCGCGGGGATGATTGGGGAAGCGCTCCATCACGTAGTTCAGGTTGCCGAACACGCTCCCGCCATCCGCCGCTGCCTTGAGGCCCTCGAAGGCGTCGAGATGGGCGCCTTCGACCTGTTGGAGGAAGACGCCGAGGGCGCTCGACTTGCCCGCCACGACGGCTACGTTGTAATCGGTAGCTCCGGTGAGTTCGCCGCATTCGGGCGCCGCCCAGGCGGGGACGATCGGCGACAGCGCGGCGAGCACGCAGCCGCCGATCCAGGTCTTGATCGTTGCGCACAAATCAGTCGGCATCGATGGCTTCCTCTGCGACAGAGCGGGGAGACACGGCCGCCGCCGGTTTTAGCCGGCGCTTCCAGGCGAGCAGACCCGGCCAGCGGTAGAGATTCAAGTGATAGAGTGTACGGATGTCGTCACTCAGCCGCGTGTGCCACTCCATCACCCGGCCGTAGAACTCCACGGCATGCACTTCGGGATCGGCGAACAGTTGCGCGAGGTATTCCTGGCGCATCAGCATCGCCGGCGACGCGGTGCGGACGGTTTCGTCGTAGGTGGTCTTCAGCACCACCAGCGTGCCGCCGTGCGCGATGCACAGGTCGGTCGCGACCAGACGCTCGCCGAAGAAGTAGCGGTAGATCCTCCCCTGGCCCCGGTGGCAGAAAGCCTCGAGCAGGCGCGTGTAGAAGCGGCCCTGGTCGTTGTCGGGGTGCACCGCCGTGCCTTCGCCGCGCTTCCAGCCGGCGCTCTCGAGTCGGCCGTAGTCGGCGACCGCGACGGCGACGTCGTCGGCGGCCGTGAGTACTTCGAGCCGCGTTTCCACACCTTCGCGCGCCAGGCGGTTGCGTTGGCGGCCCAGGTTGTGGCGCAGGTTGCGGCTGCGCGCGGCCCAGTACGCCTCGAAGTCGCCCGTGACGGCGAGCCGCGCGGTCGGGATGTGGTCGAGCACCTGCACACGACCGCCGCCGGCGGGGCGTGGCTGGAACTGCGGGTCGAGCTGCGGCAGGGCGAGGCACAGCACCGGGCCAGGCAGTGCTCGGGCCAGGCTGCCGACTGCCTCGGCGAGGTCGACCCCGGTCGTGCTGACCCAGGGGCAGAGCGGCATCTGTGAGGGCACGAAGCCGGTCCAGTAGCCGAAGCGGGGCCGGAACACCAGCGCCATTGCATGCGGCGAAGCCGCATCGCCGAGGCAGGCGAGCCTGAGTGAAGGCATGCCGACCTGGCCGTACTCGGCCAGCGCGGCCTCGACGAAGTCGGCCTCGAGCAGGGGACTGTTCGGACCGGCGCGATTCAGGCGGTTCCAGGCGTCGCGCAGCAGCGCGAAGTCGGCGGCGGGGGCGAGGGTCCAGGACATTGGTTTCATCCGTCGGTTCGGTCGAGCACGGCAGCGCGGATGCGTTCGATCATCCAGTCGAGCTCCGGTGCACGCAACTCCTGGTGACAGGGGAACTGCAGCAGCGCCTGGGCGAAACGGGCGCTGACCGGGCAGACCGCGGCTGCGGCGCCCGGCAGTGCGTCCCAGCGCAGGATCGGCACACCCTGGCGCTTCAGCGCTGGGAATACGCGCGCGTGGTCTTCGATCAGCAGCGGGAAGACGTAGGGCACGACGTGCTCGGGCAACTCGGGGTGCAGCGCCCGGCAGCCCGGCAACCCGGCCAGTGCCTGCGCCAGGTACCGGTAGTGGGCGCGGCGGCGCTCGACGATGCGGCTGCGGTCGGCCCAGGCCAGCATCCGTGCCGAGGGGCGGCTGATCGCGATCTCGAGCCAGTCGGCCGGGAAGTCGAAGCCGCCGTGCGACGCCGAGGGCGTGTGCAGCGCCATGTGTGTGCGCGACAGCTGCTTGATGCCGGCCCAAGTCACGTCCTTGAGCCACAGCGCCGGTTTCAGCGCGTGGCCCAGCGGGCGCAGCCGGCCGTAATACAGCGCCTTCTCGACGCTGCTGAGCAGGGCCTTGAACTGGAGGCCGCGACCGCCCGGGCGCAACTGCACCGCGTCGAGCGCGTGCCGTGCCGAAACCAGGCAGCCGCCGTCGAACAGCGGGAAGAACTTCATCGGGCTGGCGATCGCGTAGTCGCCGAAGCTGCCGAGTGGGCGGTTCTGCCAGGCGCCGAAGAAGGCGTGCGCACAATCCTCGATCAGCGCGATGCCGTGCGTGTCGCACAGTTGGCGCAAGGCGTCGCAGTGCTGCGGGAAGCCGAAGTAGTGGGTCGCGATCAGCGCCCGGGTCCGTGGCCCGATGCGCGCGCGCACGTCGTCGAGCTCGATCGCGGCGTCGGCTTCGGCGATGCGGTAAAACACCGGCGTGGCGCCGCTCCATTCGACCGGCGCGACCATCGAGTGGCAGTGGTACGCCGGTACCAGCACCTCGTCAGCCGGCCCCAGGCCGAGCAGGCGCGTGATCCAGCCGATCGCCATGCGGCCGCTGGTCAGCAGCCGCGTCGCGCCGACGTCCTGGACGCAGGGGAGGCCGAGGGCGGTCCGCTTGTGGGCGAGCGCGGCCCAGGACAGGACAGGGGACGAGGGCGCGACGGGGTTCGGATAGACTTCCATGGTCTCGGGTGCAGGCTCCGGCGGGGGTCTTTCCGCCTCCGCTCACGGCAGAGAGCGCCCAGCATAGGCTGCCGGGCGGCGTCGGTGCGTTACATCGTGTGAAACGGGATCGTGCGCCACGGCGTGGCGCCTCGCAGGATAGCGGATTCGGGCTTCCGGAATCGAGCCTGGTGTGTCCGCCGCCGGTGGATCGCGGATGGTAGCCTGCGATATCAGGATGGCGACGGGGAATGGACGATGAAGCCCATACCCCACCCACGATCCCGCGGCTTCAGCCCTCCGCCGCCAGCTGCGGCCTGTACTGCGCC
>JBDHRG010000305.1:0-3324 GCA_039807445.1 Candidatus Competibacteraceae bacterium
GCGAAGGCCGTCGCGGGAGGTGTCGTGTGCTCCGAGCGGCGCCGGTGACGAAGACGAAGGACGACGACCAGGGACCGGAAGCATGGCCGGAATCGCCGAATCACTGTCGAGCACGCCGCGCTGGGCTGTTCGCCGCCGAGCGCGCCATATGCGATCGACTGCAAGGGACGCGAAGGAAAGACTCTCCTCGAGAACGCCATGGCGTCCTTCGCGGTGGATCTTCGGACACGGTATTCAAGGGAATCCGGTATGACACGAGCACCCGCCCCCGGCGCCCGGGCGCTGATCCGCGATGAAGAGTGGATCATCCAGAGCGCCGACCTGTGCACGCTCGGCGGCTGGCAGCTGAGCTGTATCGGCGTATCCGAAACGGTGCGCAACCGTCACGCCCTGTTCCTGACCGAGCTCGAGACCGTCACGCTGATCGACCCGGCGAAAACCGAACTGGTGCTCGACGACTCGCCCACCTTCCTGGCGGCACGGCTCTACATCGAAGCACGCCTGCGCCAGTCGGCGCTGCAGCGCGAAGCCGTGGTGCTCGGCCATCACGCCGTGATGGACACCCTGCCTTTCCAGCTCCAGCCCGCGCACCAGGTGTTGCAGCAGCTGCGCCCGCGCCTGCTGATCGCCGACACCGTGGGCCTGGGCAAGACGCTCGAAGCCGGCATCCTGACCGCCGAGCTGATGCGGCGCGGCAAGGCCCGGCGTATCCTGGTGGTCACCACCAAGAGCATGATGCGGCAGTTCCAGCAGGAGTTCTGGAACCGTTTCACCATCGCGCTGACCCGGCTCGATTCGGCGGGCATCCAGCGCATCCGCCGCGACATCCCGGCCAACCACAACCCCTTCAGCTACTACGACCGCACCATCATCTCGGTCGACACCCTGAAGCGCGACAGCGAATACCGGCACTACCTGGAAAGCGCCTGGTGGGACCTCATCGTCATCGACGAGGCCCACAACGTCTCCTACAAGGGCAACCGCACCCAGAGCAACCGCCTCGCGGACTTGCTCGCGCGGCGCTCCGACGCCCTCGTCCTGCTCACGGCCACGCCGCACAACGGCAGGAAGGAGAGCTTCGCCAGCCTGATGCGCATGCTCGACCCCACCGTGCTGCCGGCCGGGGCCGACTACGGCCGCGACGACGTCGCGCACCTGTTCGTGCGCCGCTTCAAGAAAGACGTGCGCGAGCAGATGCGCCAGGATTTCCCCGAGCGCGACGTGTTCCGCCTGGCCTGCGACGCCAGCCCGGCCGAGAACGCCGCGTTCGACGCGCTGGCCGAACTCGGGCTCGCCAGCGATGGCGGCCCGCAGCGCGAAGGCGCCATGCTGTTCCGCACCACGCTGGAAAAAGCGCTGTTCTCCTCGCCGGCCGCCTGCCTGCAAACCCTGAAGGAGCGCCTGCGCAAGCTGGAGAACAAGGACAGCCGGCACCCCGACCTCGCGCCCCTGCGCGCACTGCACGACCGGGTCGGCGCCATCACGCCCGCGCAGTTCAGCAAGTTCCGGCACCTGGTCGGCCAGCTCGAACACGGTGAGCACTGGCGCTGGGATGGCCGCGACCCCGGCGACCGCCTGGTGATCTTCACCGAGCGCATCGAAACGCTCGGATTCCTGCAGGCCGAACTGCCCACGGCGCTGGGCCTGCCCAGGGATGCCGTGGCCATCCTGCACGGGCAGCTGCCGGACCAGGCGATCCAGCAAACCGTCGAGGGCTTCGGCAAGACCCACTCGCCGCTGCGCCTCTTGATCGCCTCCGATGTCGCCTCCGAAGGCCTCAACCTGCACTACCAGTCGCACCGGCTCGTCCACTTCGACATTCCCTGGTCGCTGATGGTGTTCCAGCAGCGCAACGGCCGGGTCGACCGCTACGGCCAGACACGCGCGCCCAGGATCGGCTACCTGCTGACCCGGCCCCGCAACGAGCGCATCCGCGGCGACCTGCGCTACCTCGAAATCCTGATCGACAAGGACGAGCAGGCCGCCCGCAACATCGGCGACCCGTCGACCTTCATGGGGCTGTACGACGAAGAGCTCGAAGTCGCCCGGGTCGCCGCCGCCATCGAGGGCAACGCCACCGCCGAAGCCTTTGCCGCCCAGCTCGCCCAGGGTGACATCGACCCCTTCGAGGCGCTGTGGGGCGCGGCCCAGGGCGATACCGACAGCCCCGCCGCCGCGACGGCCGCGCCGTCCGCCCCGGTCAGCGCGCCCACCGCCGAGCTCACGACGCTGTTCACCGACGGCTACCGCTACATGCGCGACGCCCTGCGCTGGCTGAGCCAGCAGGCGCCGCGCGAGCATCAGCCGGTGCAGGCCGACGACGCCCGCCGCACCCTCGGCTTCCAGCCCGGCCGCGACCTGGCCCAACTGCTGCGGCGCGAGCTGGCCCCGGAAATGTGGCCGGTCGACAACCAGTTCGCCCTGAGCGCCGACAGGACCGTGGTCGAAGCCGCCATCCGGCACGCGCGCGACACCGACGCCTGGCCGCAGGTGCACTACCTCTGGCCGCTGCACCCCATCGCCCAATGGCTCGACTACAAGCTGATGGCCCTGTTCGGCCGCCAGCGTGCGCCGGTCGTCGTCGTCCCGCAGGGGCTGGCCGCAGGCGAGGCCATCGTGCTGGTGCTGGCCCAGGTGCCCAATCGCCGTGGCCAGGCGGTGCTGGCCGAGTGGGTGGGCGTGCGGGTCGACCCGGCCGGGCAGGTGCAGGAGGTGCTGGGCCTGGACGCCGCGCTCGCGCGCACCGGCCTCGCCGCGGGCGGTGCCGCCGACGCGCTGGCCAACGACGGCAAGCCGCTGGATACCGGCGCGCTGCAAAAGGCGCTGCCGGCCGTCATCGAGGCGGCCGAAGGCCACATCAGGCCGATCAAGCAGACCTTCGATGCCGACTGCCGCCAGCGCCTCGAGCGCGAGCTGGCCAAGCTCCGGACCCTGCAGGCGAAACACCTCGAGCAGTTGCAGCTGGATTTCAGCCACGGCATCGAACAGGTCAACGCCGCGCGCCGCAGGCAGAAGGAGAGCGACACCGCCGAGCTGTTCAGGAGCTACCAGCAATGGGCGCGCGACACCCTGCAGCTGGACGACCGCGCCCAGTTCACCGTCGTCGCCGCCCTGATGGCCTGACGCCAAGGTCTGACGCCGCAGCACAAAGGAATCGCACACGATGAGCTTCGCCATCGCCGGCCTGGACAACGCCAACGAGTTCTACAGCCAGCACTACCTCGACGAAATCCTCGAACGCGACCTCAAGCCCCTGTTCGAGCGCTGGAGGGCGCAAGGCGCCGCCAGCCCCGTGGCCCGCCTGCGCGCGGCTTCCGGCGCCAA
>JBDHRG010000306.1:0-3302 GCA_039807445.1 Candidatus Competibacteraceae bacterium
CCAGCGCCGCCCCGAGTCCGGCCCAGGCGGCGATCCACAGCGCTTGCGCCAGCGCGCCGGGCAGCCGCAGCGGGCGGGCGCCGTCGAGCGCCGTGCGCAGCAGCTGGCTGGCCAGCTGGCCGTGCAGCGCGAGCCCCGGCATCCGCTCGGCGAGCGGCGTCGTGAACTCGTCCCTGACGCTCTCGGCGGCGACGCCGATCAGCACGATGCGCTCGCGCAGCGCCTGCGGCGGCAACCGGCCCTCGAGCACGTCGGCGAAGCTGAAGCGCGGCAACGGCCCGGCGCGGAAGTCGAGCAGGATCTGGTAGCCGCCGGCGTCGGCGCCGACGTAGGGGCCGGCGTCGCCGTCGAGCGGCGCGAGCGTGGTCGGGCCGAGCCGCAGGTGCGCGGGGTCCGGCGTGCCCGGCTGTGGCTGCACGCCGTGCGCCGCCAGGTAGCGCAGCGCCAGGCGCAGCGCCAGCGCGTAGCGCACCTCGCCGCCGTCGTCGAGGAACAGGAGCGCGCGGCGCACGCTGGCGTCGGCATCGAGCAGCATGTCGGTGAAGCCGGTCCGCTCGCCTTCGGCGAGCGCGGGCGGAGGCGCGACGCCGTGCTGCCCCGGCGTGCCGAACTTCAGCGCACCGACGATCTCGGGCCGCGCGCGCAGCAGCGCGTCGAATTGCGCCGTGCCGGGCGGGATCGGGTGGTCGCGGTAGATGTCCAGCCCCACGGCGTGCGGCGCCTGCGCCAGCACCGCCGCCAGCAGCTCGGCCAGCGCCGCATCGGGCAGCGGCCACTGGCGCCGGACTTCGGCTTCGGAGGCGGCGATCAGCACGATGCGCGGGTCGGGCTCGGCCGGCGCCTGCAGGCGCAGGTAGCGGTCGTGGACCAGCCATTCGAGCGCCTGCAGCGCCCCGCCGGCGCGCGCCGCGATCAGCCCCGCGGCGACCAGCGCCGCCAGCAGCAGCGCCGCCGGCAGCGGCCCGAGCCGCAGCAGCGCGGTGCGCAGCCTCGTCACAGCCAGTTGCCGATCAGCAGCAGCGGCGCCCAATAGCCGGGGTGGCGGTAGCGCGGATCGTCGAGCAGCCGCAGCTGCGCTGCGCGCAGCGCCGCCGCCCGGGAACTGCCGGCCTTGAGGCCGCGGTAGACGTCGGCGATCAGCTGCGCGGCGACGCGGTCGTCGAGCCGCCACAGGCTGGCCAGCGCGCTGCGCGCGCCGGCCTTCAGCGCGACGCCGGCCAGCCCCAGCGCGGCACGCTCGTCGCCGGCGGCGGTCTCGCAGGCGCTCAGCGTCAGCAGCTCGACCGGCGCGTCGCGGTATTGCGCCGGGCGCAGCAGGCTCTCGAGCCGGTCCAGCGTCAGCCGCCCGTCGTAGGCGAGCAAGAAGCTCGCGCTCGGGTCGCGCTCGAAGCGTCCGTGCGAGGCGATGTGCACGATCGTGTACGGGCGTTCGCCGAGCGCCTGGGCGACGGCGTGCGCGCTGAACGCCTGGTCCTGCAGCACGGTGCCGCCGTAGAGCGCGTGCACCGCGGCGAGCTCGCGGGCGACTCCGGGCAGTGCGCCGAAGCCCTGCGCCGCCCGGCTCAGCCCGGCGAGCAGCGCGCGCGGCGCCGCGGACGGCAGCGGCCGGGCATCGGTCAGGCTCAGCCCCGGGGTGATCGCGACCGCGAAGCGGCGCAGCACGAAGTCGTGTCCGTCGTGCAGCGCCGCCAGCGGGATGGTGCGCAGCGGCCCGTCGGGGACGATCACCAGCGTCGCCTGGCCGGCGAGCCCGGCTTCGAGCGGACGGATCAGCCAGTCGTAGAGGCGCTGCGCGTGCGGCAGGTATTCGTGCGTGGTGCGCCGCTCGAGCGCCTGGCGCAGCGCCTCGGTTTCGCGGGCCAGCGCGTCGCGACCGATAGGCACGCTCGCCTGCAGCAGCCGCCCGTTGGCGGCGAGCAGGAGCTCGGTGCGCCCGGGCAGCAGGATCGGGTAGAGCACTGCCGCGTCGGGGCGCTCGACCGGGCTGATCCGCGCCTGGAACGCGGTGACGCAATCGTCCTGGAAGTAGTCGCGCAGCTCGGCGGCCTTGAACTGTTCCACGGTGTCGCGCGCTTCGCGCAGCGCCGCCTGGCGGGCCTGCGGGTCGGTGAGCCGCGGCGCGCGGTCCAGCAGCAACTCGGCCAGCTCGAAGTAGAGCGGCGCCAGCCGCTCGCGGAAGGCAGGGTCCGGCCCTGCGCCGGTGCGGATCTGCTGCAGCGTGTCCACCGCCTGGCGGTAGGCGGCGATCGCCCCCTCGAGCTCGCCGGCTTCGTTCAGCAGGCGCCCGATCTGCCACTGCCAGCGGTAGCGCGCCTCGGGCGCCGTCTGGCTCAGCAGCAGCGCGCGGCGGCTCTGCACCAGCGCCGCGTCGCGCTGGCCGGCTTCGGTGAGGGTTCGGCCCAGGTAGCCGCGGGCGTAGCCCTCGGCGGGCGCATCGCCGAGCGCCTGCGCCTCGTCGGCCGCCACCCGCAGCACCTCGAGGGCCTCGTCGCGCCGCCCCGGCAGCGCCGCGTAGCCGAGGCCGAGCGCGGTCAGCGTGAAGGCGTGCTCGGGCGAGGCCGGCAGCGCGCGCAGCCGCTCGCGCGCCTGGTCGAGCAGCATCGCGGCTTCGGCGGGCGCTGCGAGCCGTGCGGCACCGATCCGCGCCTGCGCCGCCGCCAGCGCCGCGTCATCACCCGCAGCGGCGGCTTCGATCGGCGGCACGGTGCGTCCGTCAACCGCTCCTGGAGTGAGCGGCGCCCGCGCTTCGATGATGCGCATTGCCTCCGCCACCACCAGGGCAGGAAGCAGTACCAAGCACCAAAGAGCCACGCTTCGCTTCATGACGCCCATCTCCTGTGTGCCGGCAGCAATGCCGATAAGCGTCGCCCACCGTGGAGGGAACGCAATGGGGGATACCACGAAAAGCCGGAGCGGCCGCCCTCGGGCAGCCGCTCGGTGCGGGAGATGGAGCCGGTTTCTTGCCGGCATGCATCAGCGCCAAACGTCCGCGCAGCTCGACGCCTGTTCACCGAAGCCGCCGCGGCGCAGTCCGCCGTTCTCCAGCAGCTTTCGCCCGTCTGATGTGAAGCACATCACAGCCTTGCGACGGTACGTATGGCGCAATGCAAGGGCGACGCAGCGAGGTGCGATCTGGCGTGAATTCCGGAAACCCGGTTCACTTCGCGATCCGGTACGGAAGGCACCTTGCCCGCTCGTGCTCATAGACGAATGTAACCATGAGGTGGCGCCATGAAAAAGCTCCCGTTGCTGACAGGCGTTGTGATCGCGGTCGCATCCGGACTGGCGGATGCCGACCAAGG
>JBDHRG010000052.1:0-20736 GCA_039807445.1 Candidatus Competibacteraceae bacterium
CGCGCCAGCGCCACGTGCGCGCGGTTGCCGTACAGCGCGCCGGAGGCCAGCCAGGCGCCGACGCCGGCCTCGGCGCGCAGCCGCGCGCGCAGCGCCTCGCCGAGGCGGTCGCCGCCGCCGGCGAGCTCGAGCGGAAAGGTGCGCCCGCCCGACAGCACGCGCAGGTCGTTGCCGATGTGGATCACGCTGCGCAGCGTGCCGTCCATGCGCAGCGGGCGCAGCGCGTCGACCACCGGGCCGAGATCCTCGTGGCGCTCGACGAAGCACAGGAAGTGCTCGATGTGCTCGGGCGCCGGCATCAGCCACAGCCCGAGCCGGGTGACGATGCCGAAGTTCGATTGCGTGAACAGGCCGTCGAGGTACGGCCCGACGCCGTAGGGGTAGAGGTGCGTGGTCTTCGCCTGCGGGTAGCGGCCGAAGCCGGTGTCGAGCACCTCGCCGCTGGCGAGCACCACCTGCAGCCCGGCGACGGTCATGAAGCGGTTGCCGTAGGGCGAGTGGCCGAAGCCGCGCTCGAGCACATTGCCGACCAGGCTGGTGTCGGGACCGGCACCGGTGCAATCCATGATCAGCGGATAGCTGCCGGCGCGCAGGTGCTCGGAGAGCTGGCGCTGGGTGACGCCGGGCTCGATCACCGCGTAGCCGAGCTCGGCGTCGACCTCGAGGATGCGGTCCATCCGCCCCAGGTCGAGGATCACCTGGCCGTCGCCGGGCGCGCAGGCGTCGCCGTAGCCCCAGTTGCGACCGCGGCTGATCGGGTACAGCGGCAGCCGCGCCGCGGCGGCGATCTTCATCACCGCGGCCACCTGCTCGGCCGCGCCCGGGCGCAGCACCGCCAGCGGCCGGGTACTGTAGGCCGAGGTGCTGCGCGCGTAACGCTCGAGCGTGGCGGCGTCGCTCAGCACGTGCTCGGCGCCGAGCAGTTCGGCCCAGCGCGCCAGCGCGGCCTCGGGAGACATCGGGGAGTCGTCGCTCATGGTCCAGGTCCTGCAGCGGGGAAGCGGTTCCGGGAATTCTATGGCCTGAACTCCTCACTCCTCACTCCTCCACCATCTCGAAATCTTCCTTGGCCGCACCGCAGTCGGGGCAGTGCCAGTCGGGCGGCACGTCTTCCCAGCGCGTGCCGGGCGGGATGCCGTCGTCGGGCCAGCCGAGCGCCTCGTCGTAGACCCAGCCGCAGATCAGGCAGACGTATCGCTTCATCGGTGTGCGCTCCTGCGAATCCCGGCCTCGATTGTCGCCCAGCGCGAGCGACGGGCGAGAGGAATCATGCACGATGCGATCGCCCCGCGAGCCACCGCCCTGGCGGAGTGTCATTTTTCTTTACGGTCGACCGCCTCCGTCGCCGGGCATCCGGACACAAGCTCCTGATCGGTTACGAAGTCCTCGAATTGGCGGAATTCTTGCTTCGTTCCGGGTGGCTGTCACAGCCCCGAGGGAGGATCGATGACATGCGCATCCCGCACTGGACCCTGCTGGCCTCCGGTTTGCTGTGCGGCACCGTCGCCGCCGCCGACGTGATCACCGACTGGAACGCCGTGCTGCTGGAGACGGTGCGCCAGGCCGGCCTCGGCCCGACCGATGCCAGCCGCGCGATGGCGATGACGCACGCGGCGATGTTCGACGCCGTCAACGCCATCGACGGCCGCTACCGCCCCTACCACGACGCGCAGCACGCGCCGGCCAGCGCCTCGAAGACCGCGGCGGCGGCGCAGGCGGCACACCACGTGCTGGTCGAGCTGTTCCCGGGGCAGCAGGCGCCGCTCGACCTGGCGCTGCAGCAGAGCCTCGCCGGCGTGCCGGACGGTCCCGACAAGGCCATGGGCAGGGCGATGGGCGAGCACATGGGCGCGGTGATGATGGACCTGCGCCACGACGACCATTCCTCGCCGCAGCCGCCCTACACCCCCGGCAGCGCGCCCGGCGACTGGCAGCCTACACCCCCGAACTTCGCACCGGCGCTGGGCCCCGGCTGGGGCCAGGTGACGCCGTTCGCGATCCCCGGCACCGGCGGCTTCCTGCCGCCGCCGCCGCCGGCGCTCGACAGCGCCGAGTACGCGGCGGCCTTCGCCGAGGTCAAGGCGCTCGGCGCGCGCGACAGCGCCGTGCGCACCGCCGAGCAGACCGAGATCGGGCTGTTCTGGGCTTACGATCGCCCCGCGCTGGGCACGCCGCTGGCGTTGTACAACCAGATCGTCCACACCCTCGCCGCGCAGCAGGGCAACACCCTCGAGCAGAACGCGCGGCTGTTCGCGCTGGCCAACCTGGCGATGGCCGATGCCGCGATCGTGGTCTGGGACGCCAAGTACCGCGACGAGCTGTGGCGGCCGGTCACCGCGATCCGCGAAGCCGACACCGACGCCAACCCCGACACCGCCGCCGACCCCGACTGGATGCCGCTCGGCGCGCCCGGGCCCGATCCGAACGCCGCCGGTGACGACTTCACCCCGCCGTTCCCGGCCTACGTCTCCGGGCACGCCGCCTTCGGCGCGGCGCTGTTCGAGATCCTGGCCGAGTTCTACGGCACCGAGCTGATGGCCTTCACGCTGGCTTCCGACGAGTTGCCGGGCGTGACGCGCCACTTCGACAGTCTCGGCCAGGCCGCCTGGGAAAACGGCATCAGCCGCATCTACCTCGGCATCCACTGGGCCTTCGACAACACCTGGGGGCAGGCCGTCGGTCGGCAGGTCGCCGACTACGTCTTCGCCACGCAGCTGCTGGCGGTGCCCGAGCCCTCGACGCTCGCGCTCGGGCTCGGCGGGCTGGCGGCCTGCCTGCGGCGCCGGTGGCAGTTGGCGTCAGCGGAGACGATCCGTCGATAAAGCGGGGGACGACGGCGACGGCTCTCCTCCCTCGCGTTGTCGAGCCGCGCTTCGAGGCCCTTTTTCGAGAGAGCGGACCTACCCTTGCCCGCCCCGGTGGCGAGGGCAGTGAACCGCTATGGGCGATCGCTCCAGAAACGACGAAGCCCCGCGGTGCGAGGCTTCTCTCCTACAGCGGATCAAGCTCTATCGGGATGACCTACTCGACTATGCCGTCTTGCGCAGCCGCGCCGCGATCTCCTGCTTGCTCTGCCTGAGCAAGGCGATCTCGGATGGTTGCAGCATCCGGGGAGTTGGCGAGGTACCGAGCTTCCGATTCAGTGAGGCAGTCGAAGCCGTGATCGAACCGGACTTTCCACCAGGCTTCAAGTTCTTGTCCATGCTTGACTCTCAATTCTTCAAGTCGCTGCGTACTCAACGCGAGCTTTGCCGAGTACGGTTTGCCGGTCAACACCACGGCGGCCAGCACCCTGCCACCCTTCGACTCGATGTAGCCTCGCAGGTTCGCAAGCGTCCCGCCTTGGCCGATGAAGTCGTCGACCAGCACGTACCCGTCACCTGCGACGATCTCCCCGTCGAACATCGCTTGCCGAGCCAGACGGTCGTAACCCCCGGCGCCGGTGTGAGAGACCACGTTGATCTGAACCACGCTGCCATCGACCGGCCAGCCGAGCAGGACTCCGAGCGCCTCCGCCATGGCCTCCGGGATCGCGTTGACGCCGGAGGCCTCGTACGCGTGGGCACTCACCAGCGTCGGGGCGCGCCCTTGCGCCAGAAAAGCCAAGGCCAGCACCTGGTCGATGTTCAGGGTCTGCTCCACGAGCCGGCCGGCTGCGTCGGCATCACCCGACTTGGCCGCGGCGTAGTCCGGATGCTTCTTGATGGCAGACTCCGACGCATGGATCAGCACGTCAGGGAAATCGTTCCAGGGCGATCGAGGCGGCTTCACGGGGCCAGCTGCACTGGGTCTCCCCGCGCGCTCACGCGCGCGTAAGGCAGAGTGTTGCTTGGATAAAGGGAGCATTCTACCGACTGATGACCCCTGCATCATGCTTGACGTACGTCGACGCCGGTTTGCAGTGGTCCGCGTCGGACGAATACCGAACGCGAGAAACTCGCGAGAACTGATGAACTGAACCGCCCCGATGTAGACTGCCCCTTCGGCGGGCGCGGCGCCCGCACCGTTCAGGGTTCCGCAATGAGCACTCCCTTCCGCGTGCCGGTGGTGATGACGCTGGCCGGCAACGACCCCAGCGGCGGCGCCGGCATCCAGGCCGACATCGAGGCGATCGCCAGCATGGGTTGCCACGCCGCGCCGGTGATCACCGCGCTGACGGTGCAGGACACGCAGGATGTGCACCGGATGCTGCCGCTGGACCCCGAGCTGGTGTTCGCACAGGCGCACACGCTGCTCGGCGACGTGCCGGTCGCCGCGATCAAGATCGGCCTGATCGGCAGCCGCCAGATCGCCGCGATGATCGCCGAGCTGCTCGACGACCACCGCCACATCCCGGTGATCCTCGACCCGGTGCTCGCCGCCGGCGGCGGCGCCGACCTCGACGGCGACACGCTGGCGCGCGCGATCCGCGAGCTGCTGCTCGAGCACGTCACCGTGCTCACCCCCAACAGCGTCGAGGCGCGCCGCCTGGCGCCCGAGGCCGACACGCTCGATGGCTGCGCGATGGCGCTGCTGGCGCACGCGTGCGAATACGTGCTGATCACCGGCACGCACGAGGACACGCCCGAGGTGTGCAACACGCTGTACGGCAGGCACGGCCGGCTCGAGTCCTGGCGCTGGGAGCGGCTGCCGCACGGCTACCACGGTTCGGGCTGCACGCTGGCGTCGGCGATCGCCGGGCTGATCGCGCGCGGCGAAGACCCGCAGACCGCGGTGCGGCAGGCGCAGGAATACACCTGGGAGGCGCTGCGCGCCGGCTACCGCATCGGCGCCGGCCAGCACATCCCCAACCGCCTGTTCTGGGCCGACGAGGAGGACCCCGATGCACCGGCCTGAGCCCTTCGCGCGCGGGCTGTACGCGATCACCGACGCCACGCTGATCCCCGACGCGCGCCTGGTCGAGACGGTCGCCCAGGCGATCGACGGCGGCGCGCGCGCGGTCCAGTACCGCGACAAGCGCGCCGATGCCGCCTTGCGCCTGGCGCAGGCCGCCGCGCTGAACGCGCTGTGCCGCGCGTGCGGCGTGCCGCTGATCGTCAACGACGACGTGGCGCTGGCCGCTGCGGTCGGTGCCGCCGGCGTCCACGTCGGCCGCGACGATGCGGCGCTGGCGGCGGCGCGCGCGCGGCTGGGGCCGGAGGCGATCGTCGGCGTGAGCTGCTACGACAGCCTCGAGCGTGCGCGCGCCGCCGCCGCGGGTGGCGCCGACTACGTCGCCTTCGGCGCCTTCTTCCCCTCGGCCACCAAGCCGAACGCGGTGCGCGCGAGCCTGGCGCTGCTGCGCGCCGCGCGCGCCGAGCTGGCGCTGCCCATCGTCGCGATCGGCGGCATCACCGCCGACAACGCCGCCCCGCTGGTCGCCGCCGGCGCCGATGCCCTCGCGGTGATCGGCGCGCTGTTCGGCGCCGCCGACGTGCGCGCGGCCGCTGCATGCTTCGCGGCCCTGTACGCGGCTGGAAAGCCTGCATAAGCTTTCTGGTCGGACCGCTCCTGCCGAGTACAGGGACGTTATGGACATGCTGCCACCGCCACCGCTCGCCGGCCTCCGGGTGCTGGACCTCAGCCGCCTGCTCCCCGGGCCGCTCGCCACGCGCCACCTGGCCGACCTCGGCGCCGAGGTGATCAAGATCGAAGACCTTGCCGCCGGCGACGACGCGCGCCGCCTCGGCCCGGCGCCGGGGGTCACGCTGCACGCCCAGGTCGACCGCAACAAGCGCGCGCTGGCGCTCGACCTGAAGCACCCGGCGGGGCGCGAAGCCTTCCTGCGGCTGGCCGAAACCGCCGAGGTCATCGTCGAGGGTTTCCGCCCCGGCGTGGTCGACCGGCTCGGCATCGGCTACGCGGCGGTGCGCGAACGCAACCCGCGCATCGTCTATTGCGCGATCACCGGCTACGGCCAGACCGGCCCCTACCGCGAACGCGCCGGGCACGACCTCAACTACCTCGGCTACGCCGGCATCCTCGAGCAGACCGGAACCGCGGGCGGTCCGCCGGCGATCCCCAGCCTGCAGGTCGCCGACCTGCTCGGCGGCACGCTGTCGGCGGTGATGGGCATCCTCGCCGCGGTGCTCGACGCCCGCGCCCGCGGCGAGGGCCGCCACGTCGACGTGGCGATGGCCGACTGCGCCGCGGCGCACCACGTGTTCCCGCTGCTGGCGCTGGCGGCCGGGCGCCCCGAGGCGCGCGGCGCCGGCCTGCTGACCGGCGGCAGGCCGAACTACGGCGTCTACGAAACCGCCGACGGCCGCTTCATCGCGGTCGCGGCGCTCGAGCCCAAGTTCTGGACGGCGCTGTGCGCAGCGCTCGGCCGGCCGGACCTGGTGCCGCACGCCGAGGGCGAAGGCGCCGCGCACGCGCGCGCCGAGCTCGAGGCGGTGTTCCGCAGCCGCAGCCGCGAAGCCTGGACGGCACTGCTCGCCCCCGTCGACTGCTGCGTCAGCCCGGTGCTGTCGCCCCTCGAGGCGCTGCACGACCCGCAGCTCGCCGCGCGCGGCGTGTTCGTCGAGCACGACGGCCGGCTGAGCTCGGCCCAGCCGGTGAAGCTGAGCGGCCACGCCTTCGCGGTGCGCCGCCCGGCGCCGGGCCACGGCGAGCACGGCGCCGAAGTGCTGCGCGAGGCGGGCTTCGATGCGGCCGAGATCGCGGCCCTGCAGACCGCAGGGGTCGTGGGGTGAGCGACCGGCAGCACGGCCGCTCGCGACACCCGCGGGGCGAAACACGCGTAGGTGTTCCGTTCGAGGAGGCAGGCCCATGAGCTGGCTGCAGCGCTTGCTGGGCGGTGCCCCGCGGCCGGTGGCAGGGCTCGAGGCGGCGATCATCGACGCCGCCGCCGAGGCGATCGTCACGCTCGCCGAAGACGGCACCATCGTGCGCTTCAACCCGGCTGCCGAGCGGCTGTCGGGCTACCGCGCGCGCGAAGTGCTCGGCCAGCACTACCGCGTACTGCTGCCGGCCGAGACGCTGGCGGCGCTCGAGGGCATGGACCCCGGCCGGCTGCTGACGCGCGACGCCGCCGCCACCGAAGTCGCGGTGCGGCGCAAGGACGGCGCGCTGGTCACGGTCGAAGTCACCGTCAGCGGCTTCGAGCTCGACGGCGTGCGCCGCTTCGCCGCGATCGTGCGCGACGTCAGCGGCCGCAAGCAGGCCGAGACGCAGCTGCGCGCCAGCGAGAGCCTGAAGGCCGCGATGCTCGAGGCGGCGCTCGACGCGGTGATCACCATCGACGAGCGCGGCCGCCTGCTCGAGTTCAACCCCGCCGCCGAGCGCATCTTCGGCTACCACCGGGCGGAGGTGCTGGGGCGGCCGCTGGTCGAGCTGCTGATCCCGCCGCGGCTGCGCGCGGCGCACGAGGCCGGCTTCGCGCGCGCGCTCGAAACCGGCGAAGTCAGCGGCCGGCGTATCGAGGTCAGCGCGCAGCGCGCCGACGGAACCGAGTTCCCGGCCGAGCTGGCGATCGCGCCGCTGCGGCTCGGGCCGACCCGGCTGTTCACCGCCTTCCTGCGCG
Organism: Candidatus Competibacteraceae bacterium; assembly: GCA_039807445.1. Classification (GTDB taxonomy): domain Bacteria; phylum Pseudomonadota; class Gammaproteobacteria; order Competibacterales; family Competibacteraceae; genus JBDHRG01. The sequence goes on from JBDHRG010000052.1 coordinate 7,505, forward strand.
ACATCACCGAGCGCCGCTGCGCCGAGGAAGAGCTGCGCATCGCCAAGGAGCAGGCCGAGTCGGCGAGCCGCGCCAAGTCCGAGTTCCTGGCGACGATGAGCCACGAGATCCGCACGCCGATGAACGCGGTGCTCGGCACGCTGACGCTGCTGCTCGACACGCCGCTGTCCGAAGAGCAGCGCAACTTCGCCGAAACCGCGAGCGAGTCGGGGCAGGCACTGCTGACCATCATCAACGACATCCTCGACTTCTCGAAGATCGAGGCCGGGCGCCTCGACCTCGAGTACGCCGACTTCGACCTGGTGCAGATGGTCGAGGGCGTCGCCGAACTGCTCGCGCCGCGCGCGCACGCCAAGCACATCGAGATCGCGACGCTGATCGCGCCCGGCACCCCGCGCCGGCTCAACGCCGACGCCGGCCGCCTGCGCCAGGTGCTGCTGAACCTGACCGGCAACGCGGTCAAGTTCACGCGCAAGGGCGGCATCGCGCTGGTCGTCAGCCAGGCCGACGCGGGGCCCGAAGGCGCTCCGCGACTGCGCTTCGAGATCGCCGACACCGGCATCGGCATCCAGCAGGCAGCGCAGGCGCGACTGTTCGAAAAGTTTTCGCAGAGCGACCCCTCACATTCGCGCAAGTACGGTGGCACCGGGTTGGGGCTGGCGATCTCGCGCCGGCTGGCCGAGCTGATGGGCGGCGAGATCGGCTTCTCGAGCCAGCCCGGCTCGGGCAGCACGTTCTGGTTCACGCTGCCGTTGCAGCCGCCGCGCGTGCCGCTGTCCGAGCCGGTGCCCGATCTGGCGCAGCTCGCCGGCATACGCGTGCTGGTGGTCGAAGACAACCCGGTCAGCCGCCGGCTGCGCGAGCGCGAGCTGGCCGGCTGGGGGCTGGCGGTCGCCGCCGCGGTCAACGGCACCGAGGCGCTGGCGGCGCTGCGCGACGCGCACGCCGCGGGCCGGCCCTTCGACGTGGCGCTGATCGATCAGTGGCTGGCCGACATGCAGGGCGAAAAGCTCGGCCGGCTGATCCTCGACGAACCGGTGCTCGAGGGCACGGCGCTGATCCTGATGGCGACGATGGGCACGCCCTCGATCACCAACCGCGTGCGCAAGCTCGGCTTCCACGCCTCGCTGACCAAGCCGGTGCGCCAGAGCAGCCTGTTCCGCTGGCTGTGCGTCGCGATCGGCGTGCGCGACGCCGAAGAGACGCGGCTCAGCGAAGAGACACTCGAGGCGTCGGCTGCGGCCGAAGCCGAGGTGGCGCCCGCGCGCGCCGGCAAGCTGCTGCTGGTCGAGGACAGCCCGGTGAACCAGGTGGTCGCGATCGCGATGCTGAAGAAGGCCGGCTACGCGGTCGATGCGGTCGGCAACGGTCTCGAAGCGGTGCGCGCGGTGCGCGGCAGCGTCTACGACCTGGTGCTGATGGACCTGGCGATGCCGGAGATGGACGGCTTCGAAGCCACTGCCGAGATCCGCCGCCTGGCGCCGCCGCGCGGGCGGATCCCGATCGTCGCGATGACCGCCAACGCGCTGCCCGGCGACCGCGAGCGCCGCCTCGACGCCGGCATGGACGACTATCTGACCAAGCCGATCGACCGCGCGCAGTTGCTGGCGGCCCTGGAGCACTGGCTCGTGCGCAGCGCCGAAGTCCGAACCGAACCCGCCGAGCCGCCGCCGGAGGCGGTGCTCGAGCTCGATACGCTGGCCGAGCTCGAGGCCGACACCGACGCCGAGACGCTCGAGCGCATCGTCGGGCTGTTCGTCGACGAGACGCGCGGCAGGCTCGATGCGATCGACGCGGCGCTGGCCGGCGGCGACTGGCCACGGCTGCAGCGCGAGGCGCACACGCTGAAGAGCAGCGCCGGCACCTTCGGCGCGCGCGCGCTCGCTGCGCACGCGCGCAGCCTCAACGACGCCTGCCGCGCCGCCGACTACGCCGCCGCGGCCCGGCTCGCCCACGGCATCCGCACCGTCGCCCTGCCCGCGCTCGAGGCGCTGGAGCGGCAGATGGAGGCGAGAAAAGCGGGCGGGAAGCGGGAAGCGTGAAGCGTGAAGCCGCTGGCACAGTTCCCCCATCACGTCTAACGCTTCACGTCTCACGTCCTCACTCCGCTTGCACCGGAATCCCGCGGAACGCGCCGGCCGGGCCGGCGGCAGTCGCGGTTCCGGGTGCCGCGTCGTCATCGGCATCGTCGTCGCGCGCCGGCACCAGCCAGTCGCGGCGCGGCGCGCTGCGCGCGCCGAGGTTGGCGAAGTCGAACAGCGCAGCATCGGCGAGCTGCGAAGGGGCGACGTTCTTCAGCGCCGCGAACATGCTCTCGAGCCGGCCCGGGAAACGCTTGTCCCAGTCCGCCAGCATCTGCCCGACCACGACGCGCTGCAGATTGGGCTGCGAACCGCACAGATTGCACGGGATGATCGGGAACGCCCTGGCTTCGGCGTAGCGGACGATGTCCTTTTCCTTGCAGTACGCCAGCGGCCGGATCACGACGTTGCGGCCGTCGTCGGACAGGAGCTTCGGCGGCATCGCCTTCAGGCTGCCGCCGTGGAACAGGTTCAGCAGCAGCGTCTCGAGAATGTCGTCGCGGTGGTGGCCGAGCGCGATCTTTGGGAAGCCGTGCTCGGCCGCATAGGTGTAGAGGATGCCGCGGCGCAGCCGCGAGCACAGGCTGCAGGTGGTCTTGCCCTCGGGGATCACGCGCTTGACCACGCTGTAGGTATCCTGCTCGAGGATCTCGAACGGCACGCCGATCCGGCGCAGGTAATCCGGCAGCACGTGCTCGGGGAAACCCGGCTGCTTCTGGTCGAGGTTGACCGCGAACAGCTCGAAGTCGACCGGTGCGCTCTGCTGCAGCGAGCGCAGGATGTCGAGCATCGTGTACGAATCCTTGCCGCCGGACAGGCAGACCAGCACGCGGTCGCCGTGCTCGATCATGTTGTAGTCCTGGATCGCTTCGCCGACGGCGCGACGCAGGCGCTTGGACAGCTTGTTCAGCTCGCGCTGGGCTTTCTGCTCGGGGGTCATCGGGTTCGGAACTCGGGCTGGGCGGCGACCGGGGCGCCGCGAGGCGCCGAATTGTAGCCGGGATAAAGGCTTGTCCGGTACCGCCACGGCAACGGGCTTATCCTTTCGGTAGGACGCACCGCCGTCGAGGGCTTGGCGCAGAGCGCGTCCCTGCGGCACTCTTGCGAATGCCGGCTTTCCCTGGAGGCCCGCCATGCCAATCCTGCAGACCCTGAGCAGCGGCCGCGTGCCGGTGCACGCATGGACCGACGCGATCGAAACCGATGCCCGTCGCCAGCTCGAGAACATCGCGCAGCTGCCGATCGTCCACCACCACGTCGCGGCGATGCCCGACGTGCATCTGGGCATCGGCGCCACCGTCGGCAGCGTGATCGCGACGCGCGACGCGATCATCCCGGCGGCGGTCGGCGTCGACATCGGCTGCGGCATGTGCGCGGCACGCACTTCGCTGAGCGCGAACGATCTCGACGAATCGCTGCTGCGCAAGGTGTTCAACCAGATCAGCCGCGACGTGCCGCTCGGGCGCGAGCAGCACCGCCCCGAGCGCGCCCCCGAAGCCGCCGCGCGCCCGTTCGAGGACGGTCTGTCGCGCCTGCTCGGCAAGCACCCGCGGATGCTGAAAACCTTCGGCCGGCACTCGGACTGGGTCTGCCAGCTCGGCAGCCTCGGCGGCGGCAACCACTTCATCGAGATCTGCCTCGACGAAGCCGAACGCGTCTGGGTGATGCTGCACTCGGGCTCCAGAGGCATCGGCAACGCGATCGGCACCTATTTCATCGAGCTCGCACGCAAGGACATGGAGCGCGTGCAGGCCAATCTGCCCGACCGTGACCTCGCCTACTTCAGCGAAGGCACGCAGCACTTCGACGACTACGTCGCCGCGGTGTCGTGGGCGCAGGCTTACGCGCGCGAAAACCGCGCGCAGATGATGGAGTTGGTGCTGGCGGCGCTGCGCCGCCACCTCTCCGCCTTCAGGGTCACCGCCGAGGCGGTCAACTGCCACCACAACTACGTCGAGCGCGAGCGCCACTACGGCGCGCTGGTGTGGGTCACGCGCAAGGGCGCGATCCGCGCCGGCCAGGGCGAGTTCGGCATCATCCCGGGCAGCATGGGCGCGTGCTCGTACATCGTGCGCGGCAAGGGCTCGGCCGAGAGCTTCGAGTCCTGCGCCCACGGCGCCGGGCGGCGCATGAGCCGCCACGAAGCCAACCGCCGCTACACCCCGGCCGACCTCGCCCGCCAGACCGAAGGCGTGATCTGCCGCAAGGACGCCGGCGTCGTCGACGAAATCCCCGCCGCCTACAAGCCGATCGACGAAGTGATGGCCAACCAGAGCGACCTGGTCGAAGTCGTGCACACGCTGAAGCAGATCGTCTGCGTCAAGGGGTGAGCCCGGAATAAAGCGAGAGCCCAGTGGGCTCTCGCTCCGGGCGAACGGGCCCGTCCCTACACGGACGGGCCCAGGATGAGCCGGGATCAAGACGAGAGCCCAGTGGGCTCTCGCTCCGGGCGAACGGGCCCGTCCCTACACGGACGGGCCCAGGATGAGCCGGGATCAAGACGAAAGCCCAGTGGGCTTTCGTCCCCGGCGAACGGGCCCGTCCCTACACGGACGGGCCCCGGACGAGTCGGACACCCCCGTGTTCATCACACCGTAAACCGCGCTTGCCGCATCGCACCCACCCGACCGACGGTCGCACCCCGGACACGCCTCCGCGCCCTAGAATGTCGGCACTCCATCCCTGCCCGGACACGTTGCCCCGACCATGAACGCCCACGCCGAAGCCGCTACCGCCCTCGACGACTTGCTCGCCGGCATCGACGGTGCCCCGCACAAGCGCGAAGACCCGCTCGCCTGGCTCGAGCTGGCGGGCCTGCCGCGCAGCGACGCCGAACTCGCGCGCCTGGAGCGCCGACGCGAAGCGCTGCTGGCGCAGCGCACGCCCGGCCCGGCGACGCCGGCCGAGCGCCTGGCGGCGCTGCGCGGACGCTTCGATGCGCTGGGGCTGGACGGCTTCGTGGTCGCGCGCGGCGACGAGCACCTGAACGAATACGTCGCCTCCGGCGCGGAGCGGCTGGCGTGGATCAGCGGCTTCACCGGCTCGGCCGGCGCCGCGGTGGTGACGCGCGAAGCGGCGTGCCTGTTCGTCGATGGCCGCTACACGCTGCAGGCCGCCGAGCAGACCGATGCGGCGCTGTGGATGCGCAAGCACCTGATCGACGAGCCGCCGCTCGCCTGGGTGCGAACACTGCCCCGGGGCTTCCGCCTCGGCTACGACCCGCGCCTGCACGCGCAAGCCTGGGCCGAGGACGCCGAGGCGGCGATGAAGGCCGCCGGCGGCACGCTGGTCGCGGTGGCCGCCAACCCGGTCGACGCTGCGTGGAGCGACCGCCCGGCGGCACCGATCTCGCCGGTGATCGTCCATCCGCTCGAGTTCGCCGGCCGCAGCGCCGCCGACAAGCGCCGCGCGCTGGCCGAGGGCCTGGCCGCGCGCGGACTCGATGCCGCCGTGCTGACCCAGCCCGACTCGATCGCGTGGCTGCTGAACATCCGCGGCTTCGACGTGCCCAACACGCCGCTGCCGCTGGCCTTCGCGCTCGCGCACGCCGATGCGACGGTGGACCTGTACATCGATGCGCGCAAGTTCACCGCCGGCATCCGCGAGCACCTGGGACCGGAGGTGCGCGTGCACGCCCCCGACGCCTTCGCCACAGCGCTGGAAGCGCTCGGTGCGCGCGCGGTTTCGGCCGACCCGGCGCGCAGCAACGCCTGGGTGTTCCAGCGCCTCGCCGCGGCGGGGGCGCGCATCCGGCGCGAGCCCGACCCGCTGATGCTGCCCAAGGCTTGCAAGAACGCCGCCGAACTCGCCGGGCTGCGCGCCGCGCACGTGCGCGACGGCGTCGCGATCACCCGGCTGCTCGCCTGGCTGTCGCGCCAGCGCCCCGGCCCGGCGCTGACCGAACTCGCCGTGGTCGAGCAGGCCTGGCGCCTGCGTGCCGAGGGCGCGCGCTTCCACGGCCTGAGCTTCGGCACCATCTCGGCCGCCGGCCCGCACGCGGCGCTGCCGCACTACCGCGCCAGCCAGACCAGCAACCGCGCGCTCGCCGACGGCGAGATCTACCTGATCGACAGCGGCGCGCAGTACCTCGACGGCACCACCGACATCACCCGCACCACGATGATCGGCGCGCCCTCGACCGAGATGCGCGACCGCTACACGCGTGTGCTCAAGGGTCACATCGCGCTCGACCGCACGGTGTTCCCAAGCGGCACCAGCGGCGCGCAGCTCGATGTGCTGGCGCGCCAGTTCCTGTGGGTGGCCGGGCTCGACTACGACCACGGCACCGGCCACGGCGTCGGCATGATGCTGTCGGTGCACGAGGGGCCGCAGCGCATCGCCAAGGGCGCCTCCAGCGTAGCGCTGGCGCCGGGCATGGTACTCAGCGACGAGCCCGGCTACTACAAGGCGGGTGAGTACGGCATCCGCATCGAGAACCTGGTCGTGGTGCGCGAAGTGGCGATCCCGGACGCCGAGCGCCCCATGCTGGGCTTCGAGGCGCTCACCCTGGCGCCGATCGAGCGCCGCCTGATCGAGCCGGGCCTGCTTACCCCGGATGAGCGCGCCTGGATCGACGCCTACCACGCGCGCGTGCACGCCGAGATCGGCCCGCACCTCGACGCCGAAGACCGCGCCTGGCTGGAGGTGGCGACCGCAGCGCTGTGAGCACCGTAGCGGAACGGTGGGCAGCACGCTGCCCACCTTGCAACTCTGGCAGCTCTGTCAGACCAAGCAGATGCCACGCAAGATCGCGCCCCTGCTCTGAGGAAGCCTCCATCAGCGATGCCGACACCGCCTCGAACTCGTCGTCGATCTGCTTCAGCGCCGTCACCGCGGTCAGGTGGCCCGAGGTGTAGTAGTGGATCACCGTGCTCAGCACCAGGATCGCCAGCGTGTTGTACAGCCCGTGCAGCGGGTTGGCCGGCTGATTGAAAAACAGGATGTAGCCCAGGCCGAGCACCAGCCCCGGCACCCCCGCGACGGCCGGGGGCAGTCGCCCGCTCCGTCCTACTTCGGCTCCGCCTTGGCGTTGTAGCGCCTGCCCCACTCGGCGAGGATCGCCTCGCGGTTGCGCGCCGCCCAGTCGAAGTCGTTCTTGACCAGCCGCGACTCGAAGTCGGCCGGGATGCTGTCGAGCTTTTGCGCTACGCCCGGCATCGCCACCACCGCCCAGTTCCTGGCGTACAGCTCGTTGGCCTGACGGCTCGCCGCCCAGTCGGCGAGTTTTTGCGCCGCCGCGGCCTTGGCCGTGGTCTTCATGATCGCCGTGGCTTCGAGGCCCCAGCCCAGCCCTTCCTTCGGGAACACGATCTCGATCGGCGCGCCCTGCGCCTTGACCTGGTGCGCGCGGTACTCGAACGAGCGAAGCCGAGCGCTGCACGCCGCCGGCTCGAGCTCCATCCAATACTCCAGACTAAAGATTGTCAATGTAATATTGTTGACAATCTACATAATCCTGTGTTTGACTCTGGTCCAAGGCAGCGGCGCCCCACCCCGCGCCGAGCATGCAGACCCGAAGAGGCGCGCGCGCCTCGACCCTGAGCGAACCCCAGAGGAGAAATCCGAGATGACCGAAATCACCGTCAACGGCCGTCGCTACACCCTGCCCTCGCGCCCCGTCGTCGTCGTCTGCGTCGACGGCTGCGAATCGGACTACATCACCCAGGCGATCGAAGCCGGAGCGATGCCGTTCATGAAGTCGATGTTCGCCCGCGGCGGCGCCTGCCTGTCGGGCGACTGCGTGGTGCCGAGCTTCACCAACCCCAACAACCTGTCGATCGTCACCGGCGCTCCGCCGGCGGTGCACGGCATCTGCGGCAACTACCTCTACGAGCCCGAGACCGGCGAAGAGGTGATGATGAACGACCCGCGCTTCCTGCGCGCACCGACGCTGCTCGCTGCGCTGGCCGACGCCGGGGCCAGGGTCGCGGTGGTCACCGCCAAGGACAAGCTGCGCGGCCTGCTCGGCCACGGCATGAAGCAAGGCATCTGCTTCTCGGCCGAGAAGGCCGACCAGGTGACGCTGGCCGACAACGGCATCGAGCACGTGCTCGAACTGGTCGGCAAGCCGGTGCCTTCGGTCTACAGCGCCGAGCTGTCGGAGTTCGTCTTCGCCGCCGGCGTCAGGCTGCTCGAGACGCAGCGTCCCGACGTGATGTACCTGTCGACCACCGACTACATCCAGCACAAGCACGCCCCGGGCACCCCGGTGGCCAACGACTTCTACCGGATGATGGATTCGTATCTGGCGCAGCTCGACGCGCTCGGCGCGGTGATCGGCATCACCGCCGACCACGGCATGAATTCCAAGCACGACCCTGCCGGCCAGCCGCAGGTGATCTACCTGCAGGACCTGCTCGATGCGTGGCTGGGCGCGGGGGCGGCGCGCGTGATCCTGCCGATCACCGATCCCTACGTCGTCCACCACGGCGCGCTCGGCTCGTACGCGACCGTGTACCTGCCGGCTGGCGTGAGGCCGAACGACATCGGCCGCCAGCTGGCCGGGCTGAGCGGCATCGAGCAGGTGCTGTCGCGCGAACAGGCCGCAGCGCGCTTCGAGCTGCCGGCCGACCGCATCGGCGACCTGGTGGTGGTGTCGCTGCGCCAGTACGCGCTCGGCACCAGCGCCGCGAAGCACGACCTGTCCGGGCTGACCGTGCCGCTGCGCAGCCACGGCGGCCTGTCGGAGCAGAAGGTTCCGGTACTGCTGAACCGCCCGCTGGCCAGGCGCTTGCCGGACGGCCACCGCGTGCGCAACTTCGACATCTTCGACCTGGCGCTGAACTACGCCGCCTGAGCCGCCCCGTTCGAGCAAGGAGATCCCGATGAACGACATCCGCCACGAAACGCTGCGCATCGCCGGCGAACGCATCGACAACCCGCGCCGCATCGAGGTCCGCTACCCCTGGGACGGCCGCCTGGTCGGCACCGTGCCCAAGGCGACCGTCAACGACGTGCGCCACGCCTTCGAGGTCGCCCGCGCCTACAAGCCGAAGCTGACGCGCTTCGAGCGCTCGCAGATCCTGCACAAGGCCGCGGCGCTGCTGCGCGAACGCGCCGACGAGCTGTCGACGCTGATCACGCTCGAGTCCGGGCTGTGCAAGAAGGATTCGAGCTACGAGATCGGCCGCGTCTGCGACGTGTTCGTCTTCGCCGGCAACCAGGCGCTGGTCGACGACGGTCAGGCGTTCTCGTGCGACCTGACGCCGCACGGCAAGAAGCGCCGCGTGTTCACGCAGCGCGAGCCGCTGCTCGGCGTGATCAGCGCGATCACGCCGTTCAACCACCCGATGAACCAGGTCGCGCACAAGGTGGCGCCCTCGATCGCGACCAACAACCGCATGGTGCTGAAGCCTTCGGAAAAGGTGCCGCTGTCGGCCTACGCGCTGGCCGACGTGCTGTACGAAGCCGGGCTTCCGCCCGAGATGTTCCAGGTGATCACCGGCGACCCGGCCGAGATCGCCGACGAGATGCTGACCAACCCGCACGTCGACCTGATCACCTTCACCGGCGGGGTCGCGATCGGCAAGCACATCGCCGAGACCATGGGTTACCGCCGCGCGGTGCTCGAGCTCGGCGGCAACGACCCGCTGATCGTCATGGAAGACGCCGACCTCGAGCGCGCGACCGACCTCGCCGTCGCCGGCTCGTACAAGAACTCGGGCCAGCGCTGCACCGCGGTCAAACGCATGCTGGTGCAGGATTCGATCGCCGACCGCTTCGTCGAGCGGCTGCTCGACAAGACTCGGGCACTGAAGCTCGGCGATCCGATGGACCCGGCCACCGACATGGGCACGGTGATCGACGCCAGGGCCGCCGAGTATTTCGAGCGCGTGGTCGATGATGCCGTCGCGCGCGGTGCGAAGCTGCTGCACGGCAATAGCCGCGACGGCGCGCGCTACGTGCCGGCGGTGCTCGACCACGTGCCCTACGACGCCACGGTGGTGCGCGAGGAGACCTTCGGCCCGGTGTCGCCGGTGATCCGCTTCAAGGACATCGACGAGGCGATCCGCATCTCCAACTCGACCGCCTTCGGCCTGTCCTCGGGCGTGTGCACCGACCGCCTCGAGTGGATCTCGCGCTTCGTCCACGAGCTCGCGGTCGGCACCGTCAACGTCTGGGAAGTGCCCGGCTACCGCATCGAGCTGACGCCCTTCGGCGGCATCAAGGATTCGGGCCTGGGCTACAAGGAAGGCGTGCTCGAGGCGATGAAGAGCTTCACCAACCTGAAGACCTTCTCGCTGCCCTGGGGCATCTAGCGCTTCTCCGTCGAGACCCCGTGTCTCGTACGCCGCCTGGCCCGGATCCCGCGTCCGGGCCTTTTCTGGATACCGAGAAAACCGCCCCGCCCGAAACCGTCATCCGCGATCGGCCCGCAGAGGCCGGCGCCGCACCACGCGAACTCGACGAGAGAACCACGACCCGGCGGCGAGCACCGACCGGGCACGCGCAGCACAACCACGAACAGAGGAAGACCCGATGCTCTCCCAGCTCATGTCTCGCCACGGGCACGGCAAGGATGCGCGCTACGAACGCTGGCGCTGGCAGATCTTCGCCATTACCTGGCTCGCCTACGCGGCGTTCTACTTCACCCGCAAGGCGTTCTCGGTCGCCAAGCTCGGCATCGCCGAAGACCCCGACTTCCACCTCGACAAGGCGGCGATGGCCAACCTCGACGCCATCTACCTGAGCGCCTATGCCATCGGCCAGTTCGCCTGGGGCATGCTCGCCGACCGCCTCGGCACGCGCGTGGTCGTGCTCGGCGGCCTGGTGATGTCGGCGCTCGCCGCGGTGGTGATGGGCAGCTTCGCGACGCTGCCGATCTTCGCCACCTGCATGGCGGTGCAGGGGCTGGCGCAGTCGACCGGCTGGTCGGGGCTGTGCAAGAACGTCGGCAACTTCTTCTCGACCCGCGAGCGCGGCCGCGTGCTCGGCTTGTGGAGCACCTGCTACGCTTTCGGCGGCCTGGCCGCCTCGTCCGTCATTGGCTGGTGGACGTACCAGGTGTTCGCCGACTGGCACATGGCCTTCTACGCCGGCGCCGCGGTGGTCGGCGCCGTCGCGCTGCTGTTCCTGCTGTTGCAGCGCGACAAGCCCGAAGACGTGGGCTTGCCGAGCATCGAGCGCTACCACGGCGAAGCCGAGGCGGCGGCCGAGGCGACGGCCACCGACGAGCGCGAAGGCTCGTGGAAAGCGATCGGCGAGGTGCTGCGCAACCGCGCGGTGCTGACGCTGGGGCTGGCCTACTTTCTGCTGAAGCCAGCGCGCTACGCGATCCTGCTGTGGGGCCCGACCATCGTCCTCGAGCGTCTGCCCGAGGTCGGCAAGGTCGGCGCCGCGGTGATCCCGACCGCCTTCGAGCTCGCCGGGCTGCTCGGCCCGATCCTGATCGGGCTGGCCTCCGACAAGCTGTTCGGCGCGCGGCGCATGCCCGCCTGCGTGCTGAGCCTGGCGGCGCTGACGGTGGTGCTGGCGCTGTTCGCGCCGCTGACCTCGACCGGCAACGTCGGGCTGATGGTCGGCGTGCTGTTCCTGATCGGCCTGACGCTGTACGGCCCCGACTCGATGATCTCCGGCGCCGCAGCGATCGACTTCGGCACCCGCAAGGGCGCCGGCACCGCCGCGGGCTTCGTCAACGGCTGTGGCTCGGTCGGCGCGATCCTCGGCGGGCTGCTGCCGGGCTACTTCGGCACCGAGATCATCTTCCACGGCTTCACCGTCGCCGCGCTGCTCGCCGCGCTGCTGCTGCTGCCGTACTGGAACCGCCGGGCGACGGGCGCCGAAGACACCCCGCCAGCGGCCACCGTCCGGTCGGCGACCACCGCGGTCCGCTGAAAGCCGCGCCCTCCCCCCTCGATGCAGGGGGGGAAGCAGAGCGGCGCGCGGGCCGCTCCCCCCCGGCCGCGGGCGGAGGGTCCGATCGGCCAGCCCGCCGCTCACGCCCGACCGAGCGCCTCCCGCCAGGCTTGCAACTGCGCGAGCGTCGCGCCGACACCGCCGCAGGCGATCACCAGGATCGTCGCATGCTCGCGCAGCGTCGGCGCCTGCCCGTAGACGGCCGCGAGCGCGGCGCCGCAGGCCGGCTCGACCAGCACGCGGTGGTCGTCGAGGAAGGCGAGGCAGGCGGCGACGGCCGCGCGGTCGGGCAGCACCAGGCTCTCGATCGGGTGGCGTCGCGCCCACTCGACGGCGCGCTCGCACACCGCGCGCGCGCCGAGCGAGGTCGCGATGCTGGCGATGCCCGGCAGCTCGACCGGGTGCCCGGCTTGCAGCGCGCGGGCGAAGGACTCGGCGCCCTCGGTCTCGACCGCGAGCACCGGCACACCGTGCCAGCCCGCGCGCTGCAGCCCCTCGACCACGCCGCACAGCAGCCCGCCACCGCCGACCGACAGCACCACCGCATCGGGGACCAGCCCGGCACGCGCGACCTCGTCGATCATCGAGGCATGCCCCTGCCACAGCAGCGGATCGTCGAAGGGGTGCAGAAAGGCATCGTCGGGGCCGAGCAGCGACAAGGCGTGGGCGTTCGCCTCGCTCCAGGAGCCGCCGTGGACGATCACCTCGGCGTCCTCGAGGCGGATCAGCGCCCTGGCGCGCTCCGAAGTCGTCTCGGGCACCACCACCGTCACCGGTACCCCCAACCGCCGCCCGGCGTAGGCCACGGCCAGCCCGGCGTTGCCGCCCGAGGACGAGACGAAGCGCCTCGCGCCGCGTCGCCGGCGCTCTTCGCAGGCGAAGCCGATGCCGCGGATCTTGAACGAGCCGGCCGGCTGCACCGCCTCCAGCTTCAGCCACACCGCGCGGCCGCTCAGGCGGCTCAGCGGGCGCGATTCGATCAGCGGGGTCTCGATATGCAGCATCATGGTCGTCCAGGGTCGCCGCCGCGCGCGGGTTCGCCCTCTTTGGTTCGGATCAGGGGCCGCGAGCGGCGGCGCGCAGCGCCGCTGTGAAGCGGACCCCAGCATCGCGCGGCAGGAAGCGGAAATGCAAACCCCTATTGCAGCTTGATGTCACCATCGAACCTGACGCTGAGCTTCAGCTCGGCGATTTCCAGAGTCACCGAAGCTGGAAATGTCTCGGTGCCAGCAATGACGCCATCGGCAATCGCCTTGGCCACCGCCTGCTCGATTTCCCGCTGCGAGCTGACGCCGA
>JBDHRG010000053.1:0-20709 GCA_039807445.1 Candidatus Competibacteraceae bacterium
CAAGGGGGGAGGGGACGGCGTGGTTGTCGCGGTCACGCCAGTCCCAATGCCACCAGCATCAGGTCGATCGCCTTGATGCCGACGAACGGCACGACCAGTCCGCCGAGGCCGTAGATCAACAGGTTGGTGCCGAGCAGCTTCGCCGCAGGCTGCGGCTTGTAGGCCACGCCGCGCAGCGCCAGCGGGATCAGCGCGACGATCACCAGCGCATTGAAGATCACCGCCGATAGCAGGGCGCTCTGCGGCGTCGCCAGCCCCATCACGTTCAGCGCGCCGAGCGCGGGGTAGGTCGCGGCGAACGCGGCCGGGATGATCGCGAAGTACTTGGCGACGTCGTTGGCGAGGCTGAACGTGGTCAGCGCGCCGCGCGTCATCAACAGCTGCTTGCCGATCTCGACGATCTCGATCAGCTTGGTCGGGTTGGAGTCGAGGTCGACCATGTTGCCGGCTTCCTTCGCCGCCTGCGTGCCGCTGTTCATCGCCACCGCGACGTCGGCCTGCGCCAGCGCCGGGGCGTCGTTGGTGCCGTCGCCGGTCATCGCCACCAGCCGGCCCTCGGCCTGCAGCTTGCGGATCAAGGCCAGCTTGTCCTCGGGTCTGGCTTCGGCGAGGAAGTCGTCGACGCCCGCTTCCAAGGCGATCGCCGCGGCGGTCAGCGGATTGTCGCCGGTGATCATCACCGTCTTGATGCCCATCGCGCGCAGCTCGGCGAAGCGTTCGCGGATGCCGCCCTTGACGATGTCCTTGAGCCGCACCACGCCGAGCGCGCGTCCGTTCTCGGCGACGACCAGCGGCGTGCCGCCCTGGCGCGCGACCGCTTCGGCGGCCTCGACGACTTCAGCCGGCACCGTGCCGCCCTGGCCCTCGATCCAGGCCGCGACCGCGTCGAGCGCGCCCTTGCGGATGTGGCGCCCGTCGGGCAGGTCGACGCCGCTCATGCGCGTCTGCGCGGCGAAGGGCACGAAGTGGGCGGCGTGGATCTCGCGCCCGCGCAGGCCGAACTTCTCCTTGGCGAGCACGGCGATGCTGCGGCCCTCGGGGGTTTCGTCGGCGAGCGAGGCGAGCTGCGCGGCGTCGGCCAGGCGACGTTCGCCGATGCCGTCGATCCCGATGAACTCGGTCGCCTGACGGTTGCCGAGGGTGATGGTGCCGGTCTTGTCGAGCAGCAGCACGTCGACGTCGCCGGCGGCCTCGACCGCGCGCCCCGAGGTCGCGATCACGTTGGCCTGGATCATGCGGTCCATGCCGGCGATGCCGATCGCCGACAGCAGTCCGCCGATCGTCGTCGGCGCGAGGCACACGAACAGCGCGACCAGCACCGTCAGCGGGACCACCGCGCCGGCGCCGGCGGCGGTGACGCTGTAGACCGACATCGGCAGCAGCGTCGCGCACACCAGCAGGAACAGCGCGGTCAGCGAAGCCAGCAGGATGGCCAGCGCGATCTCGTTGGGCGTCTTCTGCCGGCTGGCGCCCTCGACCAGCGCGATCATGCGGTCGAGGAAGCTCTCACCGGGGTTGGCGGTGATGCGCACCAGCAGCCAGTCGGACAGCACCGTGGTGCCGCCGGTCACGGCGCTGCGATCGCCGCCGCTCTCGCGGATCACGGGGGCGCTCTCGCCGGTGATCGCCGCCTCGTTGACCGAGGCGATGCCCTCGATCACTTCGCCGTCGCCGGGGATGATCTCGCCGGCCTCGACCAGCACGAGGTCGCCGGCGCGCAGCCTCTCGGCCGGGACCTGCTCGGTCGGCGCGGCGCGCGAAGCCCCACGCAAGCGCCGAGCGTGGCCGGTGCTGCGGGTGCGGCGCAGGCTCGCCGCCTGCGCCTTGCCGCGGCCCTCGGCCATCGCCTCGGCGAAATTGGCGAACAGCACGGTGAACCACAGCCACAGCGTCACGGCCAGGATGAAGCCCGAGGGGGCGTCGCCGCCGCCGAACAGCGACTGCAGGTACAGACCGGTGGTGAACAGGCTGCCGACGTAGACGCTGAACATCACCGGGTTGCGCAGCTGGTGGCGCGGCGCGAGCTTCCTCAGCGCGTCGATCGCTGCCTGGCGCAGCAGCGGCCGATCGAGCAGCGACCGGGCATGCACGCGCTGCTGCGAAACGGTCTGCGGCAGTTCGAAAGGGCGGGTCATACGGTCTTGGTCTTGCATGATGTGCTCCCTCTCCGGCCTCAGCGCCACAGCTGCAGGTGCTCGACCACGGGGCCGAGCGCCAGCGCCGGGAAGAAGGCCAGCACGCCGACGATCAGCAGCGTGCCGATCAACAGGCCGACGAACAGCGGGGTGTGGGTGGGCAGGGTGCCGGGGCCGACCGGGATCGCCTTCTTGCGCGCCAAGCTGCCGGCGATCGCCAGCACCAGCACGATCGGGGCGAAGCGGCCGATGAACATCGCCGCCGCACCCAGCAGGTTGTAGAAGGGCACGTTGGCGCCGAGGCCGCCGAAGGCGCTGCCGTTGTTGTTGTTCATCGAGCTGAAAGCGTACAGCACCTGGCTAAAACCGTGCGCGCCCGGGTTGGTGATGGCGGCGGTGCTGGCCTCGGTGGCGACGCCGAGCGCGGTGCAGGCGAGCACCACCGCCGGCATCTGCAGCACCACCAGCGACGCCATCTTCATCTCGTGGGGCTCGATCTTCTTGCCGAGATACTCGGGGGTGCGCCCGACCATCAGCCCGGCGACGAACACCGCGACGATCACGAACACCAGCATCCCGTACAGCCCCGAGCCGACGCCGCCGAGGACGGTTTCGGACAGCTGCATCATCGCGAGCGGCACCAGGCCGCCGAGCGGCATGAAGCTGTCGTGCATCGCATCGACCGCCCCGGTCGAGGTGGCGGTGGTCGCGACCGCGAACAGCGCCGAGCGAGCGACGCCGAAGCGGACCTCCTTGCCCTCCAGGTTGCCGCCCGGATTGACGTCGGAGGCGACCGCGTCGACGCCGAGCGCGGCGAGCTTCGGGTTGCCGGCCGCTTCGAACGAGTAGCTCGCGAGCTGCGCGGTGCCGAGCACCAGCAGCATCGCGGCGAGGATCGCCCAGGCCTGGCGGCGGTCGCCGACCATGCGGCCGAAGGTGAACACCAGGCCGGCGGCGATGGCGCATTCGCCGAAGACCAGCAGCGAGTCGCTGAGCGGGGTCGGGCTCTCGAAGGGATGGGCGGCATTGGCGTTGAAGAAGCCGCCGCCGTTGGTGCCCAGGTGCTTGATCGCGACCTGCGAGGCGGCCGGGCCGAGCGCCAGCACCTGCTCGACCACGGTCCTGCCGTCGGCGTCGAGCACCGGCTCGGCGAGCCTGGCCGTGGCGTAGTCGGCGAAGGTCTGCACCACGCCCTGCGACACCAGCACCAGCGCCAGGATCAGCGACAGCGGCAGCAGGATGTACAGCGTGCCGCGGGTCAGGTCGACCCAGAAGTTGCCCAGCCTGTCGGTTTCGTGGCGCGCGATGCCGCGGATCAGCGCGATCAGCACCGCGATGCCGGTGGCGGCCGAGACGAAGTTCTGCACCGTGAGCCCCAGCATCTGGGTCAAATAGCTCATCGTCGACTCGCCGCCGTAGCCCTGCCAGTTGGTGTTGGTGACGAAGCTGACCGCGGTGTTCAGCGCCGAGTCCGCGCTGACCGCCTGGAAACCGCGCGGGTTCAGCGGCAGAGCGCCCTGCACCCGCTGCAGCAGAAACAGCGCGGCGATGCCGAGCAGGCTGAACATCAGCACCGCGGCGGCGTACTCGCGCCAGTCCATCTCGCTCTGCGCACGCGCGCCGAGCAGGCGGTAGAGGCCGCGCTCGAGCGGACCGAGGGCGCGCGCGAGCGCACAGCGCCCCTCGTACACGCGCGCCATGTAGGCGCCGAGCGGCGGGGCGAAGGCGACCAGCGCGCCGAGGAACAGCAGGATCTGCAGGATGCCGTTCTGCGTCATGGCGGCCCCTCCTCTAGAAGCGCTCGGGGCGCCACAGCGCGAACAGCAGGTAGGCGAACAGGCCGGCCGCGATCAGGCCGGCGACGATGGTCGTGGCGCTCATCGCTGTGCCCTCCCTTGTCTGCTCATGGGATCTCTCCCGGTGTCGACGGATGCGACGCAGGCTAGACAGGGAGGGCGTTAAAAATCCGTAAGCGCGCGTTCGGCAGGCTGGGGGTTCGGGAGCTCGAACTCTGCAGCAGCTTCACATGGCGTAGTCACGTACGTGGCATCTGTGCACACGCATGCTATGCTTTTGAGCCATGAGCGCTGGCGAAGAGGCTTGACTATGGGCGGGCGTGAGGCATCCGGCGCACTGAGCCTGTTGACCGACGCAATGCGTCATCGTGACACGGACATCGCGGACATCGTCGAGGGCGTCTTTCGGAGTCTCGACGCCGCGATCGGACTGTACAACGTGCGCGAAGCGCGGGCCCGGTTCAGCGATCTGATCCACCGGGCGCGCGAGGGGGGGCCGCAACTGGTTCGCCGCGTGCAGCCCGGAGAGGACGAGGAACCGCTGGTGCTGATCTCGGTGAACGAGCTCTATGAGCTGATGAAGGCCGCCGCGGACAGCCAGTCGCTGAGCGTTGGCGATCTGTTCGCGCCGACCGAGGCGTTTCCCGCGATCGACAACCCGCTCGAGGTTCGCCGGCTCGACGAGGCACCACGCCCGTTCGCCCTGTGAGCCGGAAACCGGTTCCCGGCGATGCCCGGCTACCTTCTCGGCACCGAGGCCCTGATCGACTTCGCCCGGCGAAC
This sequence comes from Candidatus Competibacteraceae bacterium, assembly GCA_039807445.1. Lineage (GTDB taxonomy): Bacteria > Pseudomonadota > Gammaproteobacteria > Competibacterales > Competibacteraceae > JBDHRG01. Next base: position 4,715 of record JBDHRG010000053.1, read on the forward strand.
GGACAACCCGGTATGGCGCTGGTTGCGCGCAATCCCGGTATCCCGTTTCCAGGGAGCGTTCCATGCGAGCGTGGTGTCGTTCGGACAGTGGCGTTCGACCATCGACAACAACCGCTCGATCGATGCTGCCATCAGGCATACGTGGAACACGGCCTATGCGGCCCTGCGGCGCGAGTTCGTCAGCCCGGAGGGGCGCTTGCTCGGCGTCGACGCGGAAACAGCGGAGGTATGGGCAAGGCTCCGTGAGCTCGAACTCGAGTATCTCGACCCGCGCTCAGGCACGCGGGGGAAGCTCGCGCAGGATGACCGCCTGATCGTCGCCACCGCGCTTGCGCGCGATCTGGTACTGGTCGAGCGCCACCAGCCGTATCACGTCAAACTCTCAGGGCTGGGCCTGCAGGTCCACGATCCCTACGCCTGACGCCGGGCTCATGGACCGTTTTGGGGTGGACGACGACATCCTGGGCTGGCCGAGCGCTCGGCGCTTCCAGATCCTGGCGCTGTCCGGAGGCGGTTTCCGCGGCCTGTTCTCGGCGTCGGTGATCGCCAGGCTCGACGATCACAGCCGGCGCATGAGCGGCCGCCCTTTGGCGGACTGCTTCGACCTGATCGCCGGGACTTCGGTCGGGGGCATTCTGGCCGGCGCCCTGGCAGCCGGGGTGGCGCCTGCCGCCGTACGCGACGGGATCCGCACCCACGGACCGCGCATCTTCCATCGAAGCCGGCTGTCACGCGTCCTGCTCGGCGCGAAGCGGCTGTTCAAGGCGCCCTACCACTCCGAGATCTTGGCCGCCGCGATCGATGCGATCGTACCGAGCGCCGCGGAGCTCAAGTTGAACGCGATCGGCAAGCCACTGCTGCTGACGGCTGTCAGCCATACGGAAGGCGGTCCGTACCTGCTCCGCTCCAGGGGGTTGTCGTCGGCGCAGTCATCATCGCTGAGCTTGCGCGAGGCCGCGCTCGCGACCGCCTCGGCGCCGACCTACTTCTCGCCCTGTCGTCTCGGCTCGCACAACCTGGTCGACGGTGGCCTGATCGCCAATGCACCCGAGCTCGTCGCCGTCACGGAGGCGATGCATCACCTGGGGGTGCCGCTGGAGCGCATCCACGTCCTCAGCGTTGGCACCGCGGCCACGCCGTTCGCGGCACGGCCACACCGGCTCGGGAAGCCGGGGCTTCTGCGCCTGGCCGGAAGCCTGTTCGAGCTGACGCTGTGCAGTCAGGAGAAGCTCGTGGCACACCAGTGCAAGACGCTGCTCGGAGTGCGATACCTGCGTATCGATCGTTCACCGGCGCCCCAGCAGCAAGGGGTGCTCGCCCTCGACAACGCCGATCAAAGCGCGATCGACCTGCTCGAACTCCTCGCGGCGCAGGTGAGCCAGGCGATCGACCAGGGCGAGTATCAAGGGCTTGCGGATTTCCTCCGTCACCACGCCACCACGGCCGCGCCTTCGGTTTGATCCCGGTGTTGGGGGCAGCCGTTTCGCGAAGGGCGCACCGGGTCCACCGCCCTGAACCGTCCAGGCGGGGTGTCGGGAAAGCCGTGCTACAATCCGCCGGCTTCGCCAGCCCGGGTCCCTGCACACCATGACGATCGAAGACGCCCTCGCCGACGGCATCCGCCGGCTCGGCGCCGCCGTGCCCCCCGATGCCCCCGCGCGGCTCGCGGCCTATCTGCGCCTGCTCGCGCAGTGGAACCGCGCCTACAACCTGACCGCGGTGCGCGGCCTCGATGCGATGGTGGTCAGACACGCGCTCGACAGCCTCAGCGTGCTGCCGTGGCTGCCGGGCGACGGCGGCCGGCTGATCGATGTCGGCAGCGGCGCGGGCCTGCCCGGCATCCCGCTGGCGATCGCGCGCCCCGGGCTGCGCGTGACGCTGCTCGACAGCGCCGGCAAGCGCGTGCGCTTCATGCGTCAGGCGGTGCTCGAGCTCACGCTCGCCAACGTCGAGGTGGTGCAGTCGCGGGTCGAGGACTATCGCCCGCCGCAGCCCTTCGCCGCCGTGGTGTCGCGCGCCTTCGCGTCGCTGGCCGACATGGCGGCCAGCGCCGGGCATCTGTGCACGCCGGGCGGGCGCCTGCTGGCGATGAAGGGGCAGCGGCCCGACGACGAGATCGCGGCGCTGCCGCCGGGCTTCGCGGTGCTCGGCGTGCACGCGCTCGCGGTGCCGGGGCTCGCGGCCGAGCGTCACCTGGTCGAGATCGCGCCGCCGCGCGCGCACTGAGGCATTCACGGGGCAGCCATGGGCAAGATCATCGCGATAGCCAACCAGAAGGGCGGCGTCGGCAAGACCACCACCGCGGTCAACCTCGCCGCGTCGCTGGCCGCGGCCAAGGCGCGGCTGAAGGTGATCCTGGTCGACCTCGATGCGCAGGGAAACACCACGGTCAGCTGCGGCATCGACAAACACGCCTCGCCGGCGACCATCACCGAGGTGCTGCTCGGCGAGGCGGCGGTCGGCACGGCGCTGGTGTACTCGGAGTCGGCCGGGCTGCAGGTGCTGCCGGCCAACGGCGACCTGACCGCCGCCGAGGTCGCGCTCGGCCGGCGCGAGCGCGGTGCCTGGCGGCTGCGCGAAGTGCTCGGGGCGGTGCGCGCCAACTTCGATTACGTGATCGTCGACTGCCCGCCCTCGCTGAGCATGTTGACGATCAACGCGCTGACCGCGGCCGACACCGTCCTGATCCCGGTGCAGTGCGAGTACTTCGCGCTCGAGGGGCTGTCGGCGCTGCTGTCGACGATCGAGCAGGTACGCGCCAGCACCAACCCCGACCTCGCGGTCGAGGGGCTGCTGCGGACGATGTTCGATGCGCGCAACCGCCTGGCGAACGAAGTCTCGAACCAGCTGCTCGCGCACTTCCCGGGGCAGGTCTACGACACGATCATCCCGCGCACCGTGCGTCTAGCCGAGGCGCCGAGCTACGGCCAGCCGATCCTGGTGTACGACCCGTCTTCGCGCGGCGCCGAGAGCTACCGCGAACTCGCCCGCGAAGTGCTGAAGCGCAACCGCAAGACCGCGGCGCGCGCGACGACGGCTTGAGGACAGCGACGATGGCAGTGAAGAAAGGCGGACTCGGCCGCGGGCTCGACGCGCTGCTCGGCGCCTCGCGCAGCGCCCCGGCGGCGGGGGCCGGCGAGCACGGGGCGGCGAAGCCCGACGGCGTGCTGCGCAAGCTCCCGGTCGAGCTGATCGAGCGCGGCCGCTACCAGCCGCGCACCGACATCCACGTCGAGGCGCTCGCCGAGCTGGCCGACTCGATCCGGGCGCAGGGCGTGGTGCAGCCGATCGTCGTGCGCGGGCTGGCCGGCGGGCGCTACGAGCTGGTCGCCGGCGAACGGCGCTGGCGTGCCGCGCAACTCGCCGGGCTGGCCGAGATCCCGGCGCTGGTGCGCGAGATCCCGGACCAGGCGGCGCTCGCGATCGCGCTGATCGAGAACATCCAGCGCGAAGAGCTGACGCCGCTCGAGGAGGCGGCGGCGCTCAGACGCCTGATCGAGGAGTTCGACCTGACGCACCAAGCCACTGCCGAGGCGGTCGGGCGCTCGCGCGTCGCGGTCACCAACCTGTTGCGCCTGCTCGAGCTCGCGCCCGAGGTGCAGAAGCTGGTGCAGGAGCGCCGCCTCGAGATGGGGCACGCGCGCGCGCTGCTGGCGCTGCCGGCCGGCTTGCAGCGCGAGGCGGCACAGCAGGTCAGCCTCAAGGGCCTGACGGTGCGCGAGACCGAAGCGCTGGTGCGGCGGCTCGCCCCCGGCGCGCCGCCGGCGCCGCCGGCACCCGCCGCGATCGACCCCGACATCCGCCGGCTGCAGGACGACCTGGCGGAGCGCCTCGGCGCCCGCGTGCAGCTGAGCCACGCCGGTGGCGGCAAGGGCCGCCTGGTGATCCATTACAACAGTCTGGACGAGCTCGACGGCATCCTCGGACATTTGAAATAGTGTTTTTTGCATCGCAGCAAAGTCTTGATTGACCGGCGTGGGGGGAATTCCTATAATCCGCGCCGCGTTGCGGGGCGCCCGGCCCGCTGCCACGATACGAAATCACCGCTCCGCATTTCGGTGTGCGGCAGCTAAGGATGTTCCGGCGGCGGGCTTCGAGCAAAAAAACGACACGAACGTGGTCAAGGGCGCAAAGAAAGCGACGCAAGGGATTCTCGGCATTCAGCTGGTCGTGACGCTGGTGGCCGTGCTCGCCGCGCTGCTCGCCTCGGGGGCGAAGGCGGCGGGGTCGGCCGCAGTGGGAGGGGGGATCAGCCTCGTCGTCACGTCGTACTTCGCGTGGCAGGTGTTCCGGGCGGCGCCCGGGGCCTCGGCGCAGCGGGTGGCGCGGGCGCTGTTCATCGGTGAAGCCGTCAAGCTGGTGTTGACCGCGGCGCTGTTCGCGGCCGCCTTCATCTGGCTCGATGTCTCCCCCCTGCCCCTGCTCCTGACCTATGCGCTCACGCTGCTGGCGTACTGGATAGCCTTGCCTTTCACATTGGACGCTTTGGTGAAGACGCGATGAGTGCAGGTGCAGGTCCACAGACGGCTTCGGAATACATCATCCACCACCTGACCCCGCTGGCGGTCGGCGAGGGGTTCTGGACGCTCCACCTCGACACGATGTTGTGGTCGATCGGCCTGGGCGCGCTGTTCCTGTGGCTGTTCCACAAGGCGGCGGTCAGCGCGACCAGCGACGTGCCGGGTGGCTTGCAGAACTTCTGCGAGATCATGGTCGAGTTCGTCGACAGCCAGGTCAAGGACACCTTCCACGGTCACAACCCGGTGATCGCTCCGCTGGCGCTGACGCTGTTCATCTGGATCTGGCTGTGGAACTTCATGGACCTGATCCCGGTCGACCTGATCCCGGCGATCGCCGCGGCGCTCGGCATCCCCTACATGCGCGTGGTGCCGTCGACCGACCTGAACTCGACCTTCGGCCTGTCGATCAGCGTGTTCTTCCTGCTGTACTACTACGGCTTCAAGGTCAAGGGCGGCAAGGGCATGGCGCACGAGATCCTCGGCCATCCGTTCGGCGTCAAGGCCGCGCCGGCCAACCTGCTGCTGCGCATCGTCGAAGACCTGGCCAAGCCGATCTCGCTGGCGCTGCGTCTGTTCGGCAACCTCTACGCCGGCGAGCTGATCTTCATCCTGATCGCGCTGCTGCCGTGGTGGGTCCAGCCGCTGCTGGGCTGGCCGTGGGCGGTGTTCCACATCCTGGTGATCACGCTGCAGGCGTTCATCTTCATGGTCCTGACCATCGTCTACCTGTCGATGGCACACGAAGACCACTGAAAGTCTCCGCACGGCCCCGAAGTCCGTTCGTAGAGTGTCTCGTTTCGTCGTTCAACCCCAACCTCGTAGATCCTTTGGAGGCTCCATCATGGAAAAGCTGGCTCTGATCGCTGACGTCCAGGGTATGACCGTTATCGCCGTGGCCCTGATCCTGGGTCTGGGTGCGCTGGGCACCGCCATCGGCTTCGCGCTGCTCGGCGGCAAGTTCCTCGAAGGCGCCGCGCGTCAGCCGGAGATGATCCCGACGCTGCAGGTCAAGATGTTCATCGTCGCCGGTCTGCTCGACGCCGTGACCATGATCGGCGTCGGTATCGCCCTGTTCTTCACCTTCGCGAACCCCTTCCTCGGCCCGATCCAGGGCTGATGCGGCGTCCTCGCCCGGACTTCAACCGCAGACCTGAACAAGGGGGTTAGACGTGAATATCAATGCCACGCTGATCGGGCAGATGATCACGTTCGCCCTTCTGGTGGTTTTCACGATGAAGTTTGTATGGCCTCCGATCATGAAGGCCATGCAGGATCGCCAGAAGCGCATCGCCGAAGGCCTGGCGGCTTCGGAACGCGGTGTCCACGAGCAGGAGCTGGCTCGCGCCCGCTCCGCCGAGATGCTGCGCGAAGCCAAGCAGCAGGCGGCCGACATCATCGCGCAGGCGCAGAAGCGCGCTGCCGAGCTCGTCGAACAGTCCAAGCTCGATGCCCGCGCGGAGGGCGAGCGCCAGTTGAGCGCGGCCAAGGCCGAACTCGAGCTGGAGCTCAACCGTGCCCGCCAGCAGTTGCGCGGCCAGGTCGTGGACATCGCCGTGGCCGGCGCCGCACGCGTGCTGAAGCGCGAGCTCGACGCCACGGCGCACGCCAGGCTGCTCGACGACCTGGTTTCGCAGCTCTGAGACACGGACGGACCGACCCATGGCCGAAATGACAACTGTCGCCCGCCCCTACGCCCGTGCCGCGTTCGAATACGCCCAGGCCGAGCAGGGTGGCTTGAAGACGTGGTCCGAACTGCTCGCGGCGGCGTCCAATGTCGCCGCCGACGCCTCGGTGCAGGCGCTGATCGGCAGCCCGAGCCTGTCGGCCGCAGACAAGGCGGCGCTGGTGCTCGAGGTTTCCGGCGAGGCCGCCGCCCGGGCGGCCGGTGCCGAGAACTTCGGCAACTTCGTCCGGCTGCTGGCGGAAAACAACCGCCTGGCGGCGCTGTCGGAGATCGCCGCGCTGTTCGAGGCGCTCAAGGCCGAGGCCGAGCGGACGCTCCACGCCGAAGTGATCTCGGCCTTCGAGGTCACCGAACCCCAGCGCGAGAAGCTTGCCGCGGCGCTGAAGCAGCGCTTCGACCGCGACGTCGTGCTCGAGTGTCGCGTGGACGAGTCGCTGATCGGTGGCGCGATCATCCGGGCCGGGGACGTGGTCATCGACGGTTCAGCTCGGGGCGGGCTGGCCGAATTGGCCACCGCCCTGCGCCAGTAAGGGGAACAAAGGTTTATGCAACTCAATCCTTCCGAAATCAGCGATCTGATTCGCAGCCGCATCGCCAAGTTCGAGACGGCGGTCGAGTCGCGCACCGAGGGCACCGTGGTCAGCATGGCCGACGGTGTCGCGCGCGTTCACGGCCTCGAGAACGTGATGCAGGGCGAGATGATCGAGTTTCCCGGCAACACCTTCGGGCTGGCGCTGAACCTCGAGCGCGACTCCGTCGGCGCCGTGGTGCTGGGCGAGTACGGGCACATCGCCGAGGGCGACAAGGTGCAGTGCACCGGCCGCATCCTCGAGGTGCCGGTGGGTCCGGAGCTGCTGGGCCGCGTCGTCGACGCGCTGGGCCGCCCGATCGACGGCAAGGGTCCGGTCGATGCCGCGCTCACCAGCCCGATCGAAAAGGTCGCGCCGGGCGTGATCGAGCGCCAGTCGGTGTCGCAGCCGGTGCAGACCGGCTACAAGTCGGTCGACGCGATGATCCCGATCGGTCGCGGCCAGCGCGAGCTGATCATCGGCGACCGTCAGACCGGCAAGACCGCGCTGGCGATCGACGCGATCATCAACCAGCAGGGTACCGGCATCAAGTGCATCTATGTCGCGATCGGTCAGAAGAACTCGACCATCGCCAACATCGTGCGCAAGCTGGAAGAGCACGGTGCGCTGGATCACACCATCGTCGTCGCTGCCGGCGCCTCCGACCCGGCCGCGCTGCAGTTCATCGCCCCGTACGCCGGCTGCGCGATGGGCGAGTACTTCCGCGATCGCGGTGAAGACGCGCTGATCATCTACGACGACCTGACCAAGCAGGCCTGGGCCTACCGTCAGATCTCGCTGCTGCTGCGCCGTCCGCCGGGCCGCGAAGCCTACCCGGGCGACGTGTTCTACCTGCACTCGCGCCTGCTCGAGCGCGCCGCGCGCGTCAACGCTGCCGAGGTCGAGCGCCTGACCAACGGCGAAGTCAAGGGCAAGACCGGCTCGCTGACCGCGCTGCCGATCATCGAGACCCAGGCGGGCGACGTCTCGGCGTTCGTGCCGACCAACGTGATCTCGATCACCGACGGCCAGATCTTCCTCGAGTCGGACCTGTTCAACGCGGGCATCCGCCCGGCGGTCAACGCCGGCATCTCGGTGTCGCGCGTCGGCGGTGCCGCGCAGACCAAGATCATCAAGAAGCTGTCGGGCGGCATCCGCGTGGCGCTGGCGCAGTACCGCGAGCTCGCCGCCTTCGCCCAGTTCGCCTCCGACCTCGACGACGCCACCCGCAAGCAGCTCGACCGCGGTCAGCGCGTCACCGAGCTGATGAAGCAGAAGCAGTACGGACCGATGTCGATCGCCGACATGGGGCTGGTGCTGTATGCCGTCGACAAGGGCTACCTGGACGACATCCCGCTGAACAAGATCGGCGACTTCGAATCGGCGCTGCTGGGGCACCTGAACGCCACCCAGGGCGAGCTGATGAAGAAGATCAACGAAACGGGTGACTACAACGACGAGATCGAGATGACCTTCAAGCAGGGCATCGAAGATTTCAAGGCCAACCACGTCTGGTGAGCGGGTGCAAGCATGGCTGGCGGCAAAGAGATTCGCACCAAGATCAAGAGTATCAAGAATACTCAGAAGATTACGCGTGCCATGCAGATGGTGGCGGCGAGCAAGATGCGCAAGGCGCAGGACCGCATGCTGGCGGCCCGGCCTTACGCTGAGAAGATCCGCACCGTGATCTCCCACCTGGCCCATGCCTACACCGAGTACCGCCCGCCGTTGCTGGCCGAGCGAGCCGAGGTCAAGCGCGTCGGCTACATCGTGATCTCGACCGACCGCGGCCTCTGCGGCGGCCTGAACACCAACCTGTTCAAGGCGACGCTGCAGTCGATGCGCGAATGGCAGGCGCAGGGCGTCGAAGCCGACGTGGCCACCATCGGCACCAAGGCTTCGACCTTCTTCCGCCGCGTCCAGTGCAGCCTGGTCGCCCAGGCGGGACACCTGGGCGACACCCCGCACTTCGAGGACGTGATCGGGCCGGTGCGGGTGATGCTCGACCTGTTCGCCGAGGGCAAGGTCGACCGCGTCTACCTGGTGCACAGCGTCTTCGTCAACACGATGACGCAGCAGCCCCGAGTCGAGCTGCTGGCGCCGATCACCGCCCGGGTCGAAAAGGTCGACGCCCCGCACCGCTGGGATTACCTGTACGAACCCGACGCCACGACGCTGCTCGACGAACTGCTGGTGCGTTACGTCGAGTCGCTGGTGTTCCAGGGCCTGACCGAGAACGTGGCCTGCGAGATGTCGGCGCGCATGATCGCGATGAAGGCCGCGACCGACAATGCCGGCAACCTGATCCGTGAGCTGCAGCTGGTCTACAACAAGGCCCGCCAGGCGGCGATCACGCAGGAGCTGTCGGAAATCGTGGCGGGTGCCGCGGCGGTTTGAGTCAATTGCAGTTCCAAGGGGAACCCTTCATGAGTTCTGGAAAGATCGTGCAAATCATCGGCGCCGTCGTCGACGTCGAGTTTCCGCGCGGTGAGGTGCCGAAGGTCTACGACGCGCTGCTGGTCGAGGGCGGACTGACGCTCGAGGTGCAGCAGCAGCTCGGCGACGGCGTGGTTCGCACCATCGCCATGGGCGTGTCGGACGGTCTGCAGCGCGGCGCCGCCGTCAGCAACACCGACGCCCCGATCTCGGTGCCGGTCGGCGCCGGCACGCTGGGCCGCATCATGGACGTGCTCGGCAACCCGGTGGACCACGTCGGCGAGGTCGCGGCCGAGGCGAAGTGGGCGATCCACCGCAAGGCGCCGAGCTACGAGGAGCAATCCGGTTCGACCGAGCTGCTCGAGACCGGCATCAAGGTCATCGACCTGCTGTGCCCCTTCGCCAAGGGCGGCAAGGTCGGCCTGTTCGGCGGTGCCGGCGTCGGCAAGACCGTCAACATGATGGAGCTGATCAACAACATCGCCAAGGCCCACTCGGGTCTGTCGGTGTTCGCCGGCGTGGGCGAGCGTACCCGCGAGGGCAACGACTTCTACCACGAGATGAAGGACTCCAACGTCCTCGACAAGGTGGCGATGGTCTACGGCCAGATGAACGAGCCGCCGGGCAACCGCCTGCGCGTCGCGCTGACCGGGCTGACGATGGCCGAGTACTTCCGCGACGAAGGCCGCGACGTGCTGCTGTTCATCGACAACATCTACCGCTACACGCTGGCCGGCACCGAAGTGTCGGCGCTGCTCGGGCGCATGCCCTCGGCGGTGGGCTACCAGCCGACGCTGGCCGAGGAAATGGGCGTGCTGCAGGAGCGCATCACCTCGACCAAGAAGGGCTCGATCACCTCGATCCAGGCCGTGTACGTGCCTGCGGACGACCTGACCGACCCGAGCCCGGCGACCACCTTCTCGCACCTCGACGCGACCGTCGTGCTGTCGCGCGACATCGCCGCGCTGGGCATCTACCCGGCGGTCGACCCGCTCGACTCGACCTCGCGCCAGCTCGACCCGCTGGTGATCGGCAACGATCACTACGACACCGCCCGCGGCGTGCAGTCGGTGCTGCAGCGCTACAAGGAGCTGCGCGACATCATCGCGATCCTGGGCATGGACGAGCTGTCGGAAGACGACAAGCTGATCGTCGCGCGCGCGCGCAAGATCCAGCGCTTCCTGTCGCAGCCCTTCCACGTGGCCGAAGTGTTCACCGGTTTCCCGGGGGCGTACTGCTCGCTGAAGGACACCATCGCCGGCTTCAGGGGCATCCTCAACGGCGAGTACGACCACCTGCCGGAGCAGGCCTTCTACATGGTCGGCACCATCGAAGAGGCCGTCGAGAAGGCCACCAAGCTGTAATGGCGTCCGGGCCCGGCCGCGGCGTCGCGGCGGCCGGGATGCCCGCCCCCCTTCGATGAGGACCAAGACGTCATGGCGATGACCCTTCATGTCGACATCGTCAGTGCCGAGAAGAAGATCTACTCCGGCACCGCCGAGATGGTGGTCGCGAGCGCCGAGCACGGCGAGCTCGGTATCCTGCCGCGCCACAACCAGATGCTGGCCCGTCTGAAGCCGGGCCAGGTGCGCGTCAAGCTGCAGTTCGGCGAAGAACAGGTGTTCTACGTCTCCGGCGGCATGCTCGAAGTGCAGCCGCACGTCGTCACCGTGCTGGCCGATACCGCCGAGCGCGCTGCCGACCTCGACGAGGCCAAGGCGCAAGACGCCAAGCGCCGCGCCGAGGAGGCCCTGGCGAGCCGCACCGACGCGCTCAGCTACGCCAAGGCCCAGGCCGAACTGGCCGAGTCGATCGCCCAGCTGGCCGCGATCGAGAAGCTGCGCAGGCTGAAGAAGTGAGGGCGCGATAGCGCCCGGTGAGGGTGGTGTGAGGGGAAGGCGATTCGTCCGCCGCACACCGCGCCTCACTCAATTTTTTCGTGAGGGGTGAGGAGTGAGGTGTGAGGGGGAGATTCTTTACTTCTCCTCACCCCTCACCCTTCACCCCTCACTCGTTTGGAGACTGCTCCGATGTCCCTCTCCGTCGTGATCCTCGCTGCCGGCAAGGGCAAGCGCATGGTCTCGGACCTGCCCAAGGTGCTGCACCCGGTCGGCGGCCGGCCGATGCTCGGCCACGCGATCGGCGTCGCGCGCGCGCTCGGCGCGCGTGCGTGCCACGTGGTCTACGGCCACGGCGGCGAGCACGTGCGCGAGGCGTTCGCCGCGGAAACCGATCTCGGCTGGGCGCTGCAGGCCGAGCAGCTCGGCACCGGCCACGCGGTCGCGCGGGCGCTGCCGGCGGTGGCCGACGACGACGTGGTGCTGGTGCTGTACGGCGACGTGCCGCTGGTGCGCCCCGAGACGCTGGTGCCGCTGATCGAGCGCGCGCGCATCGGGGCGCTGGCGCTGCTGAGCGTCGAACTGCCCGACCCGACCGGCTACGGCCGCATCGTCCGCGACGCCCAGGGGCGCGTGCGCGAGATCGTCGAAGAGAAGGACGCCAGCGCCGAGATCCGCGCGATCCGCGAAGGCAACACCGGCATCCTCGCCGTGCGGGCCGCGGCGCTGAAAACCTGGGTGGCGCGGCTCGGCAACGACAACGCCCAGGGCGAGTACTACCTGACCGACGTGATCGCGATGGCGGTCGAGGACGGCGTCGCGGTCGAGCCCTTCACCTGCGCCGACCCGCTCGAGGTCGCCGGCGCCAACGACCGCCGTCAGCTGGCCGAGCTCGAGCGTGCCTACCAGCGCCGCGAAGCCGAGCGGCTGATGCTGAACGGCGCGACACTCGCCGACCCGGCGCGCATCGACGTGCGCGGCGCGGTCAGCACCGGCCGCGATTGCTGGATCGACGTCGGCGTGGTGTTCGAGGGCACGGTCGAGCTCGGCGACCGCGTGCGCATCGGCGCGCACTGCGTGATCCGCGATGCGGTGATCGGCGACGACACCGAGATCCTGCCGTTCACGCTGGTCGAGGCGGCCGAGCTCGGGCCACGCGCGCAGGTCGGCCCCTATGCGCGGCTGCGTCCGGGCACCGTGCTGGCCGAGGACGCCAAGGTCGGCAACTTCGTCGAACTCAAGCAGGCCCGCGTCGGCCGCGGCTCCAAGATCAACCACCTGAGCTACGTCGGCGACGCCGAGCTGGGCGCGGACGTCAACGTCGGCGCCGGCACCATCACCTGCAACTACGACGGCGCCAACAAGCACAAGACCGTGATCGGCGACGGCGCCTTCATCGGTTCGAACAGCGCGCTGGTGGCGCCGGTCGCCATCGGCGCCGGCGCCACCGTCGGTGCCGGCTCGACCATCGCCAAGGACGTGCCCGCCGACAGCCTGGGGCTGACGCGCGCGCCGCAGAAGACCATCACGGACTGGCAGCGGCCGAAGAAGCAGCCGAAGCCAGCCGTCCCGCTGAAGGGCGGGGCTTGCGGGGAAACCGACGAGCCCGAGGTTGACCAGGCAAAGCGCTAGCCGGTCCGCTGGATCAGCCGGCTTCGGGGTCTGCACGAGCGGCCCGCCGGCGATGATCCGCGTCGCGAAGGACACCTTCGCCGCGCAGGGTCTGCCCGAAGACCCGCGGTTCTTCGACGCCTTCGACTTCGCGCACGGGACGGCGCCGTAACCCGCAGGGGATAGTCGGCATCGAGCGGCTTGATCCCGGCGCCGCGCTGGTCTATCCGGAATCATCCGGCCCGCCGCCGCGTGCGGCGCGCCGGGCGGGAGACCGCCGGCGCCTGCCGGCGGTGGATGCGACCGGACCGCGGCGGCACCGTACCGCCAGGGAGCGGCGGCATGAATCAGCACCAGGGGCCGGCGCCTGCGCCGGATGCGCTGTGGACCCTGCTCGACTATCTGCCGTGCGGCGTCGTGCTCGCCGATAGCGAAGGCCGGGCGCCGTACCTGAACCGCACCGCGCGCGAGCTGTGCGCCGCCGCCGACGGGCTCGCGCTGGTGGACGGCTGCCTGCGCGCCGGACGCATCTCGGACACCGTGCGCCTCTCGACCGCGATCGTCACGGCCGTCGAAACCGGCCGCGCCAGCCTCGCTGTGCCGCGGCCATCGGGGCTGCACCCCTACGGCATCGAGCTGGTTCGACTCATCTGCGCCGACACGGATGCGCTGATCGCGCTGTTCGTCTCCGACCCCGTCCGTACCCCGCGCCTGCACGCCGCCGCCGCCGAGCTGTTCGCGCTGACCCCGGCCGAGCTGCGCCTGCTCGAGCTGCTCGGCCGCGGCCTCGACACGCTCGCGATCGCCACCGAGCTCGGCATCAGCCGCAACACCGCCCGCCTGCACCTCGAACACCTGCTGCGCAAGACCCGCACCCACCGCCAGGGCGAGCTGGTGGCACTGCTGCGCGGGCTGCATGCGGTGCAGGGGTGATCTTGGCTCGGGGCTGTGCCGTCGCCCCCAGCCATGACGAGGTGCGTCATGCCTGTGCTAGCATCGGACGGTGAGCCGAAGAGCCGCGTCCGAACGCAAGGTCGTCGACGATACCTTCCAGATCCCGAAAGCCCGCGGCAACGGTTTGCTGCGCCGCGAAGTGTGGATCGATGCCCGGGGCTGCGTGACGCGCTACAACCTCGCTTACATCAACCATGCGCTTTGCGCCGTCGATAACGGCCGGGTGCTCGGTTTCGACAACGATCACGGCTTCCATCACCGGCACCGAATGGGACAGATGGAGCCGATCGAGTTCACGAGCTTCGAGGCGCTGGAAGAGCGCTTCGAGACCGAATGCGCTGCATGAACAAGCGTGATGAGGAGCATGTGGTGATCGAAACCGCCGAGGTCGCGTCCTTCTTCCGCCGTGAGCGGGAGGTCACGCGGCTGGCCGATGCCGATGCGCCGATCCCGGGAACCCGGATCATTTCGTTCGGCGATCCGAGCGAACTGCTCGCCGCCATCACGCCGAGCCGCATCGCGCTGGTGCGGGCGGTGCGCGAGCGCCCCGAGTCGATCACCGGCCTCGCGCGACGCATGAAGCGCGACCGCGCCGCCGTGGCGCGCGACATCAAATTGCTGAACGACTACGGCTTGGTCGATCTCGCCGACGAGGCCAACCCGGGCCACGGACGACACAAGATCGTCAAGCCGGCAGCGACCGGCTCGCTTCGCCTGGAAGCGACGATTTGATGCCGCGCCCTCATTCCGGCATGAAATCCGGATCGAGCGCCTGTTCAATGCTGTACGGACAGGTGTCGGGGAACACGCGTTCGTCGAGGTCGGTTTCCCGCGCAGCCATCAGACGCGCGTCGCCGTAAGCGTCGACGAAGGCTTCGTCGAGCTCGGACTCGAGGCTCGGGTTCTTGCGCAGCAGACGCTCGAGACGCCGACGCTGCTCGGCGGCGGTCAGCACCCCGCTGCGCCCCCGCCGTTCCGGCTGGAACTGCCATTTCAGGAGCTGCGCCAGCAGCACGCCGAGGCAGTTTTCCAGCTCCGAGCGTTTGCTGCCACCCATGTCCTCGATTTCCTCGATCAGCTTGTCCATGTCGATCTTCTCGAACTGGCCGGTGCGCAGCAGGCGTGCCTGTTCCTGCGCCCAGGCGTAGAAGTCGGAGTCGTGGGTCGTGCTTATGTCGGCCCCTCGATGGATGGTTCGTGCCCGTCGTGCAGTGTACACGTGCAGACATCCGGAACTGCACGGGGGCAGGTGGCCCAGGGCAGCGAGGCATGAGGTGTTGACGAGCCGTACGTGCCCCGGGCAGGTGCCCGACGACCGCGCCTCGACCCGCTCGCGATCGTTGCCGAGCCCAGCATCCGCTGCAATACAGCCTGCATGCACCTCGAGCACCTGCTGCGCGAGACCCGCACTTCATCGCCAGCGCGAGCGGGCGGCGCTGCTTGTGGCGACTGCTTGCGGTGCAGGGGGGGATTTTCTCGGCTGGCTGATCGCTCGCACAGCCAAGAAGCTCAACGTTTCGGCGAGCCCGGGGCGTGGCAGCCAGGCGCCGGTTGAGTGAAGTATTCCGTCCAAGTAATATTCCTCGCATGTCATGGAAAATCGAATACACCGACGAGTTCGGCGCGTGGTGGGATTCGCTGGGCGAAGACATGCAAGTTTCGGTCGGTGCCGTGGTCGGGCTCCTGGAGGCGAAGGGGCCACAGCTGCCCTTCCCGTACAGCTCCGGGATCCGTGGTTCGCGCCACGGCCACATGCGCGAGTTGCGCATCCAGCATCGGGGCGAGCCGTACCGCGTGCTGTATGCGTTCGATCCGCGTCGAGCGGCGATCTTGCTGATCGGTGGCACCAAGGTTGGGGATGACCGCTGGTACGAAACCTTCGTGCCGATCGCCGATGATCTCTACGACGAGCATGTGGCGCAACTGCGCCGGGAGGGCTTGATCGATGGCTAAGAAGTTCAGCGAGCTGCGTGCCCGCATGTCGCCCGAGGCGCAGGCGAAGAGCGAGGCGCTCACGCACCGGATGCTCGACGAGCTGCCGCTGCAAGAGCTGCGGCAGGCGCGCAGCCTATCGCAGGAGCAGTTGGCGGAAGTGCTGCACGTGGGTCAGGGTGCGATCTCCAGGCTGGAGCGGCGCACGGACATGTACATTAGTACGCTGCGCAGCTACATCCGCGCCATGGGCGGCGAACTGGAGATCACGGCCCGCTTCCCGGACGGTTCGGTGCGGATCTCGCAGTTCGAGCAGATCGAAGAGGCCAGGCGGCCGTAGCAGGCGGGAGCTGGATGCATGAGGTTGCTGCATTTGGTGATCGCGGCCACTCCTGATGGCAACGGTCACGGCTTTCCCCGTCGGCTCCGACCGGGGTAGGTGGAGCCGAGC
>JBDHRG010000307.1:0-3293 GCA_039807445.1 Candidatus Competibacteraceae bacterium
TTCGCGCAAGGAACCGAAATAGCGGCGCGCAGCCTCCCCCCACACGCGCACCGGCAACAGACGCCAATCGAAGGGCAACTGATCGGCAAGCCCCCAGGCGCGCTCGAACTCGTCGTCCGAGGCACGCATCAGTGCCAGCGCCGCCGCCTCGGGCACATGTACGAGATTCCGGCAGAGATCGAAGGCCGATGCGGGAAGATCGCGGGTCAGTTCCAGGAGACGGAACAGCGCCTGCCAGTCCGGGTGTCGGGAGTCGGCCGCCAGGGCACTGAGCAACCGACGATAACGAGTGGTACGATCCCCCTCGCCACTGCGGACGGTCTCGGCCAGACGTGGCGCCAACGAGTCGAATGCCGTGCTGTCCGTCGCCCCTGAATCCGACGCTTCCGCAACCCCGAACACGGTCCACAACAGCGGACGGGTACGCAGCCAGTCACCATCGCGGCCGAGGATCAGCCACGGCCCGACCTCCAGTTCCGTCGGCAAGGTCCATGCAGCCAGATCGGAGTCCCGACGGAGCGGCTCCGGCTCACACTCGGGCGCCCAGAGCGGGAGCATCTCGAATCTGAGCCGATCCCGCGTCTCAGGGTCCGCCTCGTCGAGGCGCACGCAGGATGCGCCACGATCCGGATACGGTGCGAACTCGAAACGGGCCACTTCGATTCGCGCCAGCTCGCTGCCGTTCGCCCCCTTGATCGTCACGCGTACGCTCGCATCGAGTTGTGCCGAGGCCGAGAACAGGCGCCCGAGCGGCTCCTGCAGGCGATGAAGCTCCAGCTCGAAGCGGCCGTTGCCGATCGGACGCAGGGGCTCGCGATGCCAGAGCACACGCCCCAGATCGGCATCGACATCACCGGCGTGCAGTTCGGCCCACAGCTCGAAGCCTCCGCCGATCGCCGCTTGCGCAACGGCCCGCACGGCGCCGATCCGGCCGAAGGGCACTACGGTATCGCGGCTCAGCCCCTGGCCACCGCGGGCGAACATCGCCCCACTCAGCGGGAAAGGCAGCTCCAGATCGAGGCTGCGCCCATCGGGCCAGTCGAGCACGGCTCCGAAACGCTCAGGCCCCACGCCTTCGACAGCTCCGACTTCCAGCACGGCGCCATCGGGCTGGGACAGTGACACGATCGCCGCCCCGATGATCGGTGCGACCCGCACCTGCACGCCGGGCAGCCCTTCGAGCACGACCCGGCCGTTCGTGAGCGCTACGCGCGCAGCGGCTGGCAGCACCTCGGCCTGCGTGCGCAGGCGCAGTACGCCTTGCTCGACCCAGCGCAGCTGCACATGGCCGGCACACGCGGACGCATCGCGCCGCCACGCCCCGCCCGGCGCGCGCCACTCGAGCGTTGCCGGAGGAAGAGTGCGCCGTCCCTGTTCGTCGACCGATTCGACGCGCGGAAGACCCAGGAAGACCGGCCGCCTTCCCACTGCCTGCGGCAGTGAAGAGCCGATGAGGCGCAAGGAATCTCGCGTTTCCTCAGTCGCCCCGCACCTGATCCTGCAGAACTCGTTTTCCGGCGAACAGCACTCGGCTGCCCCGCTGATTCGAAACACCCGGCGCGCCAGGTCATCGATCATGCCGACCGGCTCGACCTGCTCGCCCTCGATTTCATAACCCTCGGGCACCGCGACGAGCAGACGCTCCGCGCGCGCGGACAGGCTGCCCTCGCCGAGCAACACTCCACCACTGTCGGCCTCCGAGTCGGAGAACACCCACGGCAGCTCGCCGAGTGCCTCGCCGCCGAAAGCCTCGATCGGCAGAATGTTTCGGCCTTGCAGCAGCAAGCGTCGCTCACCCAGCGCCGAGACGCCGACGAACTCGGGTGGCCGCCCGAGCGGCTCGACTCGGAACTGCGCAACCTCCCCGACGCCACGCAGCTGCGAGAACAAGGCGACAGCCGTCGATTCGCCTTCTTCCTCGATCAGCAGCCGCTGGCGGACGGCGATCTGGTCCGGTCGCGTCTCCGCCCAGGCAGCCAGCTCCGCACCGGTGCAACTGCCGGGCAGCATGAGGCGCTGGAGCAGGCGCCAGGAATCACCCCCGGCATTCTCCAGGCGCCGCAGCCATCGCAAGGGCTTCGGCGGCTTGCGGCGCAGCTCTGCCGCATCTTCGATCAGCTTGCGCAGCAGCGCCTGAGCGACGCCGTCATCGACGGTCAGCGGCAGCTGTTCGCGCCACCCCGGCTCGATCCGATCCAGTGCGGCGAGCGAATCGGTACCACCTCGCAGGTGTGTCTGCAGCCTCCAGACCGCCGCCGTGAGCTCACCGCTGAGACGGTAGACGACGTCTTGCCGCAAGCTCTTCGGCAGCCGCTCACGCAGCCGCTCGGCGAGCTCAACGGCAAGCGCGGCATCGACCTCGCCGTAGCGGCTCAGCTCTTCCATCAGAGCCCGGAAGTAGCGCCGCAGAGATGTTCCCTGCTGCTGCAGCAAGCGCAGCGGCAAACCGCCCTCGCAAGCGACGGTGATCAGGAACTCCCGATGACCGAAACGGCTGAAGATCAGCGAGCGCTTCCACTGATCGAGCCCGAGCTCGATCCATCGCGTCCAGTCATCCCGATGCAGCGACTGCGCCTGGGCTTCGTGGGTGACCGTTTCCCAGCGCCAGACGCCACCTTCGTGCCGGCGCCGCCAGGCTTCGGCAGCGAACAGACAGAGCAGCGCCGGCAACACTCGATCCGTATGACCAACGCTGGTGAACTGCTGCACCAGCCAGCCGACACGCGTGCGTAGCTGCTCGTACTCGGCATCGGTGCAGCGGTAGGCGTATAGCGGCCTGCCATCCGGAGCGACAAGCTCGCGAGCTTGCAGGAATGCTTCAAACCATTGGCGCGAGTTCATCTGTCGGCCTCCGTTCCAACGCGGGACTACTACTCGAATGTGTCTCTGGCCCTTCCGCCGAGCTGCTGGAAGCGGCGACCAGCTCCCATCGTGAGGGGATCGACTAGCGAGACGGCGGGTTCTACATCCAGGAATCGGCCGGGACTGAGGTGGGTGGGGCTCTATCCATGCTGCCTTCTCGCTTTCCCTGGATACCGGACGATCGCAAACGAGCCTCAACGATATCCGTCGTACCCGGCCGTGAGCGATATGAGACAAGCGATCGTTACAAATTTTTTCGATCGACATGGCGTTGGTGCATGAATCCCCCTGCGGCCTGGGGTGGCGGGCTGGCCAGGCTGCCGCTGAGCCGGTAGCGTGGCGGGCATGAGCCAGGAAGCCTCCCCCCCGCAGAAGCCGAAGTACCGCGTCGAGAACGGGTCCGCCTACGACGCCGCGCTGGTCAAGCGCGG
>JBDHRG010000054.1:0-20454 GCA_039807445.1 Candidatus Competibacteraceae bacterium
CAAGCGCATGAGCCAGCGCGGCATCGGCCGCACCGATCTCGCTGCGGTGCTGCGCCTGGGGCGCTGCCGGCATGCACGCGGTGCACGCTTCTTCATCGTCGGCCGCAAGGAGGTCGAGCGCTGCGCGCGGCGGGGGATCGACATCCGGCACCTGCAGAACCTGCAGGTGCTGCTCGCGCCCGAACGCGACGAGGTGCTCACCGTCTACCGCAACGCCCGACTTCCACGCTGCTGAAGACCTGCCTTCGTACCCGGCCGAACAATCGCGATAACCCAGGGGATTCCGAACGATGGCCATGAAAGACTTTGCCATGAGCACCGCTCGTCCGTTGCCGGTGATCATCCTCGCCGACACCAGCGGCAGCATGGGAGCGGACGGCAAGATCGAAGCTCTCAACCAGTCGCTGCGCGACATGGTGAAGAGCTTCGCCGCCGAGAGCCGTTTGCGGGCCGAGATCCATCTCGGCGTCATCACCTTCGGCGAGGTGGCACGTGGCCACCTGCCGCTGGCGCCTGCACACCAGATCGGGGGTATTCAGGAGTTCGCGGCGAATGGCGGCACGCCGCTGGGAGTGGCGTTGACGCTTGCTCGCGAGCTGCTCGAGGATCGCGACCTGATCCCCGCGCGCGCCTACCGTCCGGTGCTGGTGCTGGTCTCGGACGGGCACCCGACCGACGACTGGGAAGAGCCTTTCCGGGCACTGCTGGCGAGCGAGCGGGCGCAGAAGGCTACCCGCATCGCGCTCGCGATCGGCGCCGATGCCGACGAGGCGATGCTGCGCGATTTCGGCAACGATCCGGAGGTACGGCTGTTCCATGCCGACAACGCCGCCGAGATCGTGCGCTTCTTCCGCGCGGTCACGATGAGCGTAAGCCACAGCTCTCGCAGCCAGGCCCCGAACCGGCCGTTGGCACTGGACTATCGGCGCACCGGCGCGGACCCCGACGAACTGGACCTGGAATTCTGAGGTGGGAGTACGTCTGCGTGCCGCGTCGGTGGCCGGTCCGGGGCACGTGCACGAGGGCCTGCCGAACCAGGACGCCGTGCTGATCCGCCACGGTCGCGACTGGCTCGCGGTAGTCAGCGATGGCATGGGTTCGCATCGGCATGCGCGGCTCGGTGCACGAGCCACCTGCTGGGCGGCACGGCAAGCCGTGCGCGAGCAGCCTTTCGACGGCGACGATCGCGACTTGATCCGTGCGCTCTACCGGCACTGGCTCGCGCGTCTCGTCAGTTCGCGCGTGATGCCGGCGGATGCCGTCGCGACCTGCCTGCTGGCTTGGGGGCAGGCCGACGGGCGCTTCCGGCTGCTGCAGCTCGGCGACGGCCTGATCCTCGGTCGACCGGTGCCAGCCGAAGGGCTGGCCGGGCGAGCGGCCGGCGCTTTCGGCAACGAAACCACCGGCCTTGGCCTGTCCCGGCATTACTCGGACTGGCGCTCGGCCCGCGGCCGGCTGCTGAACCGCGGCGATGCCCTGCTGCTGATGACCGACGGCATCAGCGAAGACCTCGGCCGCACCGATGGCCTGGTGGCAGCGGTCGTGGCCTCGATGCGCGGCAAGGGCGCGCGCGCGGCACGCGCGGCGCTGAGCCGCGCGCTCGATGCCTGGCCGACACCCTGCCACAGCGACGACAAGACCGTCGCGCTCGTCTACCGAACCTGAGTGTCCGATCACCCATGAAGCAGAACAGCGCATCGCAGACGCAAGAGCACGTACAGAAGTCGACACCGAGAACCCGCACGGTTCACGACCAGTACGGCACGTCCTACCGACTGACCAACAAGCTCGGCGAAGGCGGCCAGGGCGTGGTCTGCACGACCGAACGGCCGAGCGTGCTGGTCAAGGTGTTCAACGACAAGCATGACGAGAAGCGCCAGCGCTGGGTCAATCAGATCAACTGGATCTTGCGCCAGGAGCTCGACGGTTTGCGGATCGCCCGGCCGATGGCCTTGATCGAGAAACCTGTACCCGGCTACGTGATGGAGCTGATGGACGGGCTGGAGCCGCTGCAGACGGCGCTCGCGGCGAGTCATCGGGCGCTGCAGCAAGGCAAGGGCCTGCAGGGCTTCCTGACCACCGGCGGCCTGAGCCGGCGTCTCGCGCTGCTGCGCGAGCTCGCCCGCACCTTGGCGGGGCTGCACGCCCGCGGCTTCGCCTATGGCGATCTGTCGCCCGTCAACGTCTTCGTCTCGCAAAGCGTCGAGCACCATCAGGTGTGGCTGATCGACTGCGACAACCTGTGCGCCACCGAGCGGTTGGGGCACGGTCACGTCCACACGCCTGGCTACGCGGCGCCGGAAGTGGTGCGTGGCGAACGTGGCGTCAACAGCCTCACCGACGCCTGGTCGTTCGCGGTGATCGCGCTCGAGCTCGTGAGCCATTGCCATCCGTTCAAGGGCGCTGCGGTGCTCGAAACCGAACCCGAACAAGAGGAGCGCGCCTTGCGCGGCGAACTGCCGTGGATCCATCACCCGGACGACGACAGCAACGCCGCCGGCGAAGGCATTCCCTTGGACATGGTCGCTACGCCGCGGATGCAGGCGCTGTTCGAAGCCTGCTTCGACGCCGGGCGCGACGACCCCCTGCAGCGTCCGAGTCTCGCCGAATGGGCCGATGCGCTGGATGCCGCCTGGGCACTGACGTTGGGCTGTGCGGAATGCAGCAGCGGCTTCTTCTGGAACGACGAACACCAGTGTCCGTTCTGCGATCACGTCCAGCCGGACACGCACGCGCTGAAGCTCGCGCACGCCTATCACTGCCCCGATGAAGGAGCGGATGCGGTCCGGCTCCCGACCGGCGACGAGCAGGTGCTCGATCGGGGGCGGAGCGTGCCGCTGCACCTGGCGCCCGCCGGCACGGCCTGGTACCGAGAGGCACCGCGAGTCTGCACGCTGGAGCTCGACGCCGAGGGGCTCCTGATCGCCCCGGAACCGGGCGCCTCGGTCACGTTGCGGTGCGAAGACGATGGTCGGGAAGTGGAGATCAAGCGCCGTCAGCGTCTGCGCTTCGACCGTCGCACGGAGGCGAGGCTCGATCTGCACCTGCACCACCCACAGGCCGCCGAGCTGCGCCCGGTCTGGCGCTTCGTCTGGTAAGGAAACCGCACCATGCGACTCATCGAGTTCAGAGGGCTCGGCAGCACGCTGATCGAACTGCGTGCACCGGGCGAAGCCACCGTCGACGGCCGTGCGTGGGCGAAGGGGTGCGAGGTCAGCGTCTTCACGGACAGCGGACAGATTTGGCTGACCCAGGGCGACGCCATCGTGCCGGTCGATACAGGCCACGGTGGGGAGCGCCAGCGCATCGAGTCGGGACCACGGCTGTGGCACCTGATCGACGTGAAAGAGGGTCGCTTCCGGCTGCGCTGCGCCGACTATTCGAGCGAGCTCGTGCTCGATCTGTCGATCGGAGTCGACGAGCGCATCGTCCAGCAGTTGCACGAACAGGGGCGCATTCCCGCGCCGACGGTGAAGGACGCCTGCGGCTGGCTGCGCGAAGAGTTCGTGCTGACACCCATGGCCGGTCACGATGCGGCGCGGGTGTTCGCGCGCGGCGACGACCGGGCCTCGGGCACCATCGTGCTGCTCGGCCGCCGCCAGGAGGCCGATCTGCGCGAGCAGGACGGGACTTGGCGACTCATGCGGCTCGCGCCGGCACGTCGGCAGACACCCGCTCTGGTGCTGTTCCGGGGGGCGATCGACTTCGTCGATGCCGGCGTCGCTGCCACGCTGCGCTCGCCCGCGCAGCGTCAGCAGCTCAGGGAGTACCTGGAGGCGCACGGCGACTACGTCGAGCTGTGGCGACGCTACAGCGACATCGAATGGCAGCGCGCCACGGCTGCGGGACGCGAGCTGGGCCTTTTGCGCTTCCGCGCGGTCGAGGTTGTCGGCGACGAGCACCTGGACTGGCGTTTCGAGGTCGATCCGGGAGCTGCACACGAGTTCGAACGACGCTGGGGCGCGCTCCGGAACGGCGATCGGCAGCGCGATGCGCTGCTCGAAGTCTGCGCCGAGCCGCCCGCCTGGCTGGTCGGTGACACCGCCCGCGGCCAGCCGACGGGCAAACCGCTGCTCGGGCGCCTGCACCGGGTCGAGGTCGGCACCGTCACGCTGCGCTTCGATGGCGATCACCGCCATGAGGCACCGCAGCAGCAGGGCGTGCTCTGCCTGGCGGTGCACGGCGAGCGCAAGGTGCGCGAGCGGCGCGAAGACGCCCTGCGGCGGATCCGGATGGGGGAAAACCCCTTGCCGCAGCTGCGCCACCTGCTCGAAGGGCAGAGCGTGCCGCTGCGCTCCGGCTGGCGGGTTCTGCGACCGCTGAGCCCCGCCGCCCGCAAGTCCTTCCGCGGCGAGCCGACCCCGAAGCAGAAGCGCGCGCTCGAGCTCGCGCTGAATACCCCCGACATCGCGGTGATCATCGGTCCGCCCGGTACCGGCAAGACCCAGGTGATCAGCGCGCTGCAGCAGCGCCTGGCCGAGGAGTTCAAGGGGCAGCCGATCGAGCATCAGTTGCTGATCGCGAGCTTCCAGCACGACGCCGTCGACAACGCCCTCGAGCGCACCAAGGTGTTCGGCCTGCCGGCCCTGAAAGTGGGACGGCGCAGCGGGCAGCGCGGCGACGCGGCCGAGGCCGACCCGGTCGGGCAGTGGTGCCAAACGCGACGTGCCGAACTGCTGCCGAAGCTGAGCGCGGAACTGGAGCGCGTACCAGCCTTCGCGCTGCTCGACGCGCTGCGCACGGCGACGGTGCGGCTGCGCATCCAGCCGCTCGAGGCGGCGCAGCGCCGCGTGCTCGCGCACGAAATCGACGCGGGGCTGCGAACGCTCGCCGACGAGCATGGCGTGCATCTCTCGGCGGCGACCGAGGCGCGCTGGCGGGACTGGTCGACCGCGCAAGGGCAACCGCCTGCGGCAACGCGAGCGCTCGACGGGGTCGAGCAGCGGCTGTGGCGCCGAAGCCTGCGGGCGCTGCGCACCACGCCCGCGAGCTTCGCCGACGACGGCCCACGGCAGTGCCGGCGCCTGCTGGACCGGGCAGCCGGGCTGGAGATCGAGCTGCCTTCGCACGAACGGAACGTGCTCGAATACCTGACTGCGGGCGGTGCGGTCGAGCCGGCGCGGCTCGAGGCGCTCGGTCGGCTGCGCGATCGCTGCCTCGACGCCAGCCGTCCGGACTACCGGCCACCGGAGTTGCGCCGAGTGCTGGACGAGGCGGGCTGCGAGCTGCTGGATACCCTGCTGCAGGAACTGGACGGGCAATTGCGTCGGTCGCCCGCCTGGGGCCATCTGAGCGTGCTGAACGAGTATCTGGAGACCCTGCGGCTGTCCCCGCGCGCGGTCGAGAACGCCGTGCGCGAGTACACCAGCGTGCTCGGCGCCACCTGCCAGCAATCCGCTGCCGAGGCGATGAAGCACGTACTCGGGCTGGAGCCTGGCACCCCGATCACTTTCGACACGGTGGTGATCGACGAGGCCGCGCGGGCGACGCCGCTCGATCTGCTGATCCCGATGGCGATGGGACGCCGCCGGATCGTTCTCGTCGGCGACCACCGCCAGTTGCCGCACCTGCTCGACCCCGAAACCGAAGCCGAGCTGGACGCACGGGGTGAACTTCGCGCAGCCGAGCGCGAAGCGCTGGGGCAGAGCCTGTTCGAGCGACTGGTCGAGCGCCTGCGGCGCCTGGAGCGCGATCAGCCGGGGCAGCCGCAGCGGGTGGTGATGCTCGACACGCAGTTCCGCATGCACCCCGTGCTCGGCGACTTCGTCAGCCGCACCTTCTACGAAGCGGTCGGCGAAGAGCCGGTTCGCTCCGGCCTGGACCCCGGGGAGTTCGCTCACCGCGTACCCGGATACGAAGGCGCGGTGTGCGCCTGGATCGATCTGCCCGCTACCGAGTCGGATACTCGCGAGCCCAAGGTGCGGGGGCGCTGGCAGCGGTCGGTCGAAGCCGAGCGCGTCGCCCGCGAAGCTCGCCGCATCCTCGAAGCGTGCCCGGAGCTGAGCCTCGGCATCATCACGTTCTACAGCGCGCAGCGTGACCTGATCCTCGAGCGTCTGATCGACGTCGGCCTGGCCGAGCGCGGTGATGGCGGCGTGCGCATCCGGAGTGAGTGGCAACACGACGACAAGGGCAGGGAGCGACTGCGGGTCGGCACCGTCGACGCCTTCCAGGGCAAGGAGTTCGACGTGGTGCTGCTGTCGGTGGTGCGTACCGATCGCCCCATCGCGGACGCCGAGGACGAACGTGCGCTGAATCGCAAGTTCGGTTTCCTGCGTCTCGCCAACCGTCTCAACGTCGCGATGAGCCGCCAGCGCCAGCTGCTGATCGCCGTCGGCGACGCCGCGCTGGCGCGTGCGCCGGAAACCCGTACGGCAGCCCCCGGGCTGGCCGGATTCATCACCCTGTGCGAGGAACCTCATGGCCGGGTTCGCTGATCTCTACCTCGACTATCGGAACGGTTCGCGCGGCGAGGCGCTGCTTCGGAACGGTTCGCGCGGCGAGGCGCTGCTGCTGTGGCCGGTCTGGGTATGGGCCATCCACGCACCCGATCCCCGGCACCGCCCGCCGAACCTGTTCGAGAAGACCGTGCTCGGGCTCGTGGCGGCGGGGCGGGACGCTCCGGACTGGATCGGAGAGCGGCTAGGCATCGAGGCCGAGCTGGTCCGCTACATCGTGGCGGCGCAACTGACCCCGAACGGATGGATGGACGCGCGCGGCCGGATCACGGATGCGGGTCGCAAGCAACTCGACGGTGACGCGGCCGTAACGCTGCGCCTGCGCGCCGGCTACCTGTTCCAGAGCACCGAGAGCGGCGAGCTCTGGCCGCGTTTTAGCAGCACGCTGTCGGAGATCGAGCCGGTTTCGCGTCAGGCAGCGTGGCCGGAGTTCAGGCTCGATCGTGACAGCGGCCGGACCTTCAGGCCCTTCCTGCTGAAGCCGAGATCCTCCGACCCGCCGGAGTGCCCCTCGGCGAGCGCGATCTGGGAGGCGCTGCGCCGCGATCGAATCGCGCGCCACAACGAACGCCAACGCGGCGAGGCACCGGAGATCTGGGAGGGGTCGCCGCCGACCGAGGCGATCGAGTTCATCGAACCCGAGCCGCGGCCGGCCTACGTGCTGTGCCGGGTCCACGATCGAGCGGGGGCGGAGTCTCCGTGGCTGGTCAGCGATCCGCTGGGACGCTCGCCGGCGGTGCGCTGGATGCGGCAAGAGGTCTACACCGCGGCCAAGCGAGTGCCCCCGCTCGCGGAGCGCTTGCAGAAGCTGCTCGGCGAAGTCGACGAGGCGCTGAGCTGGGACGAACATCGGGCCCGCGAAGACGAGACGGTGCGGCTCGAAGTGTTCCAGTCCTTTCCGACTGCGGAGCGCATCCCCGGGCTCACGGAGGCTCTGGTCGAGCTGCTGCGCACCCGGGAAACCGTGGGTCGGGCGGATCGCAGGTCCTACGAGCAACGTCAGGAAGAGGTCGACAGCCTGGTGATGCAATGCCAGAAGGTGCTCGAGCGCTGCTGCCAGTGGTGCTTGACGCAGTGGCCGATGCGCAACCCGGGGCGGATCTCGAAGGGTTGGCGCCCGCCGGAGCTCGAGGCGGCTTTGCGCGCGGCGCTGCCGGACTTGGCGCCGGGAGCCATCGGACAACTGCGCGGCGTGCGTCCGGGCAAGGTCTTCTGGGCGGTGAAGGAAAGGCGCGAGTCCCTGCGCCCGCTGCTCGTCGGCGTGTTGTTGTCGCTCGCCGATCATGCTGCGCATCCGTTCCGGGCGCTGGCATCCGACCAAGCCTTGATGAAGCGGTTGCTGGTGCTGTCGCGCGACCGCGATGGCGCCAGCCACGGCGGCGAGCACGGTGGGCGCAGAGTCGAAACCCATGAGGCGACGGCTCATGCCGATACCGCCCAGGACATCGTGAAAGCATTACTCCAGGGAAGCTGAACATGCCGAAAAACAGACGTAATCGTCCGACTATCCCGAATCAGCAGAACATGCCGGGGCGGGAGATGCTGTACAGGAAGACCGAGAGCATCGAGGAGTTGGCTTCGCAGGCCGGCGTGGAGCTGACGGAGCTGCCCACGGAGGCGGAGATCGCCGGTGCTGGCGAGCGGGATCGGATCACGCTCCGCGACAAGCTCGATGCGCTCGGGGAGACGATCCGCGCGCTCGTCGAGCAGCGACGGTCGTACGAGCAGCGCGCCGCAGCGCTCAAGGACCGTGAGCTCGAGGTGCAGTCGCAGGCCGAGCGCATCGAGACCCGCACTGCGGAGCTGAAGGACTGCGAACGTGTATTGAACGAGCGCGAGCGTGACCTCGAACTGCGCGAGGCCGACGCCCGTGCCGGTTTTCTCTCGCAGCAGCGCGAGAGCCTGCGGACCCTGAAAGCGGAGATCCAGAGACTCGAAACCGAACGCGACGCGGTGATCGCTCGCTGCGAGCGGGACGAGCGCGAAGCGCGCGAGCGCATCGCCCAGGCTCGTGACGATTTGCGAAAGGAGCAGGAAACGGCGCGGCGGGATCTCGAAGCGGAGAAGCTCGAGATCCTGAACGAGGCGCATGCGGTGGCTCGCGAGCGGGAAGCCGTCGAGCTCAAGCGTGCCAACCGGAAGGAATGGGAGGCACAGGTTCGCCGCGACATCGAGGACGCGCAACGCCAGGAGATCGACGAACTGCGTCACCGATCGGATCGGGCGCAGGCGGGTGCCGAGCGCGATCGGGCAGTGATCCAGCAGTTGCGCGACGCGCTGTCCGGCTTCGAGGAACTGCAGCGGCGCCTGGATCAGGACGGCTTCGGGGCTCCGGAGCAGTTGCTCGAGCGTCTGAAGACGCTGGAGAGCGAGAACCGCCAGCTGCGGCAAGCGGAGTACACGCGTCCGCTCGATGACCTGGAAGAGCGGAGCGAGGCCTTGCAGGACCGCTGTGACGAGCTCGAACGACACAACCGGGACTTGGAGCGCGAGCTCGGACAGATTCGCACCGAGCTGGCCACCAGCCGCCTCGGCGTGCTGGAGAAACAGAACCTGGCGCAGGAGAAGCGCGTGCTGGAGCAGCACAAGCGCACGTTGGACAGCGCGGTCGACGATCTCGAGAAGCGCCTCGACGATCTGACCGCGCGCCAGCAGGGGGCCGAGGTCTTCCCGGCGCTGGCGAAGATGGACCGCGAGCCGGGTTTCCGCCCGGCGACCGAGGCCGTGCCGGACCTCGCCCGGTTCGCGCGCGAGCTGCGCCAGCGCATCGCGACGGCCGAGAAGACCCCGCTCTACTACAGCGAGCAGACGATCCGGCTCTTGCTCGGCGGTCTGGCGATGAGCCAGTTGCACATCCTCCAGGGCATTTCCGGCACCGGCAAGACCAGCCTGGCCAAGGCTTTCGCGAAGGCCGTCGGTGGCGAGTGCACCGTCGTCCCGGTGCAGGCCGGCTGGCGCGACCGCGACGACCTGCTCGGCCACTTCAATGCCTTCGAGAAGAAGTTCTACGAGCGCGAATGTCTGCAGGCGCTGTACCGGGCCGGTACCGACAACTCCGGCGATCGCATCAACATCGTGCTGCTCGACGAGATGAACCTCTCCCGCCCCGAGCAGTATTTCGCGGAGTTCCTGTCGGCGCTGGAGATGCAGCCGCAGGAGCGCGAAGTGGTGCTGATGGAAACGGCCGTCGCACGGCCACCGCGCTTGCTCGTGGAAGACCGCAAGCTGCGCGTTCCCGACAACCTCTGGTTCATCGGCACCGCCAACCACGACGAGACGACCTTCGAGTTCGCCGACAAGACCTTCGATCGCGCTCACGTGATGGAACTGCCCCGGCACGAGGATGCGTTCGAGCCCCGATCCATGCCACCCAGCGCGCCGATCAGCGTCGCCTCGCTGCACGAGCAGTTCGGCAAGGCTCAGCGCGATTATCGGCAGAAGGTCGATGCTGCGCTCGCAGCGATCCAGCGCAGCGGGTTCTCGAAGTCGCTCGAACGCGACTTCGGCCTCGGCTGGGGCAACCGCCTCGAGCGCCAGGCGCGGGCTTTCGTGCCGGTCGTGATGGCCGCCGGCGGCACGCTCGGCATGGCGTTCGATCACCTGCTCGCGACCCGTCTGTTCCGCGCCGGCAAGGTGACCGGGCGCTACGACATCCCGGTCGACACGCTCAAGAGACTCGAAACCGATCTCATCGGGATGTGGACGGATGTGGATACCGGCTCGGGTCCGGAGGCTTGCCGCGAGCGGCTCGAGCGAGAGATCGAGCGCAAGGAGCGGGAGTGAGCGATGGAGCTCATCGACCGTATCCAAGGTGAGCGGAGGTTGGTGGCAGATGCGGAAAGCGTGTCCGAAGCCCGCTACCGGCTGCCGGCGTGCCTCGAGCACAATGGCCACACGCCGCTGGGCGCCGACGACGTACTGCTCGACGATGGCAGCGCCCGCGTGCGCTTCGTGGACGGGGAGCGGCACTTTCTGCGCGCCGAACTGGCGTCCGCCGAGCGTGAGGATCTCGCCCTGGCACTCGACGCCGTCGTTGCCATCATCGGCAGGACCGATCTGGCGGCGGGGACGTTGCCGAGTCCGCTGCTGCCACCGGAGCTGGGGCGGCAGATCGATCCGAGCGAGCTGGAGACGGTGCTGGACGAGGTATTCGCGCGCGGTCACCTCGAGACGATCACCGAGCATCCGCGCCTGAGCATGCGCTACGACAGCGAGCTGCTGCCGGTCGACCGTGCCCGTCGGCTCGACAACGGCTTCCAGCGCCATCTGGCGGCGCATTCCGAGTGCTGGGCGGCGCGCACGCTGAGCGGCATCGTGCCGAAGGCCGTCGTCGCCCGGATCAGCGAAGACGAGCCGCACATCTACGAGAACCGGGTGTTCGCGCGCCTGGTCGACCACCTCGAGCGCTACCTGCGCGGGCGGATCGCACGTCTGGAGGAGATCGGGGAGAGCTGCCGTAAGGCACTGGCCTTCGAGAACAGCCAGGACGTCGACTACCGGCTGCGTCAGGATATCTGCGACGTCTGGGGTGAAGCCTCCGATGCGCAAGATCTGTTGGCGCGCAACGACGAACGGTTGCAGCGACTGCGGAACTGGCTGAAGCGCATCCGTGGCCTGCAGGACGGCGAGCTGTACGCTGCGATTCCGCGCAAGGCCGAGATCGGCTTGAGCCTGTCAGCGACCAACCTGCTGCTGCACGACACCCACTACCGCCAACTGCGCCGGCTCTGGCAAGCCTGGCTCGCCGCGACTGCCAGCGAGCGCGAGCGCCCGGCGCAGGTGCTGGAGCGGCGACGCATCGAGCAGCGCAGCTACGAGCAATACGTCGGGCTGGTGCTGCTGCGCGCACTCCAGCAACTCGGGTTCGAGGTGACGATGCGCGATGCCGCGCACGGCCGAGCCGAGCAGCCACGGTGGCCTGAACGCCTGACGCTGCGCTGCGAGCGTCACGAGTGGCACATCGAGGTCGTCGAGGTCGGCGCTGAGCGTCTGGTTCTCGTGCCGGCGGCCGTGGCGCTCGATGCCGAGATCGCACGTCATTGGCACACCTGCCGGCGAGTGCATCAAGGCATGGGGGAACTGCGCGTTCCCTGCGTACCGCGAGTGCCGAACGCCTCGGAGACCGACGAACCCTGCGCCCGGCTCGAGAACGGCGCCCCGGCGCTGCTGCTCTCGCCGATGGACCTCTACACCGAGGAGCGGCTGGTCACGCTGCTGAGCGGCTGGTTGTGGCGGCAGCGCCCGGCCGGCTACGGTGAAATCTTCCGGCTGCCGGAAGCCGTGGTCCGGGCCTGGCCCGAACCGTCGCTCCCCGACGGACGCGGGCTCGCTCTGCGACGACCGGTGAACGAGGAACAGAAGAAAGCGTTGGAGGGGGCATTGGCGCAGCACGTCAACGATTCCGAGCTGCGCCGGCGGGTCGAGCGGCGGCTCGCGCAACTCGACAATCTCGGGCGCTGCCCGGAGTGCGATAAGGCCGCGACGCTATTCGAGCCCGGACCCAACGGCTTCTTCGCCCGCTGTCAATGCGGCCGGGAGTGGAAAGTGCGCGAAGGCGTGTTCACGGTGAGCGAGCGCGGTGTGCAGGTTCCGGCCTTCCGCACCTTAGGCCGCAGATGGCTGCAGGTCAGTCTGGCGGAAGAGCCGTGAGCACGGATACGGTCGGCGGGGGCAACGAGAGCGCGGGGAATGCGGGCGAGGAGGCGGTCCGAGAGGTGCTCCGCCAGCTCAAGGGGTCGAAGCTCGCCGGGTTCATCCGCACTACCAACCTGGTCTGGCGCGAACGGAACTTCCAGATCGACTTCCTGGTATTCGTGCCGCGGATCGGGCTCGTGGTGCTGGAAGTCAAGAAGTGGAAGGGCATCGTCAAGGCGAGCCGCGAAGAGAAATGGACCCAGGAATACGACTCGCACCGCAACGAGTTCAACAACGCTTCGCTGCAGGTGCTGCGCACATGCGGGTTGGTGCTGCAACTGCTGGAGACGGCCGGGCTCAACCGCTGGCCGATCAGACCGCTGGTGGTCTTCGCCCATGAGGAAGCGACGATCCTGAAGGGCAAGGGTCCACTTGCGCCACAGACCGACCTGATCCTGAAGACGATGATCTCGGGTTGGATCGACGATAACTCGTCCGAGGACGTGAGCTACCGGTTTACCGACTCGGATTTCACCGGGGTGAAGCGCGTCATCTCGGCGCATGCGATGGAGTACGTGCCCCCGCGGTGATCTCGTGACCGCCCTTCCCTGCTTTGAAGGGCAGGGCTTGTCACGATAGCCGGATCAATCTGATGTATATTTGGTCATCAGTTTGATCAGAACGAACCGAGAGACGTCATGTCGCACCTGCGGATCGAAGTCGTGCCCGGGCGAATCGTGGAGTCCGGTGCGAACGAGTCCGGCGCCACCGAGGCAAAGCCGCTGCGAGCCCGGGGTGGCCGTGCCCGCGGTCACGAGGCGGAGCCGGTCGCGTCGATCGGCGAGATCGTCGTGCGCAGCGACGACCCGGCGTTGCTCGAGCGCACCGCGCGCTTCCTGATGCTGATCGACGAGCGGCTGCGTCGCAGCGACGAGGACACGATGTGCGAGCTGGTCGAGCTCGCATTGCCCAAGCTGGTAGAACCGCCGTCGCCGTCGATGCTCTGGCACGCGCAACGTCTCGCCGAGGCGCGCGCCACGCTGTTGGCCGAGTTCGGCGCGTTCACCAGCGAGGACCTGCACCGGCTGGCCGGTTCGCGCGCGAGCAACCGCGCTGCGCTGGCCGCCGACTGGCGCAAGGCCCGGCGCGTGTTCGCGGTCGAGCACCAGGGCCGTACCCTGTTCCCGGCGTTCCAGTTCGATGCCGAGGGCAAGCCGCTGCCGGTGATCCGCGAAGTGCTCGCCGCGCTGGGCGACCGGCACTTCGGCTGGCCCACCGCGCTCTGGTTCACCGCGTCGAACGGCTGGTTGGACGGCAGACGTCCGGTCGAGCTGTTGGTGGCGGATCCCGGGGCGGTGGTGGCTGCGGCCGCGCGGGAACGCGACGACGATGCCGGTTGACGCCGCGGGACGCCCGCTGCCCGTTGGCACGCTCGACCCGTTGATGACCACCTGGCCGGCCGGCGAAGCCTGCGTCGCCTTCACGGTGGAGCCCGATCGTCCCGGGCGCACCAGCTTACCGGCCCGGAGAACAGATAGCCGGCCCCGTAGACGGTGCGGATGAAGCGGGGGTTGTGGGGATCGTCGTCGAGCTTGTGGCGCAGGCGCGAGATGCGCACGTCGATCGAGCGATCGAAGGCGGCGCTCGCACTGGCGCGGGCTTCGAACAGATAGTCGCGCGTCAGCACCCGGTTCGGAGCGCGAACGAAGAGCTCGAGGAGCTGCGCTTCCGCTCGGCTCAGGCGGACAGGTTTTCCCTCCGGGGACGTCAGCGTCAGATTGTCGGGATCGAAGCGCCAGCCGGCGAACAGCGCGACCGACGGTGCGACCTGCTGTTGCCGACCACCGCTTCGGCGCAAGACGCTGTTGACGCGGGCGACCAGTTCGCGCGGCTCGAACGGTTTGACCAGGTAGTCATCCGCACCGAGCTCGAGCCCGAGCACCCGATCGGCGACGCCGCCGCGCCCGGTCAGGACGATGGCGGGGATGCCGCGCGCGCTGGCCTCGCGCACCAGCTCCAGCCCGTCGATGTCCGGCAAGCCGAGATCGAGGATCGCCAGCGCGGGGGCGATCGTCTCGCATCGGCGCAAAAAGTCTCGACCCCGCTCGAAGCGATGCACCTCGAAGCGGTATTCGGCGAGGATGCGAGCGATCAGCCGTCCCACCTCGACATCGTCCTCGACGACCGCGACGGTACGGCGTTCGGGATCGGCCATCAGTGTCTCCTGTCGGCTCGAAGGGCCTCGGCCAGCGCTTCCCGGGTGAACGGCTTTCGCAGTACCCGGCAGGTGGCGGTATCGAGCTGCGCGCCATCGGTCGCCGCAGCGAAGCCGCTGACGAGTACCACCCGTATGTCGCGCCCGCTCTGGCGTACCCGTCGTGCCAGCGCGATCCCGTCGATCTCGCCGGGCATCACGAGATCGGTCACGAGAACCCCGATCTCGGCGATGGCTTCGAACAGATCGGTGGCCTCGATCCCGTCGCGTGCCTCGATCACCCCGTAGCCGAGATCGACGAGGTGACGGCGGATCAGGTGGCGGACATCGTCGTCGTCATCGACCAGCAGCACGAGCTCGTCCGGGCCGCGCACGGCCTCCGCTGCGGAGTGACGCTCGACTTCGACCGGCGCGACCGCGGCGCGGGGCAGCAGCACCACGACGGTGGTACCCAGCCCCGGCTGGCTGCGGATCGTGATGTGGCCACCCGACTGCTTGACGAAGCCGTAGACCATGCTGAGGCCGAGCCCGCTGCCGGAGCCGAAGGGCTTGGTGGTGAAGAAGGGTTCGAAGGCGCGGGCGAGGGTTTCCGCGCTCATGCCCGTGCCGGTGTCGCCGATGGCGATGCGGACGTAGTCGCCGGGTGCGACGGCATCGCCGAATTCGCTGCCCGGGCGGATGCTCACGAACGAGGTCGCCAGCGTGAGCACGCCGCCGTCGGGCATCGCATCGCGGGCGTTGATCGCCATGTTGACGATCGCGTTCTCGAGCAGATGCGGATCGGCGAGCGCCGGGAAGCCGTCGTCTTCCGCGGTGACGTGGATCGTGATGTTGCCGGGCAGCGACCGGCTCAGGAGCTGGGCGGTGCCGGCGATCAGGCTCGGCGCGTCGACCGGCGCCGGGGCCAGCGGCTGCTGGCGGGCGAAGGCGAGCAGGCGGCGGGTGATGGCGACGCCGCGCTCACCCGCGCGGATCGCCGGCTCGACGTATTCGCCGAAGAGCTCGGGGCCGATCCGCTGCCGCAGGCCGGCGAGATTGCCGACGATGATGGTGAGCAGATTGTTGAAGTCGTGGGCGAGGCCGCCGGCGAGCTGGCCGACGGCGGACATTTTCTGCGCCTGGCGCAGGGTTTCTTCGGCACGCTTGTCCTCGGTGACGTCGAGGGCGAGCACGAACATCCCGCGTACCGCGCCATCGACGATCTCCGGAACGAGCACGTTGCGGATGACCACCGCCTGGCCATTGTCGCGGGGCAGGACGAGCTCGAACGCTTCGGTGGCCCCGCCGAGCGCGCGCGCCACATGCGGCTCGATCGCGGCGAAGGTCGGAGCGCTGACGATCTCGGCGAGCCTGCGGCCGAGGACCGCCTGCCCCTGGCGCTGGAACAGATCCGCATAGCGCCGGTTCGCGTAGCTGACGATCGTGCGCGCGTCGAGGTAGGCGATGGCGGCCGGCACGGCGTCGGTGATCAGGCGCAGCCGCGCCTCGCTCTCGGCGAGCGCGCCCGAGGTTTGCTGGATCTCGCGGATGTGGCGCCGGAGTTCTTCGGTCAACAGCCGCAGTTCCAGCGTGCGCCGATTGACGCGCGCTTCGAGCTCTTCGCTGCGCTCCGGCGTGAGTGCTTCGGCGAGCGCGCGCTCGCTCACATCGGTATACACGGTCACGAACCCGCCGGCGGACAGGGGGGTGGTCTGGGCGGCGATGGTGCGCCGGTCGAAGGTGGTGCGCTCGGTGTAGAAGCGCGGGCAGTTGCGGGCGGTGCGCAGCCGCGCGGCGACGAGCGCTTCGATGTCGACCTTGTCGCCGAATTCGCCGCGCCGGGCGAGGTAGCGCACGATGTCTTCGAAGCCGACCCCGGGCTGCACCAGGGACTGCGGCAGATCCATCAGCTCGAGGAAACGCGCGTTCCAGATCACGAGGCGTCCGCTCGGGTCGAAGACCGAGATCCCCTGGTCGACCTGGTCCAGGCCGGCCTGGAGCAGCGGAGTGCGAGCCAGGTCCGAAGCGCTCGGCATCATGAGGGGGGATCTCCGCGGTCGTCGATCGTCCACGGAACGATCCGGCGCCGCAGCCCCGATTCTGCAATTCCCGCCGGTGCCGGGCAATGGCCCGGCGCCCGACCGGCGCGGGCCTGAAAGGATTCGTTACAGCCAGGAGATGATCGCGACACGAGCGCTCCCTATGCTGCGGTCGTACGGACAGGGAGCCGCAGCGATCCCGGAGAGAGCGCCATGAACGTCGATATCGTGCCCGCGGGAATCTACGACGCCGGTCTCGAGCGGACGACGGCCAACCACGCCCCCCTGACGCCGCTCACCTTCCTGCTCCGGACGGCCGCGGTCTATCCGGATCGTATCGCCACCATCCACGGCGCCGTGCGCCGGACCTGGGCCGAGACGGGCGAGCGCTGCCGCCGCCTCGCTTCGGCGCTGGTGAAGGCGGGCGTAAGCCGCGGCGATACGGTCGCGGTGATGGGGGCGAACACGCCCGAGACCTTCGAAGCCCATTTCGGCGTGCCGATGGCCGGTGCGGTGCTGTGCGCCATCAACACGCGGCTCGACCCGGCGACGATCGCCTTCATCCTGCACCACGGCGAAGCCAAGGTGCTGCTGAGCGATCGGGAGTTCTCGCGCACCATCGACGCGGCGCTCGGGCTGCTGGATGCCAGGCCGCTCGTCATCGATATCGACGACCCGACCGTGGACGGCGGCGAACTCCTGGGGGACCGGGATTACGAGGCCTTCCTCGCCGCGGGCGATCCGGCGTTCGACGGGGGCGCTCCGGCGGACGAGTGGGAGGCGATTTCGCTGAACTACACCTCTGGTACGACCGGCAATCCCAAGGGTGTCGTCTATCACCACCGGGGCGCCTATCTGAACGCGCTGTCGAACGCCGTCGCCTGGGACATGGGGTGCCACCCGGTCTATCTGTGGACGCTGCCGATGTTCCACTGCAACGGCTGGTGTTTCCCCTGGACACTGGCGCTGGTCGCCGGTACCAGCGTCTGCCTGCGGCAGGTGCGCGTCGAACCGATCGTGGCCGCCATCCGCGACGAAAAGGTATCGCATTTCTGCGGTGCGCCGATCGTGCTCAACCTGCTCAGCAACGCCCCGGAGCCACTGCTGCGCGGCATCGGCCACGCGGTCAAGGTCATGACGGCCGGCGATGCTCCGCCGACCGCGGTGATCGAGCGCATCGAACAGCTCGGCTTCGACGTCACCCACGTCTACGGCCTCACCGAATGCTACGGTCCTTCGGTCATCTGTGCCCGGCACGAGGAATGGGACCGCCTGCCGCTCGAGCAGCGTGCGCGGCTCAAGGCGCGCCAGGGGGTGCGCGCGCCGGCGCTCGAGGCGCTGATGGTGGCCGATCCCGAGACGCTGCAAGCCGTCCCGCGCGACGGCGAGACGCTGGGCGAAGTCATGATGCGCGGCAACGTGGTCATGAAAGGGTATCTGAAGAGCCCCGACGCGACCGAGGAGTGCTTCCGCGGCGGCTGGCTCCACACCGGCGATCTCGCGGTCTGGCATCCCGACGGCTACATCGAGATCAAGGACCGCTCCAAGGACATCATCATCTCCGGGGGCGAGAACATTTCGAGCCTGGAGATCGAGGCGGTGCTCTATCGCCATCCGGCGGTGCTGAAGGCGGCGGTGGTCGCCAGGCCCGATCCGAAATGGGGTGAGACCCCCTGCGCCTTCGTGACGCTGAAGCCCGACATCCAGGTCGACGAGCGTGATCTGGTCTCCTTCTGTCGCCAGCGCATGGCGCACTACAAAGTGCCGCGCTCGATCGTGTTCGGGCCCCTCCCCGAAACCCCCACCGGCAAGATCCTGAAGCGTTGCTTGCGCGACCGCGCCCGGGAACTCGCGCTGCTGATCTGAACAGCCGTCGCGTTGCCCGCGCGTTCGCGCAAGCAGCGCCACGGGCGCCGGCCGAGCCGGCGGCGTCCGAAGCGCTATCACAAAGCACGGCCCGCCCGATGCGGAGCCATCGCAAGGAGGAAGTACCGATGACCGATGCCGTCCACGACCGCATCCTCGCCAACCCGAAATTCGTCCGGCTGGCGCGTGAACGCACCCGGCTCGCGGCGCTGCTGAGCGCCGCGGTCCTCGCCGCCTACTACGGCTTCATGATGGTGGTCGCGTTCCAGCCGGGCTGGCTGGCGCAGCCGCTCGCCGAGAGTGGTGTCACCCCGCTCGGCGTGCCGGTCGGCGCAGCGATCGTGATCGGCGCCTGGGCGCTGACCGGGATCTACATCTACCGCGCCAATACACGCTTCGATGCGCTGAACGCCGAGTTGCTGGAGGAGCACGCCCGATGAGCCGCCGATTCGACCCGCGCGCCGCCGCTGCGGCGCTACTCGCCCCGACTGCGGCCCCGGCGCTCGCCGCCGGCGAAGTGCAGCGGCAGCCGCTGAACGTCGATGCCATCGTGATGTTCCTGGTCTTCGTCTGCATCACGCTCGGCATCACTTACTGGGCCGCCTCGCGCACGCGTTCGGCGAAGGATTTCTACACCGCCGGCGGCGGCATCACCGGTTTCCAGAACGGCCTGGCGATCGCCGGCGACTACATGTCGGCGGCGACGCTGCTCGGCTTGTCGGGCATGGTGTTCGCGCGCGGCTTCGACGGCTTCATCTACACCGTCGGTTTCTTCGTCGGCTGGCCGGTGATCATGTTCCTGATGGCCGAACGCCTGCGCAACCTCGGCAAGTACACCTTCGCCGACATCGCCTCGTACCGCCTGCAGCAGACGCCGATCCGCTCGCTGGCTGCCGCGGGCACGCTGGCCGTGGTCGCCTTCTATCTGATCGTGCAAATGGTCGGCGCCGGCAAGCTGATCCAGTTGCTGTTCGGCCTGGACTACCTGTGGGCGGTGGTGCTGGTCGGCGTGATCATGGTGGTATACGTGACTTTCGGCGGCATGCTCGCCACCACCTGGGTGCAGATCATCAAGGCGGTGCTGCTGCTCGGTGCCGGCACCTTCATGCTGCTGATGGCCTTGCCGCGCTTCGGCTTCAGCTTCGAAACCGTGGCGGCGCAGGCGGTCGAAGTGCACAAGATGGGCGACGAGCTGATGGCGCCGGGGGCGCTGCTGGCCGATCCGGTGTCGGCGATCTCGCTGTCGCTCGGTCTGGTGTTCGGTCTGGCCGGCCTGCCGCACATCATGATGCGCTTCTTCACCGTCACCAATGCCCGCGAGGCGCGCAAGTCGGTGTTCTACGCCACCGGCTTCATCGGCTACTTCTTCCTCGTCGTCTGCATGCTCGGCCTGATCGCGATCACCGTCGTCGGCACCGATCCGCAGTTCCTGACACCGGACGGCAAGGGGCTGCGCGGTGGCGAAAACATGGCGGCGATGCACCTGGCCAGGGCGGTCGGCGGCGACCTGTTCCTCGGCTTCATCTCGGCGGTGGCTTTCGCCACCATCCTCGCCGTGGTCGCCGGGCTGGCGCTGGCCGGGGCCTCGGCGGTGTCGCACGATCTCTACGCCTGCGTATTCAAGCGCGGATGCGCCGACGAGGGCGCCGAGATGCGCGTGTCGCGGATCGCGACGCTGGTGATCGGCGTGGTGGCGATCGTGCTCGGCATCCTGTTCGAGAACCAGAACATCGCCTTCATGACGGCACTGACCTTCGGTGTGGCGGCCTCGAGCAATTTCCCGGTGCTGATCCTGTCGATGTACTGGCGCGGGATGACCACGCGCGGCGCGCTGGCCGGTGGCCTGGCCGGGCTGGTCAGCGCGGTGGGCTTCGTGGTGCTGGGGCCGACGGTGTGGGTCAAGGTGCTCGGCCACGCGCAAGCGCTGTTCCCCTACGATCAGCCGGCGCTGTTCTCGATGCCGCTCGCCTTCCTGACCATCGTCGTGGTCTCGAAGCTCGACCGCAGCGCGCAGGCCGGGCGCGAGCGCGCGGCCTTCGGCGAGCAGTACGTTCGCGCGCAGACCGGCCTCGGTGCCGAGGCGGCGACGGCGCACTGAGCGGATGGGAGGCGCGGCTCGTGCTGCGTCTCCCGCACCCGGCAGCTCCGTGAGCCGGGTCCCACGACTGAAGAGCAAGGAACGAACCCCCATGACCAATCCCTACGCGTTCGGGCTGGACAAGAATCCGGCCAACTTCGTGCCGCTGTCGCCGCTGAGCTTCAT
>JBDHRG010000055.1:0-20323 GCA_039807445.1 Candidatus Competibacteraceae bacterium
CGCCGACGCTGCTGCGGCTGATGAACCTGCCGCCGCCGGCGGAGATGACCGGCCGGGCGCTGCTGACGCTCGACTGATCGCGGCGATCCGGGGCTATCGCGACGCGTGCCGCCCGCGCAGGGAAACCGCCGCGTGAAGAAACAAGACTTTTCCGCTGTGCTGCCGGTGCGGCGGGATACGCTTTGGAGCATCCCGACCCGACCAGGAGATGCCCGATGACCGCCTGCCGCCCGCTCGCTGCCCTGTTCGCCGTCGCGCTGGCCGGCTGCGCCGCCACGCCCGAAGCGCCGAACCCCGCCTACGGCACGCCGCGCGCCGGCGTGCTGACCGGCAGCGTCAACTGGCTCGCACGTGCGCCGCTGCCGCCCGAAGCGGTACTCAGCGTGCGCCTGGCCGACGTCGGCGCCGAGCCGGCGCAGACTGTCGCCGAGCGCCGGCTGAACCGCCTGCCCGGCACGTCGCCGCTGCGCTTCGAGCTGCCGTACGAGCCGAAGCAGGTCTTCGCCGACCGTCGCTACGCGGTGCAGGCGCGGATCAGCGCCGGGGAGCGCGTGCTCTACGCCAATGCGCTGCCGTACCCGGTGCTGACCCGCGGCGCGCCCGAGCACGTCGACATGGTGGTCGATGCGGTGACACGGTAGGCGCTCACGGAGTGGCGATGGACATCCACGCGGATTTCACCCGGCGCGTCGTCGTCCGACCGCAGGATCACGCCTGGCTGGGTTCGCCGGCCGAGGGGGTGGCGCGCATGCCCTTCGACCGCATCGGCGATCCCGAGCGCGCGCGCGTCACCGCGCTGGTGCGCTTCGCGCCCGGTGCCGCCTTCGAGGCGCACGGCCACGAGGGCGGCGAAGAGTTGCTGGTGCTCGAAGGCGCGTTCGCCGACGAGCACGGCGACTACCCGGCCGGGTTCTACCTGCGTAATCCCCCCGGCAGCCGCCACGCCCCGCGCACCCCGGCGGGCTGCCTGATCTTCGTCAAGCTGCGCCAGTTCGCGCCCGGCGACGCGGTGGCGGTGCGGCTCGACACGCGCGCCGCAGCGTGGCCGGCAGCGCCGGTGGCACGCCTGGCGCTGCACGCGCACGGGCCGGAAGCGACCGCGCTCGAGCGCTGGGCGCCCGGCGCCGCGCCCGGGACCCGAGACTACCCGGGCGGCGCCGAGCTGTTCGTGCTCGAAGGGAGCCTCGAGGACGAGGCCGGCGACTATCCGGCCGGCACCTGGCTGCGGCTGCCCCCCGGCTCGGGCCACGCGCCGCGTACGGCTGGCGGCTGCCGGCTGTACCTGAAGACGGGGCACCTGGTGCCGTGAAGTGAGCGCCTACAGCGCCTGCCGCGCGTGGTCGCTGAAGTAGCGCAGCCGGTACGGCTGCCAGGGGCCGTCGCCGGTGCGGCACAGCCCTTGGCGGAACGGCGGCGGCATGCCGGGCAGCGCGTGGCGCAGCTCGGTGAACCAGACGCAGGTCTCGGCGCCTTCCCGGGCCATGCGATACAGCGCCGGCCACGCGGCGAAGCGGCGGAAGGCGGCGAGCGCGGGGCTCGCCCAGGCCTCGGCGGCGAGCGGCGTGGCGTCGGGGCGGCGGTACGCGGTCCATGCCAGCGCGTCGGCCGGGCGGTAGCCGGCGGCGACGCGCCCGACCCAGCCGCTCCAGGCCGGCCACGGCGGTGCGCGCCGCCCCAGCCCGAGGTGGGCGAGGCGGATTTCCCGCCCGGTATCGACCAGCAGCAGCCACTGCGTCGGCGACAGCGGCTGCGGCAGCGCCAGCACCCGCGCCGCTCCCGGCCCCGCGGCCGCATGCGCGACCGTCAGCGCCTGCTGCCGCAGCGCCACCTGCAGCGTGAACAGCCCGGCGAGTGCGACGGCGGCAAGCACCAGCGCCGGCCGCGGCCAGCGCCGCGCGGCGAGGCAGCCCAGGCCCACCACGAGCGCGGCGTAGGGGTTGACGTCGAACGACCAGCCCAGCGCCAGCGGCGCATCGGACAGCGGCCAGAAGAGCTGGGTGCCGTAGATCGTCACCAGGTCGCCCGCCAGGTGTGCGGCGATCCCCAGCGCGCAGGCGCCGGCCAGCGCGCGCCAGGGCCGGCGCAGCGGGCGGGCGAGCGCCAGCGCGAGCAGCCCGGCCCACAGCGGCAGCAGCAGCGCCGAGTGCGTCGGGCCGCGGTGCCAGTTCAGGAACTCGAGCGGCGTCAGCCAGAACAGCGCGTAGTCGGCATCGGGGAGGGCCGCGGCGAGGCCGGCGGCGAGGGTGCGCCGATCGGCGGCCCGCGGCCAGACGCCGCGCGCGAGCAGCGTGCCGCTCAGCGCGTGGGTCAGCGTGTCCACGGTCGCGTCCGTACGCTACAGCCGACAACGGTGGACAGCGAGCGCTCCACCCTACGGTTTCCGCCCGGCCTGTCGGGTCATGGCCGCTGCCGCAGCGGCGGCGCGGCGAAGCCGGGCAGGCGCAGCGCCAGCCACTCGGCGCGGCCGAGCAGACGGTCGAGCAGGCGGCGGGTACGCGTGGCACCGGGCGAAGCGTCACCCAGCCAGCAGGCGAAGGTCGCCAGGTAGATCGCCGTCAGCGCCGTCTCGGCGAAGGCGCGCTGCGGCAGCGCATCGCGCAGCCCGGCGGCTTCGCGCATCCACTGCACCGTGCGGCTGATGCGCATCACCGCCGGCACCTGGATGTGGATGTGGCCCGGTTCGAGCTTGCCGAGGATCATCTGCCGCGTGACCTTGCGGTGGGCGGCGAGTGCGTCGAGCCAGCTCATGATCGCGCGGTGGATGCGCGCGCGCGGCGGCAGCGTGCGGAACTCGGCGGTGGCAGCGTCGAGCAGCATCGCGCGGTCGGCGCGGTCGAACCACGGGTCGGTCAGGTCTTCCTTTTCGCGGATGTGGCGGCGCAGGTCTTCGAGCGTCAGCCCGGCGGCGGCGGCCACCTGGTGCAGCCGCAGCCGCTCCCACGAATCGCGCTCGGCCAGCTCGAGCGCCGCGTCGAGGATCGCCTGCAAGGCGGGGTCGATCGGGATCTGCATGGCGCGCCCCCGGCATGGTCCGGAACGCCGGAAGTATAGGCCCCGGACCCGACTGCGCTCTGCCCCGTCTGCTGTACTGGAAGCCGGGCGATGCGTGCGGAGGCCGGCGATGAACCTGCGTTTTCTCGAAACCTTCATCTGGGTCGCGCGGCTGCGCCACTTCCGGCTCGCGGCGGCGAAGCTGCACACGACACCGGCTTCGGTGTCGAGCCGCATCGCGGCGCTCGAGGAAGAGCTCGGCGTGCGGCTGTTCGTCCGTGACGCGCGCGAGGTGCAGCTCACCGACCAGGGGCGGCAGGCGCTGGTTTACGCCGAAACCATCGTCGCGCAGGTACGGACGATGCGCCTGGCGCTCGCCGATCCGGCGACGCTGGTCGGCCAGGTCCGCATCGGCGTGATCGGTGCGGTGGTCCACACCTGGCTCGCCGAACTGGTGCACGACCTGGCCGCGGCTTATCCGAAGCTCGATGTCGAGCTGACCTCCGACACCACGCGCAAGCTCTGCGAGCAGTTGCAGAAGGGCCAGCTCGACGTGGTGCTGCAGAGCGCCCGGGTGCTCGACGATTCGGTGCGCAATCGGGTCTTGGTCTCCTACCCGGTGCACTGGATCGCGGCGTCGAGCTGGCAAGCCAGCGCCGGGCCGCTGCCACTCGAGGCGCTGGCGCGCGAGCGCATCATCACCCCGCCGCGGTCTTCGCCGATGCACCACGAGGTGCTGAGCCTGCTGCACGCGCACGGCATCCGCGATGCGCGGATCAACTGTGTCACCTCGGCCACAGCGATGATCCGGCTGGCCAGGGAGGGCTTCGGCGTGTCCACCTTGCCGGCCGTGCTGATCAAGGACGAGCTCGATGCCGGCCAGCTGGTGATGCTGCCGGTCGCCGAGCCGCTGGCACCGCTGGAGGTGATCGCTTCGTGGCGCGTCGGCGCGGGCCAGGAATGGGCCGAGCGTGTCGTCGACATGGCGCGCGCGACGGTGCAGCGCTTCCTCGAGGCGGTGGGGCCGGCGTTCGCGCACCTGCCGGATGTCGAGCGTGCGGATGCGGCGGCCAGCGCCTCGCCGCGGGCGCAGGACCCCCGAACCGGCGCGTCGGGTGGGTGAACGGCCGTTCGGTTTTTCTTGACGTGACATGGCAACAGAACTCGCTGGACGCGCTCGCGGGGCGTCCCTAGGATCGCGCTCCAGCGAGAACCGTGGCGCCCGATCGGCGACCGCGGCGGATGATTAGGCGCGGCGCCCCACCCGGCGACCGCGCCCTGCCTCCGGAGCCCCGGCCGCCAGCGGCCCCGGCACCGACCAGCGATCCTGAGGAGGAGCGAAATGACCGTCACCCCCCGCACCGCGCCGCAGCGTCCTGCGCTGCCCGTGCCAGCCACATCGCACCTGCCGTCCCCCCCG
This sequence comes from Candidatus Competibacteraceae bacterium, assembly GCA_039807445.1. Lineage (GTDB taxonomy): Bacteria > Pseudomonadota > Gammaproteobacteria > Competibacterales > Competibacteraceae > JBDHRG01. The sequence continues at coordinate 4,412 of JBDHRG010000055.1, forward strand.
GCCCGCGCCACGACGCCCGAGCGCGCGTAGCGGGCCTACCGCACGAACCGACCCGTCCGCCCCTGGCGGATCCGTAGCCGCGACCATCACCCCATCGCCCGCGCACCGCGCGATCGGCGAGCGCCTATGCTCGGTCCGATCGCCGAGTCGCTGCGGCATGCGCGGCAGCCACCACGAGGAGACACCCACGATGACCACGCTTCCACCCCCCGAGCGGATCCTCCGCGCCCTGTCCGCCGCCACGCTGCTCGGGTTGGCGCTGGGCCTGGCTTCGGCAGCCCAGGCCGAAACCGTGCTGCGTCGCGCCAACGGCGCCGAGCCCAAGACGCTCGACCCGGCCAAGGCGACCGGCAACTGGGAGAACCACATCATCTCCGACCTGTACGAGGGCCTGGTCACGGTCGACGTCAAGGGCCAGGAAATCCCCGGCGTCGCCGAGAGCTGGGCGGTCAGCCCCGACGGCCTCACCTATGTTTTCAAGCTGCGCCGGGACGCGAAGTGGTCCAACGGCGATCCGGTCACCGCCGAAGACTTCGTCTATACGTGGCGGCGCACGGTCGACCCGGCGACCGCCTCGGAGTACGCCTCGAACCTCTACGCGATCAAGAATGCCGAGGCGATCAACAAGGGCGAGATCAAGGACCTGGCGCAGCTCGGCGTCAAGGCGCTCGATCCGCACACGCTGGAAGTCACGCTGGGCGCGCCGACACCGTACTTCCTCGGCCTGCTGACGCACTACTCGACCTTCCCGGTGCACAAGGGCAGCATCGACAAGGCCGGCAAGGACGCCTTCAAGGAAGGCCATCTGGTCGGCAACGGTGCCTTCAAGCTGGCCGAGTGGAAGCCGCAGGTGCAGATCAAGGTGGTGCGCAACGAGCACTACCGCGAGGCGGGCCAGGTCAAGCTCGATGCCGTGGTGTTCGAGCCGACCGAAGAACTCGCCGCGGCGATCAAGCGCTACCGCGCCGGCGAGTTCGACCTGGTCTACGCCGCCTCGGCGCCGGCTGACCAGGTGCAGTGGTTCAAGGCCAACATGCCGGGGCACATGCGTATCGCGCCGCAGGTCGGCGTCTACTATTACGCCTTCAACGTCACCCGCAAGCCGCTCGACGACGTGCGCGTGCGCCGTGCGCTGTCGATGGCGATCGATCGCGAGGCGATCGCCGACAAGATCCTGCAGGGCGGCCAGATCCCGGCCTACGGCATCGTCTCGCCGGGCACCAACCACTACCCCGAGGGCGCGGTGGCCGATTTCAAGGCCATGCCCCAGGCCGAGCGCGTCGCCGAAGCCAAGAAGCTGCTGGCCGAGGCCGGTTTCGGCCCGGACAAGCCGCTGAAGCTCACGCTGTCGTACAACACGCTCGAAGCGCACAAGAAGATCGCGGTCGCGGTGGCGTCGATGTGGAAAGCCGTCGGCATGCAGACCGAGCTCAGCAACAGCGAGACCAAGGTCCACTACGACGCGCTGAAGCAGCACGACTTCGAAGTCGGGCGCGCCGGCTGGGTCGGCGACTACAACGACCCGAACACCTTCCTGTTCCTGTTCCAGAGCAACAACAAGGCGCTGAACTACAGCGCCTACAGCAATCCGGAATTCGACCGGCTGATGGATCAGGCCAACAACACGCTCGACCTCGGTGCCCGCGCCGGGCTGATGAAGCAGGCCGAAGCCATCGCGCTGCGCGACATGCCGATCGCGCCGATCTACTACTACGTGTCGACCAATGTCGTGCAGCCCTACGTCAAGGGCTGGGAGCCGAACGCGCTCGACCATCACCTCGACCGCTACGTCTCGCTCGAGAAGTAGGCACGCCGCGGGCCGCAGGCGTTCGCCCGCGGCCCGCGCTGGCCTTCGCCGCCAAGGGGGAGCAAACATGCTCGGCTACAGCATCCGACGCATCCTCGGCGCCATCCCCACGCTGCTCGTGGTGATCGCCATCTCGTTTTTCATGATCCGGCTCGCGCCGGGTGGGCCCTTCGACCAGGAGCGCGCGCTGCCGCCCGAGATCCAGGCCAACCTGATGCGCGCCTACGGCCTCGACAAGCCGCTGCCCGAGCAGTTCGTCAGCTATGTCGGCAACGTCCTACGCGGCGATTTCGGGCCTTCGTTCAAGTACCCCGACCGCACCGTCACCGAGCTGATCGCCTCCGGTTTCCCGGTGTCGCTCGAACTCGGGCTGAAGGCGATCGTGCTGGCGCTCGGCGTCGGCACCGCGGTCGGCACGCTGGCGGCGCTGCGCCAGAACACGCGCACCGACTACGCGGCGATGGGCGGGGCGATGGTCGGCATCGCGGTGCCGAACTTCGTGATCGCGCCGCTGCTGCAGCTCGGACTCGGCATCTACCTGGCGTGGCTGCCGGTCGGCGGCTGGGGCGACGGCGGCTGGCGCAACACCCTGCTGCCGGTGGTGAGCCTGGCGCTGCCGCAGATCGCCGTGGTCGCGCGCCTGACGCGCGCCTCGATGGTCGAGGTGCTGCGCAGCAACTACATCCGCACCGCGCGCGCCAAGGGCATCGGCGAGCGCCTGGTGGTGTGGCGCCACGCGCTGAAGGGGGCACTGATGCCGGTGACCACCTACCTGGGGCCTGCCACCGCGGCGATCGTCACCGGCTCGGTGGTGATCGAGCAGATCTACCAGGTGCCCGGCGTCGGCCGCTACTTCGTCCAGGGCGCGCTGAACCGCGACTACACGCTGGTGATGGGGGTGGTGATCTTCTTCGCCACGCTGATCATCGTGATGAACCTGATCGTCGACCTGCTCTACGGCTTGCTCGACCCCAAGGTGCGCTTCGACTGATGAGATCCGCGACGATGGCAACGCAGTTGAACCAAACGCAGCCGCCCGTGGCGGGCGGGGCCGAGATCGAAGGCCGCAGCCTGTGGCAGGACGCCCGCCGGCGGCTGCTGCGCAACCGCGCGGCGGTGGCGAGCATGATCATCCTGGCGCTGATGGCGCTGGTGTCGATCGCCGGCCCCTGGCTCAGCCCGCACGCGATCGACGACGTGTTCTGGGATCACATCGCCGAAGCGCCGAGCGCGCAGTTCTGGTTCGGCACCGACGCCAACGGCCGCGACCTGCTGGTGCGCACGCTGTTCGGCGGGCGCATCTCGCTGATGGTCGGCATCACCGCGACGCTGGTGGCGCTGGTGATCGGCGTCGCCTACGGCACGGTGTCGGGCTACTTCGGCGGGCGCGTCGACAACCTGATGATGCGCGCCGTCGACGTGCTGTACTCGATCCCGTTCATGTTCTTCGTGATCCTGCTGATGGTGTTCTTCGGCCGCAACATCATCCTGATCTTCGCCGCGATCGGTGCGGTCGAGTGGCTGGACATGGCGCGCATCGTGCGCGGGCAGACGCTGTCGGTGAAGCGGCGCGAGTACATCGAGGCGGCGCACGCGATCGGGGTGTCGAACCGCCGCATCATGTTCCGCCACATCGTGCCCAACATCATCGGCCCGGTCGTCGTGTACATGACGCTGCTGGTGCCGAAGGTGATCCTGCTCGAGAGCTTCCTGTCCTTCCTCGGCCTCGGCGTTCAGGAGCCGTGGACCAGCTGGGGCGTGCTGATCAGCGAAGGCGCGCAGCAGATGGAAACCGCGCCCTGGCTGCTGCTGTTCCCCGGGCTGCTGCTCGCCGTCACGCTCTTGTGCCTGAACTTCATCGGCGACGGCATCCGCGATGCGCTCGACCCCAAGGACCGCTGACATGACGCATTCCACCGACACGAGCGTGCGCCAGCCGGTGCTGTCGGTACGCAATCTGGAGATCCGCTTCGCCACCCCCGACGGCGAGGTGCGCGCCGCCAACGGCATCGACCTCGACATCCACGCCGGCGAGACGCTGGGCGTGGTCGGCGAATCGGGCTCGGGCAAGAGCCAGCTGTTCCTCGCCGTGATGGGGCTGCTCGCCAGCAACGGCCGCGTCAGCGGCAGCGCGAAGCTGGCCGGCGAAGAGCTGGTCGGGCTGTCGGCCAGGCAGCTCGACCGCGTGCGCGGCGGGCAGATGGCGATGATCTTCCAGGACCCGATGACCTGCCTGAACCCCTACCTCAAGGTCGGCACGCAGATGACCGAGGTGCTGCGCCAGCACAAGGGCATGGACCGCGCCGGCGCGCGCCGCCGCGCGATCGAGATGCTCGACCTGGTGCGCATCCCCGAGGCGGCCCGGCGGCTCGACATGTACCCGCACGAGTTCTCGGGCGGCATGCGCCAGCGGGTGATGATCGCGATGGCGCTGCTGTGCGACCCGCTGCTGTTGATCGCCGACGAGCCGACCACGGCGCTCGATGTCACCGTGCAGGCGCAGATCCTGAAGATCCTGGCCGACATCAAGCGCGAGCTCGGCACCGCGATCGCGCTGATCACGCACGACCTCGGCGTGGTCGCCGGGCTGTGCGACCGCGTCGCGGTGATGTACGCCGGGCGGCTGATCGAAACCGGCCCGGTCGACGCGATCTTCAAATCCCCCGGCCACCCCTACGCGCGCGGCCTGCTCGCCTCGACCCCGCGGCTCGACGAGAAGGTGCACGACGCCGAGCTGCCGACCATCGCCGGTCAGCCGCCGAACCTGCAGCGCCTGCCGCCGGGGTGCGCGTTCGCGCCGCGCTGCCCGCACGCCTGGGAGCGCTGCACCGACGAGCTGCCGCTGCGCCGCGCCATCGGCGCCGGGCGCGAGATGGCCTGCCACCTGGAGCTCAAGCAATGAGTTCGAAGCCCGTGATCCTCGAGGTCGAGGACGTCAAGGTCCACTTCCGCGTGCCCGGCAAGGGTGGGCTGTTCCCGAAGCCGCGTGTGCTGCGCGCCGTCGATGGCGTCAGCTTCCAGGTGCGCGCCGGCGAGACGCTGGGCGTGGTCGGCGAATCCGGCTGCGGCAAGTCGACGCTCGGGCGCGCGATCCTGCGGCTGTTGCCGCTCGCCGGCGGGCGCGTCAGTTGGCTGGGACAGGACTTGGCGGCGCTCGACCCGGCGGCGCTGCGCGCGGTGCGCAAGGATCTGCAAGTGATCTTCCAGGACCCGCTCGCCTCGCTCGACCCGCGCATGCCGGTCGGCGAAATCATCGCCGAGCCGCTGCGCACCCACTGCCCCGAGCTGCCGGACGACGAGATCAGGTCCCGCGTCAAGGCGATGATGGCGAAGATGGGGCTGATGCCCGAACACATCAACCGCTACCCGCACGAGTTCTCCGGCGGCCAGTGCCAGCGCATCGGCATCGCCCGGGCGATGATCGCCGAGCCCAGGCTGATCGTCTGCGACGAGGCGGTCAGCGCGCTCGACGTGTCGGTGCAGGCGCAGATCGTCAACCTCCTGATGTCGATCCAGCGCGAGTTCGGCGTCGGGCTGATCTTCATCTCGCACAATCTGGCGGTGGTGCGCCACATCAGCCACCGCATCCTGGTGCTGTACCTGGGTCGGGTGATGGAAGTCGCCGACCGCGACGTGCTGTACCGCCATCCGCGCCACCCGTACACGCAGGCGCTGATCTCGGCGGTGCCGATCCCCGACCCCGAGGTCGAGCGCGACAAGCCGCACCTGCTGCTGAGCGGCGACCTGCCCTCGCCGCTGGACCCGCACCCGGGCTGTCCGTTCAGCAGCCGCTGCCCGCACGCGATCGAGCGCTGTCGCAGCGAAGTGCCGGCGCTGGAGACCGTCGCCGAGGGGCACCGGATCGCCTGCCACCGCTGGCGCGAAGTGCCGGAGCCGGTGTTCGCCTGACGGAATCCCCCAAGCCTCTTTGAAACCAACCCCCCTTTGAAAAAGGGGGGGCAGGGGGATTTGAATTCTCCGAACATTCCCCTTTCAGGGGAATAATGGTTTCAGCCGACCAAGGAATCGACCGATGAGCGTCAAATTGCTGAGCGAAACCCCCGCCGGGGCGATCGCGATCCACCCGATCAGCGCCACCGAATGGGAGGGCTGGGCTGCCGGCCAGTCCGAAGCGGTGGCCAACTGGGCCAGGCGCAACCGCTTCGCCGCCGAGCCCGGCAGCCAGCTGCTGCTGCCGGCCGCCGACGGCGGGCTGGCCGCGGTGCTGGTCGGCGTCGACGCCGCGCCCGATCTGTGGGCGCTGGCCGGCTTGCCGGCGACGCTGCCCGACGGCGACTACCGCCTGGCGCGCGACTACCCGGCCGCGGTCGCGACGCGGCTCGCCACCGGCTGGCTGCTCGGCGGCTACCGCTACACGCGCTACAAGGCGCCGAAGTCCGAGCCGGCGGCTGCGCTCGCCGTGCCCGGCGCCGAGCTCGCCGAGGCGCGCGAAGTCGCCGCTGCGGTCGCGCTGGCGCGCGACCTGATCAACACTCCGGCCGAGCACATGGGTCCGGCCGAGCTCGCCGCCGCCGCCGAAGCGCTCGCCGCCGAGTTCGGTGCCGAGTGTCGCGTGCTGGTCGGCGACGAGCTGCTCGCCGCCAACTACCCGGCGGTCCACGCCGTCGGGCGCGCCGCCGCGCGCGCGCCGCGGCTGATCGATCTGCGCTGGGGCGCGGCCACGGCGCCGAAGCTGACGCTGGTCGGCAAGGGCGTGTGCTTCGACAGCGGCGGCCTCGACTTGAAGCCCGCCGCCGGCATGCGGCTGATGAAGACCGACATGGGCGGTGCTGCCACCGTACTCGCGCTGGCGCGGCTGGTGATGGCGCGCCAACTGCCGGTGCGGCTGCGTGTGCTGGTGCCCGCGGTCGAGAACGCCGTCGCCGGCAACGCCAACCGCCCCGGCGACGTGCTCGCCACGCGCAAGGGGCTCACGGTCGAGATCGGCAACACCGATGCCGAGGGCCGCCTGATCCTGTGCGACGCCTTGGCCGAAGCCGACGCCGAGCGCCCCGAACTCCTGATCGACTGCGCGACGCTGACCGGCGCGGCACGCGTCGCGCTCGGCCCCGATCTGCCGGCGCTGTTCAGCCCCGACGACGCGCTCGCCGAAAACCTGCTGCGCCACGGCGTCGCCGAAGCCGATCCGCTGTGGCGGCTGCCGCTGTGGGCCGGCTATGCCAAGTGGCTCGACAGCCCGATCGCCGATCTCAACAACGTCGCCGAGAGCAGCGGCGCCGGTGTCGGCGGCGCCATCGTCGGCGCGCTGTACCTGCAGCGCTTCGTCACCGCGACGCCGGCCTGGGCGCACATCGATATGGGGGTCTGGAGCGACGCCGACCGCCCCGGCCGCCCCAAGGGCGCGCACGCGATGGCGCTGCGCGCGCTGGACGCGCTGCTGGTCGAGCGCTTCGGCGGCTGAGCGCAGCTCTCACGGCGCGGCGACGCCGATGCCGGCCCCGGCGAGCCGCGCGCGGATCGTGCGGACGAACTCGAGCGCGTGCGGGCTGTCGCCGTGGATGCACAGCGTGTCGGCGCGGATCGCGACATCGGCTCCGTCGAGCGCGCGCACGCGGCCTTCGGCGACCATGCGCTCGACCTGGGCGAGCGCCTGCGCGGCATCCTCGATCATCGCGCCGGCGTGCGTGCGCGGGGTCAGGCTGCCGTCGGCCTGGTAGCTGCGGTCGGCGAACACCTCGTTCGCGACCGCGAGCCCGGCCGCTTCGCCGGCGCGGACCAGCTCGCTGCCGGCCAGCCCGTACAGCACCAGCCCGGGGCCGGTGTCGCGCACCGCGCGCGCGATCGCCGCTGCCAGCGCGGCATCGCGCGCCGCCTGGTTGTACAGCGCACCGTGCGGCTTGACGTGGTGCAGCCGCCCGCCGGCGGCGCGGACGAAGGCGTCGAGCGCGCCGATCTGGTAGACGGTGATGTCGTAGACTTCGCCGGCGGAGAGCGCCATCGCGCGGCGGCCGAAGCCCTGCAGGTCGGGGTAGCCGGTATGCGCGCCGACCGCGACCCCGCGCGCGAGCGCGGCGGCGACGGTACGGTGCATCGTCTCGGGGTCGCCGGCGTGGAAGCCGCAGGCGATGTTGGCCGACGACACGTGCTCGAGGATGGCGTCGTCGTCGCCCAGGGTCCAGGCGCCGAAGCTCTCGCCCATGTCGCAGTTCAAGTCCAGGGTCTTCATCGGCTCACCTCTTGGCCTCGATCGCGCGCGCGATCGCGCGCAGCTCGGCTTCGCGCGCCAGCAGCAGCGCCTGGCTCTCGGCCAGCGTGATCGGCGCGAAGCGCAGCCGCTGCCCCGGCAGCAGCTGCGCCAGCCGCGGCAGGTCGACCGTCGACACGACGGCGATCCTGGGATAGCCGCCGGTGGTCTGGCGGTCGGCCATCAGCACGATGGCCCGGCCGTCGGGCGGCAGCTGCACCAGGCCGACGTCGGTGGCATCCGAGAGCATCTCGAGCGGCGTCGAAAGCCGCAGCCGCGGGCCGTCGAGGCGATAGCCCATGCGGTCGGAATCGGTACCGACGCGGAACTCGTCGTACGCGAAGCGCCGGCGCGACTCGGCATCCAGCCGCTGCCACTGCGGCCCGGGGACGGCGCGGATCGGCACGGTTGCGTCGAAGGGCCATGCCAGCTTGCGGGCCACCGACCACGGCGGTTGCACGAAGGCGCCATCGCCGGCCTCGAAGCGGGTCCACAGGTCCGCATAGCGGCGCAGGTCGGCGTCGGGGCCAGCCGCGAGCCGGTCGCCGGCGACGAGTGCGCGGCCCTGGAATCCGCCGAAGCCGCCGCGCAGATAGGTGCTGCGGCTGCCCATCAGCGGCGTCACGGCGAAGCCGCCGGCGACCGCGAGGTAGGCGCGCGCGCCGAGCGTGACGCGGCCGAGTTCGAGCCGGGCGCCGGCGCGCACCAGCAGCGGCCGCCAGCCGCCGATCGCCCGCCCGTCGATGCGCGCATCGAGCTCGCCGCCGGTGAGCGCGATCAGCGCATCGGCGTCGAATTCGAGGTTCGGCCCGACGAGCGTGATCTCGAGCGTCGCCGCGGACTCGTCGTTGCCGACCAGGCGGTTGGCGATGCGGTGCGACCAGGTGTCCATCGCGCCGTTGACCAGAACGCCGAAGCGCTGGTGGCCGTAGCGGCCGAGGTCTTGCAGCGTGGTCGACAGGCCGGGCTTCAGCACCGAGATCAGCGCCGTCATGCTGCGCTCCAGGCCGCGTACTGCGCCGGAGTGATCGGCACGAAGCGTACCTCGTCGCCGGCGGCGAGCAGGCACGGCGGTTCGGCCCCGGGCAGGAACAGCCGCCGCGGCGTGCGGCCGATCAGGTTCCAGCCGCCCGGGGTCTCGAGCGGGTAGACGCCGGTCTGCTCGCCGCCGATCGCGACCGACCCCGCCGGGCAGCGGCGGCGCGGCGTGGCGCGGCGCGGCGCGGCGAGGCGCGGGTCGAGTCCGCCGAGGTAGGGGTAGCCGGGCGCGAAGCCGAGCAGGTAGACGCGGTAGCGCGGCGCGGCGTGGCGTGCGACGACCTCTTCGGCGGCCAGGCCGGCATGGCGAGCCACCTCGTCGAGGTCGGGGCCGTACTCGCCGCCGTAGCACACCGGAATCTCGACAGTGTGCGCCGGCGGCGGCGTCCAGGCCTCGAGCCGCGCGAGCCGCGCCCTCAGGTGCCCGCACAGCGTGTCGTAAGGCGCCCGCCCGGCATCGGCGAAGGCCGACGGCGCGTAGACCAGCGTCAGCGTCGCATACGCCGGGATCAGGTCGACCACGCCGGGCAGCGGCTCGGCGTCGAGCAGCGCGGCCAGCGCGTGGACGCGGGCGTTGACCGCCGCGTCGATCCCTTGACCGAACTCGACCACCAGCGCGCGGTCGCCGAGCGGGTAGAGGCGGGGGGGCGGCATCGGCGCTAGCCGCTGAAGCCCATCTGCGAGGGCAGCCAGGTGATCAGCCCGGGGAAGGCGTACAGCACCACCACCAGCGCCGCCATCAGGCAGAAGAACGGCAGCGCGGCGTGGGCGATCCACAGCATGTCTCGGCCGGTCATGCCCTGCAGCACGAACAGGTTGAAGCCGACCGGCGGCGTCACCTGCGCCATCTCGACCACGATCACCAGGTAGATGCCGAACCAGATCGGGTCGATCCCGGCCGCCAGGATCGTCGGCATCACGAACGACACCGTCAGCACCACCATCGAGATCCCGTCGAGGAAGCAGCCGAGCACGATGTAGAACGCCGTCAACGCCAGGATCAGCTGCCAGGTGCTCAGTCCCAGGCCGGCGATCCACTGCGCCAGGTGCCGCGGCAAGCCGATGTAGCCCATCGCCATGGTCAGGAAGGCCGAGCCGGCGAGGATCAGCGCGATCATGCAGTACAGCCGCGTCGCGCCGAGCAGGCTGTCGCGGAAATTGCGCCAGCTCAGTGTGCGCTGCGCCGCGGCCACGCCCAGCGCGCCGACCACGCCGAGCGCGGCGGCTTCGGTCGCGGTGGCGATGCCGAAATAGATCGAGCACAGCACCAGGACGATCAGCGTCACCACCGGCAGCAGGTGGCGCGAGGCGCGCAGCCTTTCGCCCAGGCTCGGCGCGGCTTCGTGCGGCGGTAGCGCGTCGCGGTTGCGCAGCGACCACAGCGCGACGTAGCCGCTGAACAGCAGGGCGAGCAGCAGCCCCGGCACCACACCGGCGATGAACAGCCGCGCGATCGAGGCGTCGGCGGTGACGCCGTAGACGATCATGATGATCGACGGCGGGATCAGCAGTCCGAGCGTGCCGGCGCCGGCGAGCGAGCCGATCGTGATCTTGTCCGGGTAGCCGCGGCGGGTGAGCTCGGGCAGCGTCATCTTGCCGATCGTGGCGCAGGTCGCCGCCGAAGAGCCCGACACCGCGGCGAAGATGGTGCAGCCGACGACGTTGGTGTGGATCAGCCCGCCCGGCAGCCGGCCGAGCCAGGGGGCGAGCCCCTTGAACATGTCTTCCGACAGTTTGGTGCGGAACAGGATCTCGCCCATCCACACGAACAGCGGCAGCGCGGTCAGCGTCCAGCCCGACAGCCCGCCCCAGATCGACACCGCCATCGCGTCGCCGACCGGGCGCGCGGTGAACAGCTCCATGCCGATCCACGCCACGCCCATCAGCGACAACCCGATCCAGACCCCCGAGCCGAGCAGCGCGAACATCAGCACGAGCAGCATGACTGCGGCGAATGCGTCCATGGTCTTACTCCGTGAAATGGGCTTCGACGGCGCCGGTCGTGGCCGGCGCGGTGAAGCTCTGCACCAGGCGGTCGATCACGGCGAGCAGGAACACCAGCGTGCCGAGCGCCATGCCGAGCTGTGGGATCCACAGCGGCGTGGCGTCGTCGCCGACCGAGAGGTCGTGGATCTCGTACGAAGTCCAGCACAGCTGCACGCTGACCCAGGCGAACGCGGCGACGATCGTCAGCGCGACCAGCAGGCAGACGCGTTCGGCCCAGATCCGTGCCCCGGCCGGCAGCCGGCCGAGCAACAGCTCGACGCGGATGTGCCCGCCGTGGACGAAGGTCGAGGCGAGCGCGAGGAAGCTGGCTCCGGCCAGGCAGTAGCCGGCGTAGGCGTCGAGCCCGGGCAGGTTGATGCCGACGAGCCGCGAGGCGATGCTGGCGACCACCAGGCCAAGCAGCGCGATCATCAACAGCGCCGCGATCCAGGCAGCGCCTTCGTAGCAGGCATCGAGTATGCGTCGCATCGGCAGGGTCCTCCGGGGCGTCGATCAGTGCTTGGACAAACCGTCGACGACCGCCTGGCCGTCGGCGCCGGCGGACTTGGCCCACTCGCCGATCACGACCTTGCCGATCGCCTCGAGCTGGCCGCGCAGCGCCGGGCTCGGCGGCTCGACCTTGATGCCGTTGTCCTTCAGCGTCTGCACCAGCTTGCCGGTCAGGTCTTCGGAGGTCTTCCAGCCGCGCGCCTCGGCTTCGGCGGCGGCTTTCAGCACCGCGGCCTGCTGCTCGGGCGTCAGCGCCTTGAACGCCTTCTCCGACATGAACACCAGGTTCTTGGGGACCCAGGCCTGAACATCGTAGTAGTAGCTGCCCTTGCCCATCGAGTCCCAGACCTTGATGTCGACCCCGGTCGCCGCCGAGGTGATGTGCGCGTCGACCACGCCGGTGGCGAGCGCCTGCGCCAGCTCGGCGGCCTGGATCGTGACCGGCTGCGCGCCGAGCAGTTGCGCGATGCGCGAAGTCTGCGGGCTGTACGAGCGCCACTTGACGCCCTTGAGGGCTTCGGTGGTCAGCACTTCCTGCTTCGAGTAGATGCCCTGCGGCAGCCACGGTACCGCGAACAACACGCGCATGCCCTGCTTGGCGAACTTGGCTTCGATCGGCGGGCGCGACAGCTCCCACAGCCTCTTCGCCTCGGCGTAGCTGGTGGCGAGGAAGGGCACGGCGTCGGCGCTGAACATCGGGTCTTCGTTGCCATAGGAGGAGAGCAGGATCTCGCCGGCCTGCGCCTGGCCGGTCTGCACCGCGCGCTTGATCTCGTTCTGCTTGAACAGCGAGCCGTTCGGATGGACCGTGATCTTCAGCTCGCCGCCGGTGGCCTGTGCGACTTCGGCGGCGAAGCGTTCGATGTTCTCGGTGTGGAAGCTGGTCGCCGGGTAGCCGGTGGGCATGTCCCAGCGGGTCTCGGCCAGCGCGCTGCCGGCGAAACCCAGTGCAGCCAGCGCCGCGGCGGCGGTCGAGACGAACGGCTTGCTCATCGGTGTTCTCCTCTGGTTTAGGGTGCTCGCGTGTCGGGTCGGCGGCATCTTCGTGTCCGCTCGGGACGAATCTAGGAAGACAGGGGCGTTGAGGTCCAACAAAACTTTTGCCGGCCGTCCCATAAGAAAAGCTGAACGTCGCAGCGCGGCATGGCGCGCAGATCCGGGACCCCGAGCGGGGTGTCCGCTTGCGGTAGAGTGGCCGGATTTGCCGAGCCGGGAGGCTGAGGATGAACCTGCGCTTTCTCGAAACCTTCCTCTGGGTTGCGCGCCTGCACCACTTCCGCCTGGCGGCGGCCCGCGCGACGGTGGCGCGCTTTTGCGCCGCGGTCGGGCCGGACTACGCCGTGGCGCTCGATGCCGAGCGCCACGGCGCGGGCGAAGCGCATACCGACTTCAAGGACTGAGGAGAAACTTACCCCTGATGAGGTATCTGGTTTTCCTCTGCATCATTCCAGCTTTGGTCGGAATGACGCTGGAAGGAAGCTAGATACCTCTCCAGAGGCAAGTTTCTCCTCAGACGTTCAGCAGCAGGTGCTCGCGCTCCCAGGAGCTGATCACCTGGAAGTAGGTTTCGTACTCGGTCTGCTTGACGGCGTTGTAGGCGGTGACGAAGCGCGCGCCGAGCACGCCCTTCAGCGCTTCGCAGCCGGTCAAGAGGCGCAACGCCTCGTGCATGTTGCGCGGCAGCGCGTAGGGGGCGTCGTGGGCGCTGCCGTCCCACGGCGGGGTCGGCTGCAGCCCCTCGATCATGCCGAGGTAGCCGCAGGCGAGCGAGGCGGCGATCGCCAGGTAGGGGTTGGCGTCGGCGCCCGGCACGCGGTTCTCGACACGCCGCGACTGGGGGCTGGCGACCGGCACGCGGAAGGCCGCGGTGCGGTTGTCGTAGCCCCACTCGACGTTGATCGGCGCGACGTCGGTGCGGTTGATGCGCCGGTACGAGTTGATGTTCGGCGCCAGCAGCGCCATCGCCGCCGGCAGGTACTTCTGCAGCCCGGCGATGTGGCCGTAGAACAGCGGCGTCGGCTCGCCGCTGTCCTCGTCGCTGAACACGTTGCGGCCGCGCACATCGATCAGGCTCTGGTGGATGTGCATCGCCGAGCCGGGCTGGTTCTGCATCGGCTTGGCCATGAAGGTGGCGTAGATGTTGCGACGCAGCGCCGTCTCGCGCATCGTGCGCTTGAAGCGGAAAGCCTGGTCGGCGAGCTTCAGCGCGTCGCCGTGCAGCAGGTTGATCTCGTGCTGCGCGGCGCCGGCCTCGTGGATCAGCGTGTCGATGCCGAGGCCCTGTTTCTCGCAGTAGAGGTAGACGTCTTCGAACAGCGGCTCGAACTCGTTGACCGCGTCGATGCTGTACGACTGGCGCCCGGTCTCGGGGCGGCCCGAGCGCCCGGTGGGCGGCTCGAGCGGGTAGTCGGCATCGGGATTGGGCTTGACCAGGAAGAACTCGAGCTCGGGGGCGACCACCGGCGTCCAGCCGCGCTCCTCGTACAGCTTCAGCACGCGCTGGAGGACGTAGCGCGGCGCGATGTCGACCACGCGGCCGTCGTTGTAGAAGGCGTCGTGGATGATCTGCGCGGTCGGCTCGGTGGCCCACGGCACCAGGCAGATGGTGTCGAGGTCGGGCTTGAGGATCACGTCGCCGTCGGCGGCGGCGACGATGTCGTAGTAGTCGTCCGGATAGTCGCCGGTGACGGTCTGCAGGAAGATGCCTTCCGGCAGCCGCATGCTCTTGTCCTGGGTGTACTTTTCGGCCGGCAGGATCTTGCCGCGCGCCACCCCCGACATGTCGGGCAGGATCGCCTCGACTTCGGTGATGCCGTGCTCCTTGAACCAGGCCTTGATCGAACTCATGTGCCCTCCGCCCCGGTCTCCGTGATCACGTTTTCGGTGGGGCTGGCGCCAGCCTAGACGAGGCCGCGGGGGAGCGTCCAGCGGCCACGGGCGGGCCCTGGACGGCGCTTCACGCGCCGGGCTAGGCTCGCGCGAAGCGCCCGCCCGAGATCACGCGCCATGGCCGGACACGCCGCCTCGTACTACGCCGCCACCGCCCCGGCATTTCCCGTGCAACCGCCGCTCGAGGGCGAGGCGCGCGCCGATGTGGGCGTGGTCGGCGGCGGGCTGGCCGGGCTGGCGGCGGCGCGCCACCTGGCCGAGCGCGGCTACTCGGTGGCGCTGCTCGAGGCCGAGCGCATCGGCTGGGGCGCCTCGGGGCGCAACGGCGGCCAGATCCTGGCCGACTACGGCTGCGGCATCGCCAGGCTCGAGGCGCTGCTCGGGTCCGACGCCGCACGGACGCTGTGGGACTTCTCGGTCGAGGCGCTCGACGACGTGCGCGCCGACGTCGCGCGCTTGCAGATCGACTGCGGCTGGCGCGACGGCCATCTGAGCGCGGCGCTCGGGCCGCGTCAGGCCGCCGAGCTCCGCGCCTGGCACGCGAAGCTCGAGCGCGTCTACGGCTACGCCCGCACGCGCTACGTCGAGGGCGCGGCGCTGGCCGAGGTGGTCGCGAGCCCGCGCTACCGCGCCGGGCTGCTCGACGCGGGCGCCGGCCACCTGCACCCGCTGGCCTACACGCTGGGCATGGCGCGCGCGACGCAGGCGGCCGGTGTGCGCCTGCACGAGGGCTCGCGCGTGATCCGCATCGAAACCGGCGCGAAGCCCGCGGCGCACACCGCGCGCGGCGTGCTGCGCTGCGAACACCTAGTGCTGGCCGGCAACGCGTACCTGGGGCGGCTGGTGCCGGCGCTCGACGCCAAGATCATGCCGGTCGGCACCTACATCGTCGCCACCGAGCCGCTCGGCGAGGCGCGTGCAGCGGCGCTGCTGCCGCGCGATGCCGCGATCGCCGACACCAACTTCGTGCTCGACTACTTCCGCCGCTCGACCGACCACCGCCTGCTGTTCGGCGGGCGCGTCAGCTATTCGGGGCTCGAGCCGCCCGACCTGGTGGCGGGACTGCGCCGGCGCATGAAGCGCGTGTTCCCGCAGCTCGGCGACGTGGCGATCGACTACGCCTGGGGCGGCTTCGTCGACATCACGATGAACCGCGCGCCGCACTTCGGCCGGCTGGCCGGCGGCAACGTCTACTTCGCGCAGGGTTTCAGCGGCCACGGCATGGCGCTCGCCGGGCTGGCCGGCAAGGTGATCGCCGAGGCGGTCGCGGGCTCCGCCGAACGCCTCGACCTGTTCGCGCGCATCCCGCACCGCGACTTCCCCGGCGGCCGCTGGCTGCGCACACCGACGCTGGTACTGGCGATGCTGTGGCACCGGCTGCGGGATCTGCTGTGAGCGCGCGGCACGGGCCACCCGGCGCGACGAAAGCCTCGGCACCGGCGCACGAACGCCCGGCGTCGGGAACGGCTGGTGCAGC
>JBDHRG010000056.1:0-20259 GCA_039807445.1 Candidatus Competibacteraceae bacterium
TCCGGTGGCCGGCGGCGTGTTCGAGCTGCGGCTCGACCCCGCGCACCGCAGCCTGCGTACGCCGCAGGCCGAGGAGCGCCTGGCGCAGGCGCTGGCGCAGCACGTCGGCGAACCGGTGCGGCTGAAGATCGAGCCCGGCGACGCGCGCCTCGCCACGCCAGCGCGCGCGCGCGCCGCGCGCGCCGCGGCGCGGCAGCAGGCGGCGGTGCAGGCCTTCAACGACGATGGCCTGGTGCGGGCGCTGGTCGAGACCTTCGACGCGCGGGTGCGCGCCGATTCGATCACCCCGGTGGATTGAAACCTTGATGCGGAGAGCGAAGCGATGATGAAGGGTGGCTTGGGCAACCTGATGAAGCAGGCGCAGAAGATGCAGGAAAACCTGCAGAAGGCGCAGGCCGAGCTCGCGGCGATGGAAGTGACCGGCGAATCCGGCGGCGGCCTGGTGCAAGTGCTGATCACCGGCCGCCACGAAGTGCGCCGCGTCAGCATCGACCCCAGCCTGCTCGCCGACGACAAGGACATGCTCGAAGACCTGGTCGCCGCGGCGTTCAATGACGCGGTGCGCAAGATCGAGCGCGTCACGCAGGAGCGCATGTCGGGGCTGGGCGCCGGCATGGGGCTGCCGATGGATCTCGGCAAGCTGTTCTGAGCCGCGGAGCGCAGCGGTGCCTCCCGTCGCGTACCCGCGCCTGGTCGGCGAGCTGATCGAGGCGCTGCGCTGCCTGCCCGGGGTCGGACCGAAGTCGGCGCAGCGCATGGCGCTGCACCTGCTCGAGCGCGAGCGCTCCGGCGGCGCGCGGCTGGCGAAGGCGCTGGGTGCCGCGCTCGACGGCGTCGGCCACTGCCGCCGCTGCCGCAACCTGTCGGAAGCCGAGCTGTGCCCGGTGTGCCTCGATGCCGGGCGCGACGCCGGGCTGCTGTGCGTGGTCGAAACCCCGGCCGACGTGCTCGCGCTCGAGCAGTCCACCGGCTACCGGGGGCAGTACTTCGTGCTGATGGGGCGGCTGTCGCCGCTCGACGGCATCGGCCCCGAGGCGCTCGGCCTCGAGCAGCTCGAGGCGCGTCTGGGCGAGGGCGAGGTGCGCGAAGTGATCCTCGCCACCAACCCGACGGTCGAAGGCGAGGCGACCGCACACTACATCGCCGCGCTCGCGCACGAGCACGGCGTGCGTGCGACGCGGATCGCCCACGGCGTGCCCTTCGGTGGCGAGCTCGAGTACATCGACGGCGGCACGCTGTCGCATGCCTTCGCCGGGCGGCGCGAAGTCTGAGCGGGGCAGCGATGGCGGACCTGTTCGCCGGGCTCGAACCCGAGCGCATTCACGTCGAACGCCCCGACGGCGCCTGGGACTACTGGCCGGCGTTGTTCGCGCCAGACGAGGCGCGCGCGCTGTTCGCCGAGCTGAGGGAGCGCCTCGCGTGGCGCCAGCACGCGATCCGCCTCCAGGGGCGCACGATTCCGGTGCCGCGGCTCGACGTCTGGTACGGCGATCCCGGCAAGCGCTACGCGTATTCCGGCATCGTGCTCGAGCCCGAGCCCTGGGAGCCGCGGCTGCTGGCGATCAAGGTGCGGATCGAGGCCGCCACCGGTCACGCCTTCAACAGCGTGCTCGCCAATCTCTACCGTGATGGCCGCGACTCGGTCGCCTGGCACAGCGACGACGAGCCCGAACTCGGCCGCGACCCCGTGATCGCCTCGCTCAGCTTCGGCGCCGAGCGCGACTTCTGTCTGCGCCACAAGCGCCTTCGGGCGCTTCCGACCGAAGTGCTGCGGCTGGCCTCGGGCAGCCTGCTGCTGATGACGGGGGCGACGCAGCACCACTGGCGCCACTGTGTACCCAAGCGCGCCGGCTTGCTCGAACCGCGCATCAACCTGACCTTCCGGCGGATCGTATAGACGCGGATCGTATGACGCGGATCGTATGACACAATGTCTCCCGCGCGCGCTTGGCGCGCACGGGGAGGATCCGATGAGCGACTGTATCTTCTGCAAGATCGTCGCGGGGCAGATTCCCGCCAAGATCGCCTATCAGGACGAGCGCGTGCTCGCGTTCCACGACATCAACCCGCAGGCGCCGGTGCACGTGCTGGTGGTGCCGAGGCGCCACGTCGCGACGCTGAACGAGCTCGAACCCGCCGATGCCGGCTTGCTCGGCGAACTGTTGCTCGCCGCCAGGCAGATCGCCGCCGAGCTCGGCGTCGCCGAGCGCGGCTACCGCACGCTGATCAACTGCAACGCCGACGGTGGCCAGGACGTGTTCCACCTGCATCTGCACCTGCTCGCCGGGCGCCGGATGCAGTGGCCGCCGGGCTGAGCCGGGCTTTCCTGCCCGGCTCCCCTGCGGGGCCCGCCCTGAGGGGCGGCCGGATTCGCTCCCGGCGAATCCGTGAGCTCCGGAAACGCCGAAGCCCCGCCGGGGCGGGACTTCGGCGTGCGGTCGCGGGCGCAGCCTTACTGCTGCTTGGTCTTGGCTTCGCCGCCCTTGCCGTTGGCGGCGAACAGCCGCAGCAGCGTCAGCGAATCGGGCAGACCGGTTTCCTGCAGACCCTCCTTCTTCTGAAACGCCTTGAAGCCATCCTTGGTCTTGCTGCCCCATTTGCCGTCGGGCGTCGCGTTCAGGTGGCCGCCGTCCTTCAGCGTCTGCTGCGCGCGCTTCAGCGTCTCGGCGTAGATCAAGCCCTTCTTGTCACCTTCCTTGATCTCGACCACCTCGGACTTGGCCTGCAGCCGCGTCGGGCCGAGGAAGCCCATCAGCTCTTGCGCCACCTGGGCGATGCGCGCCTGCGGCACCTTCGAACACTGCGATCCGATCAACTCGACCATGAACGGAGTCGAGGTCCAGCTGGCGACGTCGTAGGTGGAGCCCAAGCCGAGGTTCTGCGCGGTGACGTAGCCGTCCAGCCAGTTCGCCAGCGCGGTCGCGACCTTGAGCTTCTCGTCCTCCTTTTCGGCCGCCTTCAGCACCTGCTCGCACGACAGCAGGCCGACGCCCTTGGGCGCGTACGCACCATCCTTGTCGACGGCGAAGGCGGGCAGGCTCAGTGCGCTCAAGAGACCGAGGGCGGGCAGGGACAAGGCACGGATATTCATGGGTTCTCCTGGAAGGGCGGGGCGCTGCTCACGGCGTCCCCGCAACGCGGTGCGGCAACGCATCATACGGTGAAAGGCTGCTGTTCTCAAGCACTTACGGGCGGCGCTCGCGTGCCTCCGTCAAGCCGCGCCTGATCTGCTGGAAACTGTCGAGCCGGCGCGGATCGAGCTCGCCGCGACCGATCGCCTCGAGCAGCGCGCAGCCGGGCTCGACCACGTGTGCGCAGTTCGAGAAGCGGCAGCGGCCGAGGTAGGGACCGAACTCGACGAAGCCGCGCTCGAGCGCCTCGGGCTCGATGTCGCCGAGCTCGAAGCTGCGTACCCCGGGCGAGTCGATCAGCTCGCCGCCCCCGGGCAGGTGGTACAGTGTGGTCGCGGTGGTCGTGTGCGTGCCGTGGCCGGTGGCCTCCGACAGCGCGCGCGTCTGCAGCTCGCGCCCGGGGAGGAGCGCGTTGATCAGCGACGACTTGCCGACGCCCGACTGGCCGACCAGGATGCTGGTCTTGCTGAGCAGCCGCGCCTCGAGCGCGGCCAGTCCGTGCAGGCTGCGCGTGCTCGCTTCGATCAGCGCATAGCCGATACGCCGGTAGGTGGCCAGCCGCGCGTCGACCTCGGTGCGCGCGTCGGCGTCGAGCAGGTCGATCTTGTTCAGCACCAGCAGCGGTTCGGCGCCGAGCAGCGCGATCGCCGCCAGGTAGCGGTCGACCAGGTACTCGTTGAACTCGGGCCGCGGTGCGATCACCACCGCGACCTGGTCGATGTTGGCGGCCACCGGCTTCAGCCGGCCGCTGTAGTCGGGGCGGGCGAGCAGCGAGCGGCGTGGTTCGAGCGTCACGATCACGCCGTCGCCGGTCGCCGCCGCCTGCCACAGCACGCGGTCGCCGCAGGCGAGGCTGCCCAGGTTCTGCCGCGTCAGGCAGCGGTGCAGCCGGCGCTCGGCGTCCTCGACGATCAGCGTCGCACCGTAGTGCGTGACGATGCGTCCGGGCTGCGCGGCGCCGAGGCGGTCGTTGGAGGCCAGCGCTTCGGCGCGCTCGCTGGCGCGCTCGCGCGCTTTCGCGCGCCGCGCCTCGTGGATGTCGCGGATGCGCTGGATCTGCTGGCGCGAGAGCTTGCGGCCACTCATCGGGGAAGAACCTCGGGGGTGCGGCACAGCCGCTCGAGATGGGCGATGCGGATCGGCGCTGGCGGGTGCGAATCGTGGAACGCCGAGTACAGCGGGTCGGGCGTCAGCGTCGCGGCATTGTCGCGGTACAGCCGCAGCAGCGCATCGATCAGCGCGCGCGCATCGGTCTGCTCGGCGGCGAAGGCGTCGGCCTCGAACTCGTGCCGGCGCGACACCAGCGCGGCGAGCGGGTGCAGGAACACCGTGAAGGCGCCGCCGGCGAGCATGAACAGCAGCAGCGCCGCGTGCGGCGAGGGCTGCGACACGCCGAGTCCGGCGTAGAACCAGGGCTCGCCGGCCAGCCAGCCGAGCGCCGCCAGCCCGGCCAGGCTCAGCGCGAAGTGGCTCGCGAGCCGCTTGTGGATGTGGTGGCGCCGATAGTGGCCGAGCTCGTGTGCGAGCACCGCCTCGACGTGCTCGGGTGCGAGCGTCTCGAGCAGCGTGTCGAGGAACACGATGCGCTTGGCTCGGCCGAAGCCAGTGAAGTAGGCGTTGCCGTGGCCCGAGCGGCGCGAGCCGTCCATCACGAACACGCCCGAACTGCGAAAGCCGCAGCGCGTCAGCAGTGCCTCGAGGCGCGCGCGCAGGCCGTCGTCTTCGAGCGGCGTGAAGCGGTTGAACAGCGGCGCGATCAGCATCGGGAAAACCCACACCAAGAGCCCGTTGAAGCCGGCCCACACCCCCCAGGCGTACAGCCACCACAGGCCGCCGGCGTGGTGCATCAGCCACAGCACCAGCCACGCGAGCGGGGCGCCGAGCGCGAGCGACAGCGCGATGCCCTTGGCGAGGTCGGCGAAGAACAGCCCCGGCGTCATGCGGTTGAAGCCGAAGCGCGCCTCGAGCCCGAACTGGCGGTATGCCGCGAGCGGCAGCTCGAGCAGCCCGCCGATCATCAGGCAGCTGACGATCACCGCGACGCCGCTCACCGTTGTGCTCCAGCCCGCGGCGCGCCAGCTGCGGTCGAGCGCCTCGAGCCCGCCGCCCAGCGTCCAGGCCAGCAGCACCGCTGCCGACAACAACAACCCGACGCAGCCGAACCGGGTGCGGGCGACCGTGTAATCGGCGGCTTTGCGGTGTGCCTCCAGCGTGACGCGCCCGGCGAAGGCGGCGGGTACCGCGTCGCGGTGGGCACGCACGTGGCGGATCTGGCGCGTGGCGAGCCACAGCTGCAGCCCCGTGCCCAGCGCCAGCAGCGCGAGGAAAATCAGCGTAAACTCGTGCGTTCGCATCGCCGCCTCCGAAACCGCTGGAGGTTAGCCCCGGCGGCGGTTTCCAGGCAACCGCGGCGCGCGCAGCGCGTAGCCGCATCCTTCCACCACGGAACCGAGCATGGCCCAGCCCTCCGAAGCCAACCTGATCTGGATCGACCTCGAGATGACCGGGCTCGATCCGCAGAGCGACCGCATCATCGAGATCGCCACCGTCGTCACCGACAGCCAGCTGAACACGCTGGCCGAGGGGCCGGTGATCGCCGTGCACCAGAGCGACGAAGTGCTCGAGGCGATGGACGAGTGGAACCGTAACCAGCACGGCAAGTCGGGGCTCGTCGCGCGCGTGCGCGCGAGCGGCCACGACGAGCGCGCCGCCGAGCTCGAGACGCTCGAGTTCCTGCAGCGCTGGGTACCCAAGGGCAAGTCGCCGATGTGCGGCAACAGCATCTGTCAGGACCGCCGCTTCCTCGCGCGGCTGATGCCCACGCTCGAAGCCTGGTTCCACTACCGCAACCTCGACGTCAGCACGGTCAAGGAACTCGGCCGGCGCTGGTACCCGGACAAGGTCAAGGGCTTCGAGAAGCAGTCTTCGCATCTGGCGCTCGACGACATCCGCGATTCGATCGACGAGCTACGCTTCTACCGCGAGCGGCTGTTCGTCGCCCCCTGAACGCCGGATGCTGTCGCCGCTCGGCGACAGCGCCGTTCCTTGCCATGGCGGCGATCGGCGCGATCGCCGCCGGATCTGTCGCCCCGGCCCGACGGTTTCCGGTCCGATTTTCCATCCTGATCACCCAGACGCTGACCGCGGGCTGGGCGTGATCCGACAATCGACTGATCAGCAAGGATTTTTTGCCAATTGGCACGGCACGTGCTTTGTTTCGAATGTCGGGCAAGACACACGCCGCATCCGAGATGCTGCGGATACCGCGCAGGCCGCCACGGCGGGCCGCGCACGTTGACAACGGGAGATCGCCATGAAGCTGAACCAGACCCTGATCGCCGCGCTCGCCGCTTCGGCGCTGCTGCTCGCCGCCTGCGACGACGCCACACCGCCGGCGCAGTCCTCGAGCGATGCCGCCAAGTCGTCGGCCACCGCAGCGGCCGACTCGGCCAAGGACGCCGCCAAGCAGGCCGGCCAAGCCGCCGACCAGGCGGCAACCGCGGCCAAGGAGAGCGCCCAGCAGAAGGCCGAGCAGGCGGGCGAAGCGGCGAAGCAGGGCTACGACGCCGCCAAGCAGGCCACCGGCCAAGCGCTCGAGGAAGCCGGCAAGAAGCTGCAGGGCTCGTCGTCGACGCAGAACTGATCGAGATCGAAGGCTCTGCGGCCGCCGTCGCAGAGCTGTCGGACCCTGTGCGAGGGGGCTGTGCCGGTCGCGCGCCGCAGGCGCCGACCGGCTTTTTTCGTGCGGGTCGGCTTCAGCGGACCGGCGTTTCGCCGTCGAGCGTCAGCAGCAGGGCGTACAGTTCGGCGCGGCGGTCGCGGAACACCCCCCAGGCGCTGCGGGTGCGCTGCGCGTAATCCGCTCCGCAACATCCCCCTCGCTCCGCCGCCCGGGCGTCATCAGCCGTCGAAATCCCTGTCCGCCAGCAGCAGCGGCGCGAGGCGAGATCATCTTCGCCGACAGCGGCGCGCTGGTCAGCCGCGAGCTGAAGCGCTTCGCCTACCGCAAGGTCCGGCGGCCAGTGTGGCCGCTGGACTGATACGGGTTCCAGAAAATGCCCGGGGCGGAGCGAGGGGGATGTTGCGGAGCGGATTACGCGCGCCGCGGGCGCAGGACAGCGCGGAGCGGTGCCGTACCTCGGAGGCGTACACGGATGTACGCCGAGAATGAGCGCAGCGACATCCCCCTCGCTCCGCCGCAATGCGCGCAAAATTCTTGGGCTCCGCATGAGCTCCATCACCGGTCCGCCAAGCGGGGCGGAGCGGTTTGAATCCGCTGGATGCGGCGGATGCGCTCCTGCTCCCAGGCGTCGGGCGGGTCCTGGCGGCTCCAGGCGTCGAACAGCTGGTGGTCCTGGTCGGACAGGCGGAAGCCGTAGGTGCGCTCCATGTAGAGCATCGTGCGCGCGACGTCGCCCTTGACCGCGTCGGGCGGCTCGGCGCGGCGCAGTTCGGGGTCGATCGCGATCCCGCACGCGCCGTATTCGCCGCGACGCTTGTTCGGCACCATGCCCCAGCCGAAGTCGCGTCGGTCGCCGTTGACTTCGCCGACCGCGGGGAACAGGTTCATCAGGTCGTTGTGCGCGGCGCGGAACACCGGGTCGACCTTTTCGCAGCACTGCCGCCCCGACAGCGCCTTGCCGCTGTCGCGCCGGCACTCGGGGAAGCTCGCGGGCTCGCGCCAGCAGGCGCGGAAGTTGCCGAACTGCGCCGCCGGGAACACGTGCTCGGCCTCGACTCGCTGCGCGCGCTTCTGTCCGGCCAGTGCCTGCATGCCGCAACTGGCCAGGTCGACCTTGCCTTCGGCGTCGTAGTCGCAGCCGCAGTAGAAGGTCCTGGCCCGGCCGGCATAGATCTGATCGTACAGCACGCGCTTGGCCTGGGCGAAGCTCGTCGGCGTGCGCGGCAGCGCGACCCCCTCGGCTGGTGCCGAGGGCTCGGTGCGCGTTGGTGCCTCGATCAGCCCGGACAGGTCGACGCCGAACAGCGCCGCGGCGAACGCGGCGATCAGCGCCAGCCAAGGGTGGCGGAAACGGGGAGAGCTTTTCTTCTTCCTGGCCATGGTCCGGAACGGTCGCAAAAACTGCGACTGTAGCCGGTTCCCGCTTCGAGCATCAAAGAATTCGATGCAAAAAGCTGCGATGCAGAGCGTTTTCGAAGCCCCTGTCGCTACGCTACTGCATCATTGCGTCAGATTCTTTCAAGAAATGCTCGACGCAACTTCGCGCTACCGCTCGATCGGCAGCCTCGGGGTGTTGCCCCATTCCGACCAGGCGCCGGCATAGCCGCGCACGCGCGCGTAGCCGAGCTGCTTCAGCACCACCCAGGTGTGCGCCGAGCGGTGGTGCGTCTGGCAGTAGACGACGATCTCCTTGTCCGGCGTGACGCCGAGCGCCTCGAGCTCGGCGCGCAGCTCGGCGTCGGCGCGCAGCCGGCCGTCGCGCTGCATCGCGCGCACCCAGTCGAAGTTCACCGCCCCGGGGATGTGCCCGCCGGCCGCGGTGCGCACGTCCAGCCCCGCGTATTCGGCCGCCGAGCGCGTGTCGAGCGGCACGACCGCGGCATCGCCGAGGTGCGCGAGCACCCAGTCGCGGTCGGCGACGACGCCCTCGACCCAGGCCACCGGGTAGCGGGTCGGCGTCAGCGCCGGCGCTTCGCGCGTCAGCGCGCCGCCGGCGGCGACCCAGGCCGGCAGCCCGCCGTCGAGCAGCGTCAGCGACCCCGTGTGGCCGGCGGCGGCCAGCGTCCACAGCAGCCGCGCCGCCTTGCCGCTCGCGCCCTCGTCGTAGGCCAGCACCGGCTGCCCGAGCCGCAGCCCGATCCCGCCCAGTGCCGCGGCGAAGTCCGCCGCCTCGGGCAGCAGCGCCATCGCCGGCGGCTGCGGCCTGACATAGCGCGCATAGGGCAGGCCGGCCGCACCGGGGATGTGGCCGGCGGCATGCGCTTCGGGCTCGCGGGTATCGATGATCAGCGCGTCCGCCGGGACGTCGGCGGGGGACAGGAACAGGCGGCTCATGCGGGGCGGCTCCTTTTACCGGGGACGAAACGGCCACTAGTATAGGCGCCTGGCCGTTGCGGCCGCCGACTCCGCCCCGATACGAGCGTATGGCTTCCGAATTCGACCTGATCCGCCGCCACTTCCAGGCCCACGGCCCGCAGCGGCCCGACGTGCCGCTCGGCATCGGCGACGACTGCGCGCTGCTCGCGGTTCCCGCAGGCCATCAGCTCGCGGTGAGCCTCGATCTGCTGGTGTCCGGGGTGCACTTCTTCGCCGATGCCGCGCCCGAGGCGCTCGGCCACAAAGCGCTCGCGGTCAACCTCAGCGACCTCGCCGCGGCCGGCGCCGAGCCGGCCTGGGTCACGCTCGGGTTGACGCTGCCCGAGGCCGACGAAGGCTGGCTCGAAGGCTTCTGCCGCGGCTTCTTCGCGCTGGCCGCGCGCTTCGGGGTGCAGCTGGTCGGCGGCGACACCACGCGCGGCCCGCTGACGCTCGCGGTGCAGGCGCACGGCTTCGTGCCGGCGGGGGCGGCGCTGCTGCGCTCGGGCGCGCGCCCCGGGGATCTGGTCTGCGTCACCGGCACGCCGGGCGAGGCCGGCGCCGGGCTGGCGCTGAAGCTCGGTCGTCTGGCGCTGGCCGATGCGACGGCCGCGGCACGGCTGATCGACCGCCTCGAGCGGCCGAGCCCGCGCGTCGCGCAGGGGCTGGACTTGCGCGGGCTGGCATCGAGCTGCATCGACGTCTCCGACGGGCTGGCGCAGGACCTCGGTCACATCCTCGCCGCGAGCGGCGTCGGCGCGACGCTCGAGCTCGGCCGGCTGCCGTGCTCGCCGGCGCTCGCCGCCTGCGGCGAGGCGGCGGCGTGGCGCTTCGCGCTAGGCGGCGGCGACGACTACGAGCTGCTGTTCACGCTGCCGCCTGCGCGCCTCGAGGCACTGCGCACGCGCGCCGCCGGCTGGGACTGCGGCGTCACGGTGATCGGCGCGATCGAGGCCGAGGCGGGCTTGCGCCTGCTGCGTCCCGACGCCAGCTCCTATTTCCTCGAGCGCGGCGGCTATGACCACTTCGGCTGAGCGCGCGCGCGTGCTGCGCGACCCGCGGCTGCTCGCCGCCTTCGGCTTCGGCAGTGGGCTCGCGCCGAAGGCGCCGGGCACCGTCGGCACGCTCGCCGCGATCCCGCCGTATCTGCTGCTGGCGCTGCTGCCGCTGCCCGCCTACCTCGCCGTGCTGCTCGCCGCGACCCTGGCGGGGGCATGGCTGTGCGGCGAGGCGGCACGACTGCTCGGCGTGCACGACCACGGCGGCATCGTCTGGGACGAGTTCGTCGGCTTCTGGCTGACGATGGCCTTCGCGCCCGCCGGCGCGGGCTGGGGCTGGATCGCCGTCGGCTTCGCGCTGTTCCGGCTGTTCGATGTCTGGAAACCTTGGCCGATCCGCATCTGCGATGCGCGCGTGCCCGGGGGTTGGGGCATCATGCTCGACGACCTGCTCGCCGGGATCTACGCCGGGCTGGGGCTGCTCGCGCTGCGGCCGCTGGTGTAGCGCCGGAGCGGGGGGCCCGGCATGGTTTTGAAAGCTCAACGATCGATGTCAGAAGAGGAATAACGAAATGAAGCTCGAGACGCTCGCGATCCACGCCGGCTACAGCCCCGACCCGACCACCCGGGCGGTGGCGGTGCCGATCTACCAGACCACCTCGTACGCCTTCGACGACACCCAGCACGGCGCCGACCTGTTCGACCTCAAGGTCCAGGGCAACATCTACACCCGCATCATGAACCCGACCACCGCGGTGCTCGAGGCGCGCGTCGCGGCGCTCGAGGGCGGCATCGGCGCGCTGGCGCTGGCTTCGGGCCAGGCGGCGATCACCTACGCGATCCTGACCATCGCCGAGGCCGGCGACAACATCGTCGCCACCGGCACGCTGTACGGCGGCACCTACAACCTGTTCGCGCACACGCTGCCGCAGTACGGCATCGAGGTGCGCTTCGTCGACTACCGCGACCCGGCCTCGGCCGAGCGGCTGATCGATGCGCGCACCAAGGCGGTGTTCTGCGAATCGATCGGCAACCCGCTCGGCAACGTGGTCGACTTCGCCGCTTTCGCCGACGCCGCGCACGCGCACGGCGTGCCGCTGATCGTCGACAACACCGTGCCGACGCCCTACCTGTGCCGCCCGTTCGAGCACGGCGCCGACATCGTCGTGCACTCGCTGACCAAGTACATGGGCGGCCACGGCACCAGCATCGCCGGCTGCCTCGTCGATTCGGGCAAGTTCCCGTGGGTCGAGCACAAGGCGCGCTTCCGCCGGCTGAACGAACCCGATGTCTCGTACCACGGCGTGGTCTACACCGAGGCGCTCGGTGCGGCGGCCTACATCGCCCGTGCGCGCGTGGTGCCGTTGCGCAACATGGGTGCGGCGATCTCGCCGTTCAACAGCTTCCAGGTGCTGCAGGGCATCGAGACGCTGGCGCTGCGGATGGACCGCCACTGCGACAACGCGCTGAAAGTCGCCGAGTTCCTGCGCGACCACCCGCAGGTGGCGTGGATCAACTACGCCGGGCTGCCGGGGCACGAATCGAAGCCGCTGGTCGAGCGCTACTTCGGCGGGCGTGCCTCGGGCTTGCTGACCTTCGGCGTCAAGGGTGGTCGCGCGGCGGGTGCGAAGTTCCAGGATGCCCTGCAGCTGGTCACGCGGCTGGTCAACATCGGCGACGCCAAGAGCCTCGCCTGCCACCCGGCGAGCACCACCCACCGCCAGCTCTCGCCCGAGGAGCTCGCCCGCGCCGGTGTCAGCGAAGACATGGTGCGGCTGTCGATCGGCCTCGAGCACATCGACGACATCCTGGCCGACCTCGACCAGGCCTTGGCCGCGGCGACGGGGGCCGGGTGAGCGGGGCGTGATGGGGAAAGGGCGTCGCCGCCCCATCCCCCATCCCCATCCCCCATTCCCCATTCCCCATGGCCCATTCCTGAAGGCCCCATGTCCCCCGAAACCCGCCGCCGCCTGCAGCGCCGGCTCTGGGGCGAGCTCGGCGAGGGCGGGCGCCGGCGCTCGGCCGGGTGGCCGCTGCTGGCCGCCTGCCTCGTGGTCGCGGGCTTCGGCCTGGCGCGGCTGCGCGAGGCGCCGCCGGCCGCGCCCGGCGCGCGGCTCGATTGCGTGGTCGATGCGGTGTTCGACGGCGACAGCGTGCGCCTGAGCTGCCCGGGCGGGCGGCGCACGGTGCGGCTGTGGGGCATCGACGCTCCGGAAGACGGCCAGGCGCCCTGGGGGGGACGCGCGCGCGAAGCGCTGCGCGCGCGGCTGGCCGACGATACCGCAGTCGCGCTCGAGGTGCGCGACATCGACGTCTACGGCCGCAGCGTCGGGCGGCTGTGGCTGGCCGACGGCGAAGACCTGGGGCTGGCGCTGGTGCGCGACGGGGCGGCGGCGGTCTACGCGCGCTACAACGACGATCCCGCCTATTCCGCCGCCGAAGCCGAGGCGCGCGCCGCGCGCCGCGGCATCTGGGCCGAGCCCGGCGCGCAGCGCACGCCGTGGCTGTGGCGGCGCCTGAACCCGCGCGAGCCTTGAAGCCCTCGCGCCCGGCGTGGAACACTCCGCGCCCATGGACATCGCCACTCCCGCCCGCGCCGAGCTCGAAGGAACCTGTCTGCGCTGCGCCGGGCTCTGGACCGTCGCCGGGATCGAGGCCGCGCGGCTGCCGCCGGAAGGTGTTGCGAGCCGCGTCGATGCCGCCGCGATCGCCGCGCTCGACACCTGCGGCGCGCTGCTGCTGCTGAAGCTCGCCGCCCCCGGGGCGCGCTGGGACGGCTTGCGCCCCGAACACGCGGCGCTGCTCGAGCTGGTGCGCGCCCACCGGCTACCGGCCGAGGCGGGGCCGCCCGCGCGCGAGGAAAATCCGCTGGCGCAGCTCGGCCGTGCCGTCACCGAGCACGCGCGCGGCCTGGGCGAGTTGCTCGCCTTCATCGGCGAAGCCAGCGCCGCGCTCGGCCGCGCGCTGCTCGCACCGAGGCGGCTGCGGTGGAAGCCCGTGCTCGCGAACCTCGAGACCGCCGGTTTCGAGGCGCTGCCCATCGTCGGCTTGCTCGCCTTCCTGATGGGGGTCGTGATCGCCTACCAGGGCGGGATGCAGCTCAGGCTCTACGGCGCCAACATCTTCATCGTCGAACTCGTCGGGCTGACGATGCTGCGCGAGATGGCGGTGCTGATGACGGCGATCATCGTCGCCGGGCGCACCGGCTCGGCGTACGCGGCGCAGATCGGCACGATGTGCGTCACCGAAGAGGTCGACGCGCTGCGAACGATCGGCATCCGGCCGATGGAGCTGCTGGTGCTGCCGAAGATGCTGGCGCTGATGGTTGCGCTGCCGCTGCTGACGGTGTTCGCCGACATCCTCGGCGTGCTCGGCGGCATGGCCACGGCGCTGCTGCTGCTCGACGTGAGCTTCACCGAATTCCTCGACCGGCTGCCGCGTGCGGTGCCGGTGCGGCACTTCTTCGTCGGCCTCGGCAAGGCGCCGGTGTTCGCGGCGCTGATCGCGCTGGTCGGCTGCTTCCAGGGCTTCCAGGTGCGCGGTGGCGCCGAAGCGGTCGGTCGCCAGACCACGCAGAGCGTGGTGCAGGCGATCTTCCTGGTGATGGTCGCCGACGCGGCTTTCTCGGTGCTGTTCTCGTGGCTGAAGATCTGAGCCCGGTGATCGAGGTGCGCGGCTTGCGCACCCAGTTCGGGGCGCTGGTGCTGCACCAGGATCTGGACCTCAGCGTGCGCCGCGGCGAAGTGCTGGCGATCGTCGGCGGCTCGGGCAGCGGCAAGACCACGCTGCTGCGCGAGATCGCGCTGCTCGAACGCCCGGCGGCAGGCTCGATACGCCTGTTCGGCGAAGAGCTGGCCGGCATCGGCGAAGCCGAGGCTTTCGGCTTGCGGCGGCGCTTCGGCATGATGTTCCAGCAGGGGGCGCTGTTCTCGTCGCTGACGGTGCGCGAGAACATCGCGGTGCCGCTGCGCGAGCACACGCGGCTGCCGGCGCGGCTGATCGCCGAGATCGCCGAGCTCAAGATCGCGCTGGTCGGTTTGCCGGCGCACGCCGCCGGGCGCTACCCGCGCGAGCTGTCGGGCGGTATGGTCAAGCGCGCCGCGGTGGCGCGCGCGCTGGCGCTCGACCCGGGGCTGCTGTTTCTCGACGAACCGACCGCCGGGCTCGATCCGGTCGGCGCCGGCGGCTTCGACGAACTGGTGCTCGCGCTGCAGCAAGCGCTGGGGCTGACCGTGGTGATGGTCACGCACGACCTCGATTCGCTGTGGCGCATCACCGACCGCGTGGCCTTCCTCGGCGAGCGGCGCGTGCTGGCCTGCGCGCCGATGGCCGAGCTGACGCGCGCGGCGCAGCCGCTGATCCGGGCCTACTTCGGCGGGCCGCGCGGACGCGCGGCCTTGCCGCCGGGCTGAGGGACGATCGTGGAATCGAAGGTCAATTACACCTTGGTCGGGCTGTTCGTGCTCGCGCTCGGCGCGGCGCTGATCGGCCTGGTACTGTGGCTGGCGGTCGGCGGCACCGAAAAGCAGTACGACACCTACCGCGTGTACTTCCGCGAATCGGTGTCCGGGCTCAACGTCAAGGCGCTGGTCAAGTACCGCGGCGTCGCCGTCGGCGAAGTCGCCGAACTCGAACTCGACCCCGACAACCCGGAGCAAGTGATGGTCGACCTGAACATCGAGCGCGGCACGCCGATCCGCACCGATACGCGCGCCGTGCTCAGCGCGCAGGGGCTGACCGGGCTGGCGACGGTCGAGCTGACCGGCGGCAGCCGCGGCGCCGGGCGGCTCGATCGCCGCGGCGACGAGCCCTACCCGGTGATCGAGGCCGGCCCCTCGCTGGTCAAGCGGCTCGACGACGCGCTGAGCAAGGTGCTCGGCGACTTCGGCGAGCTCAGCGTGCGGCTGCAGCGCCTGCTCGGCGACGACAACCAGGCTTCGCTGCGCGCGCTGCTGGCCAACCTGGACACGCTGAGCGCGGTGCTGGCGCGCCGCGCCGACGACATCGACCGCGGCATCGCCGAGGGCCGCCACGCGCTCGAGGGCGGTGCGCGGCTCGCCGCCGAACTGGGCGCGACGGCGAAGCGCTCGCGGCAGACGCTGGCGGCGTTCGAAGACATGGCGCGCAAGCTCGGCGGCGCCGGCCAGCGCGTCGACGGGCTGGCGCAGTCGGCACGCCGCGACCTGCAGCAGCTCGGCGGCGCCACACCCGAGCTCGAGGGGCTGCTCGCCGACCTGCGCCGGCTGACCGAGGTGCTGCAGCGCGTCGGCGACACGCTCGAGCGCGATCCGCGCGCGATCCTGATCGGCAAGCAGCCGGGTCGGCCGGGGCCGGGCGAGGAGTGAGGATGAGGCGCGAGGTTCGAGGCGCGAGGCGCGAGGGGGTTCCTGGGCGCTGCGCCGTGGCGCTGACCCTGATCCTGGGGCTCGACGGCTGCGGCTTCGTCGACTTGAAGACGCCGGCACCGGCGGTGACGACGTACGTGCTCGAGCCCGCGCTGCCGCCGGACGCCGGTGCCGCACCGCGCGGCGCGCGCGTGCTGCTGGTCGACAAGCCCGAAGCGCGCGCTGCGCTCGATACGCCGCGCATCGCCTACCTGCGCCGCGACTACGCCTTCGAGTACTTCACGCAGAGCGCCTGGGTCGAGTCGCCGGCGCGGATGCTCGCCCCGCTGCTCGCGCGCGCGCTCGAGCGCCAGGGCGGCTTCGAGGCGGTCGCCAGCGCACCCTCGGCGGTCGCCGCCGAGCTGCGCCTGGCGACCGAGGTGCTCGATTTCACCCACGATTTCCGCACGCAGCCGAGCCGCGTGCGCATCGCGCTGCGCGTGCAGCTGATCGACGCGGGCTCGCGTGCGCTACTGGCGACACGCGTGTTCGAAGCCGAAGAGCCGGCGGCGAGCGACGACGCCTACGGCGGCGTGCAGGCCTTCAACCGCGCCGCTGCGCGGCTGCTGCCCGAGATCGCCGCCTTCGCCGCACGCGCCGCGGCGCAACCGGGCAAGACCAACGGGGGGATGGATCGTGCTTGAGCTGATCGAAGCCGGTGGCTGGGTGATGTGGCCGATCATGGCGTGCTCGGTGGTCGCGCTGGCGATCATCCTCGAGCGCCTGTGGGCGCTGCGCACGGCGCGCGTGCTGCCGAAGACGCTGGTGGCCGACCTGCGCCACTGGGCCGAACAGGGCACGCTGAAGATCATGCGGCTCGAGGGCGAGGATGCGCGCTCGCCGCTCGGGCAGATCGTCGCCGCCGCGCTCGCCAGCCGCCACCATGGCCGCGAGACGGTCAAGGAGGCGATCGAGGATACCGGCCGCCACGTGGTGTTCGAGCTCGAGCGCTTCCTGAACACGCTCGGCTCGATCGCGACGATGGCGCCGCTGCTCGGCCTGCTCGGCACCGTGTCGGGGATGATCGAGATCCTCGGCGTGGTGTCGGCGCGCGGCTCGGGCGAGTTCAGGCTGATGGCCGGCGGCATGTCCGAGGCGCTGGTCGCGACCGCTTCGGGGCTGATCGTCGCGCTTCCGGCGCTGTTCTTCTACCGCTACTTCCGCGGCCGCGTCGACGAGCTGGTCGTGTACATGGAAAGGGAAGCGCTGCTCCTGGTCGACCTGCTCGACGAGCGCCGGGAGCGCGGCGTATGAAGTTCCGCCAGCGGCCGCGCGAGGAGCCCGAGATCCTCTTGATCCCGATGATCGACGTGATGCTGGTGCTGCTGATCTTTTTCGTCGCCACCACCACCTTCATCCGCGAATCGCGGCTGGCGGTCGAACTGCCCGAGGCGGGCCAGCAGCCGCAGGCCGCGGAAGAAACCGCGATCGAGCTCGTGATCGACCCGGGCGGGCGCTACGCGATCGGCGCGGCGGGCGAAGCCGCCGCCGGCGACGCGGCGGCGCTGCGCACGCTGCTGGAAAGGGCGCTGGCGGGCAAGTCCGGCGCGCGACTGCTGATCCGCGCCGATGCGCGCACGCCGCACCAAGCGGTGGTCAGCGCGATGGATGCCGCGGGCCAGCTCGGCGTGCGTGCGATCGGCATCGCCGCACTGCCCAGGCCGGCGCCGTGAAGGCGCCCGGTTTCTGGGCCGCGCGCGGTCCGCTCGCATGCGCGCTGCTGCCGCTCGCCGGGCTGTTCGCCGGTCTCGCCGCGGCTCGCCGCGCCGCCTACCGCCGCGGCTGGAAGGCGTCGGTGCGCTTGCCGGTGCCGGTGGTGGTGGTCGGCAACATCAGCGTCGGCGGTACCGGCAAGACGCCGCTGCTGCTGGCGCTGGCCGAGGGCTTGCGTGCAGCCGGCCGGCGCCCCGGCATCGTCAGCCGCGGCTACGGCGGCAACAGCGCGCGCTGGCCGCGCGAAGTGCCGGCCGACGGCAACCCGTTCGAGCTCGGCGACGAGCCGGTGCTGCTCGCGGCGCGCGCCCGCTGCCCGGTGTGGGCCGGGCCCGACCGCGTGGCGGCCGCGCGCGCGCTGCTTGCCGCGCACCCCGACATCGACCTGATTCTGTCCGATGACGGCCTGCAGCACTATCGCCTCGGGCGCACGCTCGAGATCGCCGTGGTCGACGGCTGCCGACGGCTCGGCAACGGCTGGCCGCTGCCGGCCGGCCCCTTGCGCGAGCCGCCCTCACGGCTGCGCACGGTCGATTTCGTCGTCGTCAACGGCGGCTCGCCCGGGCCGGGCGAGCTCGGCATGCGCCTGGCCGGCGAGCTCGCCTGGCGGCTGGATGGCGAGGGGGCGGCACGACCGCTGGCGGACTTCGGCCCGGTGCACGCCGTGGCCGGCATCGGCGACCCCGGGCGCTTCTTCGCCGGCCTCGAGGCGCACGGACTGGCGGTGTGCCGCCACCCCTTCCCCGACCACCACGCCTATGTCGCCGCCGAGCTCGGCTTCGCCGGTGAGGCGCCGGTGCTGATGACCGAGAAGGATGCCGTAAAATGCCGGCGTCTCGGCCTGCGCGGCGACCGCTGGTGGGTGCTGCCGGTGCGCGCCGAACCCGAGCCGGCCCTGATGGCCGGAATCATCGCGCGCCTGTCCGGGCCGGGCGGGCGCGCCCACTGCAAGAGATGATGGCGATGGACAAGAAGCTGCTCGACATTCTGGTGTGCCCGGTCAGCAAGGCGCCGCTGGTCTACGACAAGGAGCGCCAGGAGCTCAAGTGCAAGGCGAGCCGCCTGGCCTACCCGGTGCGCGACGGCATCCCGGTGATGCTCGAAGCCGAAGCGCGGCGCATGGCCGACGACGAGGACGCCTGAGTGGACGCTCCGATGGCGGCGTTCAAGGTCGCGATCCCGGCGCGCTACGCTTCGACCCGCCTGCCGGGCAAGCCGCTGCGGGCCATCGCCGGTCGGCCGATGATCGAGCACGTCTGGCGGCTCGCCTGCGCCAGCGGCGCCGACGAGGTGGTGATCGCCACCGACGATGCGCGCATCAAGGAGGCCGCCGAGAGCTTCGGTGCGCGCGCGGTGATGACCCGCGCCGACCATGCCTCGGGCACCGACCGCCTGGCCGAGCTCGCCACGACGCTCGGCTGGCCGCCGGAAGCCATCGTCGTCAACGTCCAGGGCGACGAGCCGCTGCTGCCGCCGGCGCTGATCGGCGCCACCGCCGGGCTGCTCGAGGCGCGCCCCGATGCCGGCATCGCGACGCTGGCGGTGCCGCTGGCCGAGCACGAGCTGTTCGACCCGAACGCGGTCAAGGTGGTGTGTGATGCCGCCGGCACCGCGCTGTACTTTTCGCGCGCGACCATCCCGTGGGCGCGCGATGCCTTTGCGGCGGGCAGTCGCGCGCTGCCGGCCGGGATTGCGTACCGGCGCCACGTCGGCCTGTACGCCTACCGCGTCGCGACGCTGCGGCGCTACCCGCAGCTTGCGGCCTCGCCGCTCGAGCAGGCCGAGGCGCTCGAGCAGTTGCGCGCGCTGTGGCACGGCATCCCCATCGCGGTGCTCGAGCTGCCCGAGGCCCCGCCGGCCGGCGTCGACACCGAAGCCGACCTGGCCCGCGCCGAGGCGGCGCTGGCAGGCCGCGGCTGAAGGCAGGGGGAGCCTTCCGAGCCGTCACGGTGCGTCGACAGCCCGCGATGCGTCTGCGAAACTGACCGTCGTCATTCCACGACATCCGATCTGCGCATGAGCCTGCTCGACCGTTTCCGAAAGCCGAAGCATGAGGTACCGCCACCCGTGGATGCGGTGTGCTCGGTGCTATTCGTCTGCCTGGGCAACATCTGCCGCTCGCCGACCGCCGAGGGGGTGTTCGCACACCTGCTCGAGGGCTGCGGGCTCCAGCACCGCGTGCGCGTCGATTCCGCCGGCACCTACGCCGGGCATGCCGGCGAGCCGCCCGATGCGCGCAGCCGGGAGGCGGCGGCGCGGCGCGGCGTCGACCTGAGCCGGCAGCGCGCGCGGCGCATCGCGCCGGAAGACCTCGAGCACTTCGATTACGTGCTGGCGATGGACAAGGACAACCGCGAAGCGATCCTGCGCCTCAGCGACGATCCGGCGCTTCGGGGCAAGGTGCGCTTGTTGCTCGAGTTCGCCCCGCACCTGCCCGAGCGCGAAGTGCCGGACCCCTACTACGGCGGGCGCGGCGGCTTCGAGCGCGTGCTCGATCTGATCGAGGAAGCGGCGCAGGGTCTGCTGCTCGAGATCCGCGAACGCTACGGCATCTGAAACCGGGCCCGGACCGCATTGCTGCCGTCCGGCGGTCGGCAGAAACGCGAAGGGGGGTGATCCGCGAGGATCACCCCCCTTCCGCTCTGTGGCAGCCCCGGCAGGGTCGCCGTCAGGCGGCCGGATCGGGCTTCGGCACCACCGCTTCCTCGGCCTTCGGCGTCTCGCCTTCGCCGGCCTCGGCCTTCGGCGCCTCGGGTAGCGGGGTTTCGCCGACGGCCGGTGCGAGCGCTGCGACCGGCGGCTCGGCCGGGGCTTCGGACTCGTCCGGCGGCAGCGCTGCGCCCGGTTCGACTGCCGGAGCGAGAGTCGCCTCGCCCGGCGGTGCTTCGGCGACGCTCGCCTCGGCCAACGGCGCGGCCGCGCCCACGGCGATTTGCGGCGCGGGCGCGGCGGCTTCGGCTTCGACGGCCCGCTCGGGCGGCGCCGCGGCGGCGACC